>NZ_JBJIAB010000029.1:0-67547 GCF_045310795.1 Candidatus Clostridium helianthi
CACTTGGGGTGATTTTCCTTTTTTAAATAACTTAAAACTAGAAAATTAGCTATTTAGCAAATATGAAATTTGCTCAATTATATAAACCAAATTAAAATTCTTAAAAAGGAATAAATCTTGTATAAAATATTTTAGCATAGTGAGTTAACTAACTAGTATAAAGCAATAAAAGATGAGTTTAGTAGAACTCATCTTTTATTATTTTAAATACAGATAAATGATTTTATAAGGGTTAAAATATTCAAAGATTAGTGATATAATTGTTCTGTTAGAAAATTGTGGTACAATATCATTATCAGTGGTAAAGATTAGATAATGCTTAAGACTTTAATATTAAGGAGAAAACATAATGGAGAATGTTATTAATTATATGGAAATATGGGTTAAGGAGTATATGGAAATCTTGTTAGCCAAAACAGATGGATGTAAATGCGATAAATGTAAAAGGGACATCTTCACACTTTCTCTTAACAATTTAAAACCTTACTATGTGGCAACACCTTTAGGAAAGATAATGGCCAAAATAGAAAGTACTAAACAACAAGTTGAAACTGATATAATAGTACAAGTTACAACAGCGATAAATAAGGTTAGTAATAACCCTAATCATGATAGATAAACGTTTCAGGAAAATATTACTACTGATATTCAGAAGACCATAAAATATCGTTTAGAAGAACAACTTTATTTTATGGTTTTGGTGGTTCTACCAGTTTCCACTAGAGCCACCACCACCAGAAGAACCACCGCCGAAGCCACCAAAACCTCCGCCAGATGATCCACCTCTGGGACCATGGCCTCTAAAAATATTATTCCAGAAAATAATCTGAAGTAATGAAAAAGAAATCCTACCTCTATTAAAGATAATATCTAGCAATAGCAGGCCTAGCATTATACTTCCAAACACTTTAGTTCCTGTATTAGACTTAATAGTATTTGTATTTTTTTCCGAGATGTTTAGTGATTTATCTAGAGTAACATTATATTCTTTTGCTATATGATCGCAGAAAGTACTATAAGAATTAAGTAATCCTTCACCATATTTTCCTTCTATAAAACTAGGTTTGGCAACTGATTCCATAATTCTGCTGCTTAAAACGTCTGGAATAGCACCTTCAAGTCCACGGCCAACTTCAACTCTCCACGCCCTATCATTTAGTGCTAAAAGAATCAATAAGCCGTTATCTTTACCTTTTTCTCCGATGCCCCATGACCTAAAAAGAGTATTAGCATAATCTTCAATAGGTACATTATTAGTTGAATTTATAATAACTACAACAGCTTGTGCGCCAGTTTTGTCTTCTAATTCCTTTCCTATAGATAGTAACCCATTCATCTCAGTCTCGCTAATTATATGTACATAATCATTTAAATATTTGTAAGATGTAGGAGAAGGAACTTTAATTTCAGCACTTGCTGAAAGGAGGAAAATTGAAGAAACAACTAAAAGAAGAAAGCTTAATAATGAATTTAAAGATTTATGTATTAATTTTTCTATCATTTTGCAAAATCTACTGAAGGAACCTCTTTTGAACCTTCGCTAGCTTTATAGAGCGGTTTTTCTTGGAAACCAAATAATGAAGATACTATATTACTTGGAAAACTTCTTCTTTTAGTATTATAATTTGTTACAGCAGTATTATAATCTTGCCTCGCTATTGCAATTCTATTTTCTGTTCCTTCCAACTGGACTGATAGATCTCTGAAATTCTGATTAGACTTTAGTTCAGGATAATTTTCCACTATAGCCAATAATCTCGAAAGAGAACCAGAAAGTTGATTGTCAGCATCAGCTTGTTCCTGTATATTTGTTGCCCCAGATAACCTGCTTCTTGCATTGGCGATATCAGTAAATATGGATTTCTCTTGTGTAGCATAGCCCTTAACTGTACTAACTAAATTGGGAATTAAGTCAGATCTTCTTTGCAATTGAGTGTCAATGTTTGAAGATGCAGAATTGGCAGTCTGTTCTAAAGAAACTAGATTATTATAACTACTTATAGGAATACCTACGGCTATCAAGATTATTACCACAATTATTGCTATTTTTGTACTTTTTCGCATTAAAAAGCCTCCCTTCTAAATTAATTATATTATGTGCAGAAATATAAATTTTATATAGTAAACTAACCATATAACAAAATTTCAACTAATAATTCAAAATTACAAGTAGCTTTGGATTAGTAATTTTGAATTAAATAAGAAGAATACTTATGATGCTAAAATTTAAGTATCATAACGATAAACGAATTTATTTAATTAACGAATCATTATGAAGTTTAAGGATATAGTGAAATAATTATGTTAATATGTTAAAATATAATAAATTTATAATTAGGAGATTAAAAATGGTCTATGTTTTAGAGAATGATATATTACAAAGTGATAAAATTGAAAATATAACAACAAATAATAATAAATTATTTGTTGCTGTCATCAAATTTGATGAACTTAAATCAGTTTCGGATATCCTCAATATAAACGAAAAATTATTATATGATTGTATAAATGGAAGAACATCTAAATTTGAAAGTTATGAAGGTCTAGATTACATATCTTTAAAGATTCCTTTAATTAATAATGTATTAAAACAATCAAAAAAAGTAAGTATGTTTCTTCAGAAAAACGTACTTGTATTTATAAGTGATGGAAATGATATTATAGAAGAGGTAATTTCTAAGAGTAAAACGGGTGAGATTAAAGGCTTGAATCTTAGTAAGCTTTTATATGCATTTTTTGATAAACTTACATTTGAGGACACTTATCATATTGAAGAACTTGAATATGAAATTGCAGCACTTGAAGAAGGCTTAATAACTTCAAAGAATGATAATTACTTAAAGAAGATTATTATGTTGAGAAAAAAATTATTAAAATTAAAGAGGTATTATGAAAGATTATTAAATATTGCAGATTCTATAGAAGAAAATGATAATGGATTAATTGATAAAAAAATAATAAGATACTTTAGAATGTTCACTAATCGTATTAATAGACTATATCAGAATGTGAATAATCTTAGAGATTATGTTACCCAAGTAAGGGAAGCATATCAAGCTCAAGTTGACATAAATCAAAATCAATTAATGAAGTTATTCACAGTGGTCACGACTATATTTTTGCCACTTACTCTTATAGTAGGATGGTATGGAATGAATTTTAATATGCCGGAATATGGCTGGAGTTATGGATATCCATTTGTGATTTCAATAAGTATCAGCGTAGTTGTGTTATGTGGCGTGTGGTTTAAGAAAAATAAGTGGTTATAAAAATAATACCTCATAATTTTATAAATAAGAAATTATGAGGTATTAGCATTAAAATGGAATTAGATTATTTTTTGAATTTTACAAAATAAAGAATGATGCGGCAACTATTAAATATACAGCAAGGAGTTGAACTCCTTCTAACCAATTTGATTCTCCATCGTTGGAAACTCTATTAGCTATTAATACAGCAACTATAAGGCCAATCAGTTCAAATTCATTGAAAACAATACTCATAGGAGTGAATAATAAACTTAAGAATATTAATACTGGTGCTACAAATAATATAATTTGCAAGCTTGAGCCAATAGCTATTTCCAAAGCAACATCCATTTTATTCTTCATTGCCATTACAACAGAAGTACTATGTTCAGCAGCATTTCCTATGATAGGGATTAAAATAATACCAACGAAAAATTCACTAAGTCCTAAGCTTGAAGTTATAGATTCTATTCCACTTACCAAGAATTCACTTTCTATAGCCACTAGAACTGTAGCAATGACTAATATAGAGATTGCTTTCTTTAATGTCCATTTAGCACTACCTTCCTCTTGATTAGAAACTGTATAAATATCTTTGTGAGTGAAGAATGAAAAAATAAGACTTAAAATGTAAATAGAAAGCATTACTATTGCAACTATTATACTTAATCCTTCATACCTAGTATTCAAAAGAGTTGGGTCCACAGTATGGGTGAATAAAGCAGGTACACACAAGCCAACAACAGCAAATAGTAACATACTTGAAGAAACTTCAACAACTTTTTTGTTAAAAGTCTGAGTTTTATGTTTTAACCCTCCAGCAAGCATACTGGCACCAAGTACTAATAATATATTTCCTATTACAGACCCAGCTATAGAAGATTTGACAACATCAAAAAGCCCTTCTTTAAGAGCAAAAAAAGATATTATCAGTTCTGTTGCATTTCCGAAAGTACCATTTAAAAAACCGCCAATCTTAGGGCCTGAGTAGAATGAAATTTCCTCAGTTGCTTCACCCATAAGTCCTGCTAGTGGTACTATAGATAATGCTGCAAGTATAAACATTATTGATGGAGATACATGCATAACAAATTCTGCTATAAAACTTATCGGAATAAAAATAAGCATGTATTTAAGTAATTTCATGAAATATTGCCTCCTTGAATAATTATTATAAATTTAATAATTTTAATTAATTTTAATTGAAGATTCAAATAATAATTGAGTAAAATTTAGAGTTTAATGAACACATCATAATATTATAAACTATAATTTTACATTATGCTATATTTTTCTAATTAGGAAAATAGTTAAAGGTGGTTTTACCTTTATTTTAGGAATAGGAAATTATTTTATTATTTGCATTTTATGTGGTATATTAATATAAGAAATTAGTGTATATAAATGCAAAGTAATGTTGTATAAAGAAATATATACTATTGCTGCAAATAAATTGCATAATTATTTAAATTAAGGAGGAACTGAAATGTCAGTAAAAATGTTGCATACTTGTATTAGAGTTAAAAATTTAGAGGAATCTTTAAAGTTTTATAGAGATGCATTAGGTCTTATAGAAACTAGAAGAAAAGATTTCACAGAACATAAATTCACTCTTGTTTATTTATCAAATGAGATGGGGGGATATGAAATTGAACTTACCTATAATTATGGTGTTGAAAAATACGATTTAGGAAATGGATTTAGCCATACTGCAATAGGTGTTGAAAATTTAGAAGAAATGAGAGAAAAACATATAGAGTTAGGATACGAAGTTACGCCTTTGAAAGGATTACCAGGAGAAAAACCAGGATATTATTTTGTGACTGATCCAGATGGATATAAAGTGGAAGTTATACGAAGATAATACTCTTATGCTTGAAAAATAAGTAAATTATATAAATATATATTGGATTAAGAGAGATTACGAAAATATAAAAGTAGTCTCTCTTTATATTTTCATAATATGGAATTGGATATGTAAAGATATACATTTATATGATATAATTTATTTAGATATTTAGGATAGAGAAGGTTAGATTTTATGGATAAAAAGAAAAATATTTATATATTAATTGGAGCAGGAATAGTAATAATTCCATTTATTATTAGTTTAGCTGCTTTCTTTTTTTACAATAAGACGCATAAACCAGAAAATAAATTACTGGAGTACTTTAGCTTATTAAATTCAAAGGAATATGAAAAAATGTATGATTTGACGGATGGTGAAATCATACAAAAGATGTCCAAAGATGATTTTATTACAAGAAATAAAAATATTTATGAAGGTATTGGCGCTAGCAATATTGAAATTCACATAAAAAATGTAAAAAAAGATGGTGATAAAGCTACCGTGGACTATGAAACCAGCATGGATACAATATGTGGAAAATTAGAATTTTTAAATAGTGCAACTATGAATAGGAAGATTGGAAAGGATTATGCTTTAATCTGGAATTCTCAAGCAATATTCCCGGACTTAGCTGATAGTGACAAAATAAGAGTTAAAATAATAAAATCTAAAAGAGGAGACATATTAGATAGAAATGGAGCTAAACTGGCAACAGATTCTTTTTCATCTAACGTTGGAATTGTTCCAGGAAACTTAGGTGAAAACAAAGATAAATCAATTGATGAAATTTCAAAAATATTAGGGATAACTGTTGATTATATAAACAGTCAACTAAATGCATCATATGTTAAGGCAGATATGTTCATTCCAGTGAAGAC
Organism: Candidatus Clostridium helianthi; assembly: GCF_045310795.1. NCBI lineage: Bacteria > Bacillati > Bacillota > Clostridia > Eubacteriales > Clostridiaceae > Clostridium > Candidatus Clostridium helianthi. The sequence continues at coordinate 5,976 of NZ_JBJIAB010000029.1, forward strand.
AATACCATATGGTGATGAAAGAATTCCGAGCCTTCTTAAAATTCCGGGAGTTAAAATTAATGATAAAGATGCAAGAGTTTATCCTCTAGGAGAGCAGGCGGCTCATCTAACAGGGTATGTACAAGCTATAAATGCTGATGAATTGGACAAACATAAAGGTGAGGAGTATACTGAAAATTCTACAATTGGTAAATCAGGACTTGAAAAAACATACGAAGATACATTAAGAGGAATTGATGGGGCTGAAATATATATTCAAAATATTCAAGGCGAAAAGAAAAAATCAATTATAACAAAAGATGTTAAAAATGGTACGGATTTAAAATTAACAATTGATGGCAATTTACAAAGTTTATTATATAGTCAGCTTGGTAGTGATAAAGGAACTTCAGTTGCTATGAATCCTAATACAGGAGAGGTTTTAGCGTTGGTTAGCACACCAGCATTTAATCCAAATGATTTTGTCTTGGGTATGTCAGGGGATAAATGGAATAGTTTGAATAATGATGTTAAGAAACCTATGTATAATAGATTTCAAGCAACATTAGTGCCAGGTTCTTCCTTTAAGCCAATTACTGCGGTTATTGGTTTAGATACAAAAAAGATAGATCCTAACGCCAATAAAAATATAACTGGTCTTAGTTGGAAAAAGGATAGCAGTTGGGGAAATTACTCAGTTACAAGAGTAAGCGATTATAAAGGACCATCAAATCTATTGAATGCACTTGTTTATTCTGATAATATCTACTTTGCTCAGGCTGCGTTGGATATTGGAAAGGATATACTTAAAGATAAGTTAAATAGCTTTGGATTTTTTGATAAAATCCCATTTGAATATCCATTATATAATTCACAATATTCAAGTGAGAAGGATTTTAAATCTGAGGTACAGCTAGCGGACAGTGGATATGGTCAGGGTGAAGTTTTGGTAAACCCTGTGCATTTGGCAGCGCTTTACACTATGTTTCAAAATGAAGGAAATATATTAACACCTTATCTTGCGACAAAGGATAATTCAGATAAAAAAGTATGGAAAGCTAATGTTGTGTCAAAAGACTCAGCTAATATGGTACTTCAAGATTTAATACAAGTAGTAGAAAATTCAGGTGGAACAGGTCATGGAGCTTATACTAGTGGATTAACTATAGCTGGAAAGACAGGAACGGCTGAGATAAAAGCATCTCAGGATGATAATAATGGTACAGAATTAGGATGGTTCGTTGGGATGACCACTAATAAATCTCCAAACAATCTATTGGTAGTAATGATGATTGAAGATGTTAAAGACAGAGGTAGTAGCCACTATGTAGTTCCTAAGGTAAAGAAAGCTCTGGAAACTGTAAATTAGTAAGTTTAATAATTGAAATTTATATATGAAATGGCTGTATATTTATACAGCCATTTTAAGTCAAATATATTATAAATATTTATGTTAGTTAGCGTGCAGATGAAATTATAGATAGATTAGGAAGTTAAAATAAAATTAGGTTAAAACTCACGTTCAAAGATGCTCACTTTTTCATGATCGTGAAAGTCTTCTATTGAGTTTATACCAAGTTTATTCAACACCTCATCAAGTACTTTACTATGAACTGGAACCTTTATGGGTGAATCATAAGCAAATTTATCGGCTGATTCCTTACCTTGTTCTGTAGGAATTATTGCTTTAGGACCACCAACACATCCGCCAACGCATCCCATTCCTTCTAAGAAGTTTGCATCAACATTTCTATTTAGAGCGTTTTCAAGAAGTTCTTTACAATCTTTTACTCCAGAGGCTTTTGCAGCTTTAAAATACTTGTGCTTTTCAGGGAAAAGTTCTTCAACTGTTTCTGATACAGCAATTGAAACGCCACCACTACGGGCGTATAATCTTCCGCCTCTAGAAGCGTACTCAACGGATGGCACACCATCCAAATTACCAGGCTTTATGTCTAAAGCTCTGAATACTTCGTCAAGCTCTTGAAATGTTAATACAAAATCTACTGCATCGTTTAAATCCTTATCTTTAGCTTCAGCTTTTTTTGCAATACATGGGCCTATAAAAACTACTTTTGCATCGGAATCAAGACTTTTTATCATTCGAGCAGCAGCAACCATAGGTGAAACCGATGGGGATAAATCAGGAACAAGTTCCTTGTAAACTTTTCTAAGCATTCCTATCCAAATAGGGCAGCAACATGAAGTAATCATCAAGTCCTTAGGCCCATTTACATGCTTATCAAACTCAACAGCTTCTTTTATTGTTAATACATCTGCTGCAAAGGCAACTTCGATCATATCAGTAAAACCTATTTTTATAAGGGCAGCCCTGATTTGATCCATAGTAACTTCATCACCAAATTGACCGCTAATAGCAGGAGCAACTGCAGCAAAGACTTTTTCATTGTTCTGTATTAAGTCTAAAACAGGAAGAAAATAAACTTTATCTAATATTAATCCATGCTTACATGAATCGACGCATACACCACAATTTAGGCATTTATCATTATCTATGTAGGTTGATTTTTCATTTTTATCATAAAGAATGGCATCAAAAGGACAAGCAACCTGACAGCTAAATTTACCATCTTCATTTCTAGGACAGGATTTATCACAGCCTTTAAGTTTTTCAATTAATCTTGTATTAACTGTATATTCTGTAATTGCTTTTTTAAAATTATATACATAATTATTATCGAACTCCATATCAACGCCACACAACGATCTAATAATTTCAAAAGTTTCTTGTGGAGACTTTTTATGACATACCATAATACGTTTAAGAGTTTCGTCAAAATTACCATTGTAATATGATTTGACTAACTCATCGAATAAATCATTATATTTATTATTCATTAAGACACCTCCAAATTGCAAAAATATCTATTATATATTATTATATATTTATTTGCATATATTAATACTAAAATTCAGCATAAGTTAAATTAAAATAGAAAAAAATAAGAAAATGGAAGGAAAAACAAACACAGATGTAGAATCAATATTTAAATTACAATTAATAAATTTCATGTTAATCTTGAATTTTATTAATTGTAAACGTATAATTAGAATTGAATTTTGTTCTTATTGGGGAGAGGTAGAAATGTTTATTTATATATTAAATATTTTAAATGATGGGGCACGGAAAAATAAAATTAATGAGTTATCAAACAGTGAAATTATTAATGATACAGATTATATCTCGAGGTTAGCAAATATTAAAAGAGGTTCTGATATTAAAAGTTTTAATAGTAAAATAGAAGATATTATAGCAATTTTGGATAAATATAAATTGAATAGAAATGACAGAATTGAACTTTTAAGTAAATTTATAGTTTATAATGACTATAATTGGATAATTGAAAATGCACATGATAATTTTTATATTAAAAAAAAAGAAAAAGTAATCATAGATTCAATATCAATGTTAGAAAATATGTTAATGAAAGCAATGTTTTAGATTCAGAAAGGGATTTGATTGAAATATTAATTTAAAATAAAAAGGAGCACTAAATATAGTGCTCCTTATATTCAATGAAATTAAGCTCTGTTTACTGAACCGAATAATTCCATTTTTTCTTTAACTGTAGCTTTGATAGCTTCGAATCCAGGATTTAATAACTTTCTTGGGTCAAATCCTTTTCCTTCTAAATCTTTTCCAGCTTCAATATATTTTCTAGTAGCTTCTTGGAATGATAATTGGCATTCAGTATTAACATTGATCTTAGCTACTCCAAGAGATATAGCTTTCTTTATCATATCTTCAGGGATTCCAGTACCACCATGTAATACTAATGGCATTGAAGTTCCTACAGCTTCTTCAATTTTAGCTAATGCATCAAAATCTAATCCAGCCCAGTTTGCAGGGTATTTTCCATGAATATTTCCAATACCAGCAGCTAACATAGTAACTCCTAATTCAGCTATTTGCTTACACTCATTTGCATCAGCAACTTCACCTTTACCTACAACTCCGTCTTCTTCTCCACCAATTGAACCAACTTCTGCTTCTAAAGAAAGCCCTTTTTCATTAGTTATAGCAACTAATTCTTTAGTCTTTTCTATATTTTCAGCTATTGGATAATGAGATCCATCAAACATGATTGATGAGAATCCAGCTTCGATACATTTTTTTGCACCTTCATAGCTGCCGTGATCTAAGTGTAAAGCAACTGGTACAGTGATGTTTAATTCTTCGATCATTGCTTTAACCATTGCAGATACAGTCTTATATCCTGTCATATATTTTCCAGCACCTTCAGATACACCTAAGATAACTGGTGAATTATTTTCTTGTGCAGTTAATAATACAGCTTTAGTCCATTCTAAGTTGTTGATGTTGAATTGACCAACTGCGTATTTTCCTTGTCTAGCTTTGTTTAACATTTCTTTAGCTGATGTTAACATTTTACGACCTCCGTATACTTGTATATTTATTATAATAACTATAATAGCTTAAGAAAACTGATTTATGTACTTTACACATCAGTTTTTCCTTTTTCAAACTTATTATACTCTAAAATTAACTATATGAAAACAATAAATTGAAAAATCTGCTTCTTTTAATAAATCATATGTATCTTTATACGAAATTTACATAATATATATTTAGATAATAAAGAACTTATTTTATGAAAGAGTGGTAATATGTAGGATTGTGTTAAGAAAAAGATTTTTAAGGGAAAACTTGAAACATTCTAAAAATAATTAAGATGTTAAAATTTTATTACATGTGAGGAGGTCATTTTTTGTTTAACATAGGAGATAAGGTTGTATACCCAAGTCAAGGAATAGGAATAATTGATGTTATAGAAGAAAAAGAACTCAATGGTGAAAAAATAAAATGCTATATAATACACTTAATTAATAATACTATGAAGTTAACCTTGCCTATTAGGACAGCAAATACATCTAATATGAGGTTAATAAGTGACATTAAAACGTTAGAGAATAGCTTAAAACATGTAGATAGATTTGTGGCGGAGGCAGAGAAGTTTTCTAAAATTAATTATAAAGAAAGAAGAAGCGTTAGCAAAATAAAAATAAAATCAGGTACATTTGATGAATTTCTTGAAGTAATCTTTGATCTAACACAATTAAAAAAATGGCATAGTTTAAATTCAAGTGAAAAACAAATGCTAAATTATATAAAGAAAATTGTCATAGAGGAGATCGCTCAAGCAAAAGGATTAACAAGCAATGAAGCTTCTGAGTTATTGGATCTTTCAATTAATTTAAATAAGTTAAGCTAAAAGGTTTGCTATTTTACTGAAGTATGTTATAATAGTTATTGTAAATAAAAGGTTTTTTATAGATATGTAAATTTCTCCTTTAGAGAATTATATGAATCAATATATTAATCTTTAGTTAAAGGAGGAACTTTATATGACAGATAAGACTTTAGTATGCAGAGATTGTGGAGAAGAATTTGTTTTCACTGTGGGAGAACAAGAATTCTACCAAGAAAAAGGATTTACTAATGAACCTACAAGATGTATATCTTGCAGAAGAATTAAAAAGGAACAAAATAATAGAAGATAATATTATTTTATTAAGAGTTGTAAGATTTTCTTACAACTCTTTTTTGATATATAAAGGGATAAAAGAGTAAATATTAAAATCTAATTATGTTAATTGAGTAAGTAGTATAAGGTAGGAAAATAAATTGCCCCGAAGTATGCGGGGTTAAGTCACATTTACTTTATAGGAGTCTATATGATTAATTTTATATAGCATTAACTGAAGTTTTTAATCATTGTGATAAAGTCACAGAAGATATCAGCCATTTTAGCTAAACTTAAATTAAAGAAATGCATTGCATTTATAAAAGGAGAGAGCTATTATGGATAGAAAAATTATTATTATTGGTGGAGTTGCTGGAGGTGCCTCAACAGCAGCTAGACTTAGAAGGTTAGATGAAAATGCTGAAATTATTATGATAGAAAAAGGTAAATATATATCTTTTGCTAATTGTGGACTTCCATATTATATAGGAGAGACCATTGATGAAAGAGGGAAACTAATAGTTCAAACTGTAGAGGAAATGAGTAATAAGTTTAATTTAGATATAAGAAATTTAAATGAAGTTATTAGCATAGATAAGGAAAACAAAAAAGTTAGAGTAAGAAATATTAGAACAAAGGAAGAGTATGATGAAACTTATGATATTTTAGTTTTATCTCCAGGAGCAGCACCAATCAGCCCTAAAATACCTGGAATAGAAGATTGTAGTAGTTTATTCACTCTTAGAAATATACCAGATACAGATAGAATTAAAGCTTATGTGGATAATAATAAACCAAAACATGCAACAGTAATAGGTGGAGGATTTATAGGCTTAGAGATGGTAGAAAATCTTCATGCTAGGGGAATAGATGTTACACTTATAGAAGCAAGTGATCAGGTTATGGCTCCTCTTGATATAGAAATGGCGAGTATATTACATGAACATTTAATAGATAAAAATGTTGAACTAATATTAAAAAATGGAGTGTCTGAATTTAAAGACAATGGAAAAAAAATTATACTTGATAGCGGAAAAGAAATAAAAACAGATATGATAATATTATCAATTGGAGTTAGGCCAGAAACAGCAATTGCAAGGCAAGCTGACCTTAAATTAAATGAAAGAGGCGCTATTATAGTTGATAAATTTATGAAAACTTCAGATTCAAGCATCTATGCATTGGGAGATGCAGTAGAAGTCATAGACTTTGTAAATAAAAAACCAACAATGATTCCTTTAGCTTGGCCTGCAAACAGACAAGGTAGGATAGTAGCCGATAATATATGTGGAAAAAACGTTGAATATAAAGGTACTCTTGGATCATCTGTTGCAAAGATATTTGATTATACGGTAGCTACAACAGGCAATAATGAAAAGATGTTAAAAAGGTTAGGTATAGAATATGAAACAATTCATATACACCCAGGTTCTCATGCTGGATATTACCCAGGATCTTTTCCTATATCCTTAAAGATGTTGTTCGATCCAAAGTCAGGGAAAATATTTGGAGCACAAGGTGTGGGAATTGATGGCGTTGAGAAACGTATAGATGTTCTCGCAACAGCTATTAAAGGCAACCTTACAGTTTTTGATTTGCAAGATATTGAGCCGTGTTATGCACCTCCATACAATTCTGCAAAAGATCCAGTCAATATGCTTGGATATTATGCATCAAATATTATAGAAGGAATTACGAAAGCAATTCAATGGGATGAAATTGATAGCTTAGATAAAGAAAAATCGGCAATTATAGATATAAGAGAAGAATTTGAATTAGTTACAGGTACTTTAAAAAATTCTATTCATATTCCTCTAGAAAAATTAAGAGATAGATTAAATGAAATCCCAAGAAACAAGGATATATATGTTACATGCCAAGTTGGTCTAAGAGGATATATTGCTTGCAGAATCCTTGAACAAAATGGAATAAAATGTACAAATGTAGATGGAGGAATGAAAACATATCTATATGTAAAGAGAGCTAAAGAAATGATTAGAAATCAGTTTAAAAAGAGTGAGAGAATTAACAATGAGGTAGCCGTAATGAGGGAAGAAAATATGGATTTAGGCAAAGTAAATGCTGATATTAAGCTGAATGCATGTGGCCTTCAATGTCCAGGACCAATAAAAAGAGTGTTTGAAGAAGTTAAGAAAATGGAAAGTGGAAGTGTTTTAGAAGTTAAAGCAAGTGACCCTGGATTTAGTAAGGATATAAAATCATGGTGCGACTCAACAGGAAATACATTACTAAAATCAGAATTTGATAATAAAGGAAAAGCATTTGTAGCGTATATTCAAAAGGGAAGAGAATTAAAATCAGTAGAAAAAACACTATCTCCGAAAACTGCTGAAAAAAATGGAGCTACATTAGTAGTATTTAGTGGGGATTTAGATAAAGCAATAGCTTCGTTTATTATAGCTACAGGAGCGGCATCTATGGGAAAAGAAGTTACTATGTTCTTTACTTTTTGGGGATTAAATATATTAAAAAGCCAAGATAAGCCTAGTGTAACTAAAGACATTATGGAAAAAATGTTTGATACTATGCTCCCAGCACATGCTGGTAAATTACCATTATCACAAATGAACATGATGGGTATGGGGCCTGTTATGATAAAGAAGATAATGAAAAAGCATAATGTTGATAGTTTAGAAACATTAATAAAAAATGCTATAGATATGGGGGTTAAAGTGGTAGCGTGTTCTATGAGCATGGAGTTAATGGGTATTAAAAAAGAAGAATTTATTGATGGGGTTGAAATTGGTGGAGTTGCTTCATATTTAGGATCAACAGAAGGTTCTGGACTAAATTTATTTATTTAATTAATAATTGTTTGTAATATAAATAATTTATAGACTTGGTAATTAATAATTTCACCAAGTCTATTTTTGTTGTTTGTTTTTACAATGATTGGTGATAATATAAAATTATAGAAGACAAGTATCGGGATTAAAATATATAATTAAAATGGGATATATTTTAATTTGAAAATATTATAATCCAGGTAAAACAAGTTAATAAACGTTTATATAAAGATATTAATATGAAAGCGAGGAATTTTATGAGAGATTTAGAAAAGGGCTCAAATTTAAAGACAAAAAAGAAAAATACGAGTATGATACTAGCTGCGTTCATGATTTTCATTTTGCCAATAATATTGGTATTTATAGGGGCTTTTATAGGTGGAATAATAGGTGAAAATATGCTAGTGGCTTCTAATAGAACTTTTCAAATCGTAGGTGGAGTAATTGGCTTTTTGTTATCAGCTATAATAGTCAAAGCGTTTGATAAACATTCAAAAGCAGATGAAAAGGCTGAGAAGATTTATTGGGATGATTTATAAATAACTGATAGAAATAATAAGGAATTGCTAAATAAAAAATATTTGTTGACAATTGTTTAATATATAGTAACTAAGCATATATTTCCCACATAATTTATAAGTACAAGAACTTTTATAGGAGAAATATATGATTAACTTAGTATTAACACCGCTTCACTATATTTATCTTATTTTTATAATTATAATTATATTGGCTATGGTGAAGAAGAAAGATATCTCTCTTTTATGTATACTAGGCATTTTTATTCTGGGATTGGCCGGAACAGAGTCAATTTATAAATCTGTAATGGGAGTATTTAATAGTTTTGTTTATGCAGCAAAGGAATTGATGCCAACAATTTTTATAATATCAATAATAACAGCAATGAGTAATACATTAATGGACTCTGGAATAAATGATGAGATGGTGTCTCCTTTTAGAAAAGTGATTAAAAATTATTGGATTGCTTATTGGGTAATTGGAATTTTTATGATGGTTTTATCGTGGTTTTTCTGGCCATCTCCAGCAGTTGCACTTATAGGAGCATTGTTTCTACCTATTGCTAAGAAAGCTGGACTTCCAGCTATGGGAGTAGCTATTTCAATGAATTTATTTGGACATGGTATAGCTTTATCAAGCGATTATATAATTCAGGCAGCACCAAAACTTACTGCTGATGCAGCAAGTATACCGGTTTCTGAGGTTATATCTGCTAGTATTCCACTTGAACTAACAATGGGAATAGTTACAACAGTGGCTGCATTTTATTTCCTCAGGAAGGAGATTAAATCAGGAGAGTTGCCTAGTGAATATGAGGAAATAGAAGATTCAACATCAATTTCAAGTTCTTCAATGCTTATTTATTCAAAAAAAATAAGAAGGTTTTTAGCGTTATTAATTCTAGTATTATTTGCATTAGATATTTTTATAATGTATATTGCTAAATTACAAGGTGGTGATGCAACAGCGCTTATTGGGGGGACTGCTATATTTATACTGAGCTTAATTTCAATACTAGCTTATAAAGAAAAATCACTAGATAAAATTACTGATAATCTTGTTAAAGGGCTCCAGTTTGGTTTCAAAATATTTGGAGTCGTTATACCAATAGCTGCATTTTTTTATTTAGGTGACTCGGCGTTTATAGATATATTTGGGAAAATACTTCCAGAAGGCTCAAACGGCATAGTTAATGATTTAGGTGCTGCACTTGCAAATAACGTTCCAATAAACTCAACTATTTCTGCCGGTACACTTACAGTAGTTGGCGCAATTACAGGCTTAGATGGATCAGGCTTTTCAGGAATATCTTTGGTAGGATCAATTTCCAAAATATTCTCAACTGCTTTGGGTGGTGGTGTAGCAACATTAACAGCTTTAGGACAAATTGCAGGAATATGGGTAGGTGGAGGAACCGTGATCCCATGGGCAATAATACCAGTAGCAGCTATTTGCGGTGTGGATGCATTTGAATTAGCTAAAAAAAATCTCAAACCGGTTGTTATAGGATTAATTATTACAACAATAGTAGCAATAATTATTATTTAACAAAGTTAAAATCAGGCTAAATTAAATAGCTATATAATTATTAAAATAGAAGATTACGATTAAAAGACTCCACTAATTTGTGATTTAGAGGGAGTCTTATTTTTTGCATATATTGCAAAAATAATTCTTCATAAAATTTCTAAAAACATTGCAAGGATTCTAGCCGTAATTGTGAAATGTGCATTGTAAATTTAAACATAATATATAATAAAAGATGCAATGTGAAATATAAATGAACCCATACAATTGCTAGAGAACTCTTATAGTGTTATAATAATCACAACATTTTCCTATGAAGATAGAATAATACAATAAGGGGGACTATTATATGGAAAATAAGAATTCAAGAATTGTAAAAGTAATTCAGACGGGTGTCCTTGCAGCATTATGCTTTGTATCATTTACTTTTCTTTCAATAAAAATACCTGTAGGTGAAGATGCGGTTTCACTGCACATTGGGAATGCGTTTTGTGTATTAGCAGCATTACTTCTAGGAGGCTGGTATGGTGGATTATCAGGGGCTATAGGTATGACAATATCAGATCTATTAGATCCAACATATGCAATCGGAGCACCTAAAACTTTCATTTTAAAGTTATGCATTGGTTTGATAACTGGTTTAATTGCTCATAAATATGCAAAAATAGATGAAAGTAGCGATAAAAAGTATATAGCTAAATGGACCATTATTGCTGCAATTGGAGGATTAGCTTTTAATGTTGTTTTTGATCCTATAGCTGGATATTTTTATAAACAATATATTCTTGGGCAGCCACAGCAAATGGCAGCAGCCTTGGCAAAAATAAGTGTATTTGCAACCTTTGTTAATGCCATAGTATCAGTAATATTAGTAAGTATTATTTATAATGCTATAAGACCCGTTTTATCAAAGTCTGGATTATTATTGCCAGTTGGAGAAAGAAAATCTATAGTAAAATAATAACTTTATTTTTTATGTAATAAACCATCAAAATCAAAATTTCTGATTTTGGTGGTTTTTACTAATTTAAAATACAATAAATTTTAATTTTTATAAGACCATATTATCATATAGATGAGAGTTTTATTCTTTGTGATTAGGTTAATGTTCGTGTTTGTAAGAAAAAAAAGAAGAAAAAAATAATTTGTTATTGATTTTTATTAATATATGAGCTAAAATTACCTAGTAATAAGAACTATTTTTGAAAAAAAGTTAATAATATTCACTTATATAAATCTGATAATAAGGGTCGGATGTTTCTACCAAGCTACCGTAAATTGCTATAGGACTATAAGTGTCTACTTAAAAATTATATTTAATGTCAAGGAGAGATAAGAATGAATTATGATGTAATAATAGTAGGTGCTGGTCCAGCAGGAATATTTACTGCATATGAACTAAAGAAACAAAAACCTCAATCTAAAATCCTTTTAGTTGAATCAGGGAAGAGCATTGACAAGAGACATTGTCCAAAAGATAAAACTAAAAAGTGTGTGTCATGCAAACCTTATTGTCATATTACTACTGGATTTTCTGGCGCAGGAGCGTTTTCAGATGGAAAGCTATCTTTAAGCTATGAAGTGGGTGGAGATCTACCTGAACTTGCAGGTGCTGATTTAATACAAGAATACATAGACTATACAGATTCAATTTATTTGGACTTTGGAGCAGATACTAAAGTTGAAGGTGTAGGAAATAATGAAGCAGTTAAAGAAATAAGAAGAAAAGCAATACAAGGTGGATTAAAATTAGTAGATTGTCCAATAAGACATTTAGGAACTGAAAAAGCTCAAGAGATATATTTGAAGATTCAAAAACATCTATTAAATGCTGGCGTTGAAATTAAATTTGATACAACAGTTAAAAATCTTTTGATAAGAAACAATGAAGTATCTGGGGTATTAATAACAGATTCATTAACTAGAACTAATGATGAAGAAATGTTTTCAGATAAAGTAGTTGTAGCAACAGGTAGAAAAGGTGCTGATTGGTTAAAAGACATGTGTATTGAGCACAAGATAAATCATAGTGCAGGACCAGTTGATATAGGTGTTAGAGTTGAGCTCAGAAATGAAGTAATGGAAAGTGTAAATAATGTACTTTATGAATCGAAACTTATAGGGCATCCAGCACCATTTAAAGATAAGGTTAGGACTTTCTGTCAAAATCCAGGTGGTTTTGTAAGTCAAGAGAATTATGATAATAATTTAGCAATAGTTAATGGCCACTCTTATAAAGATAAGAAATCTGATAATACAAACTTAGCAATTTTAAGTTCACATAATTTTTCGGCTCCTTTCAATGAACCAATTGAATATGGGCAGAAGGTTGCGGAACTTGTTAATATGTTGGGAAATGGAAAAATATTAGTTCAAAGATATGGAGATATATTGGATGGTAAAAGAACTTGGGAAAAGGAATTGTACGAATCAAACGTTAGACATACATTACCAGACGCAGAAGCTGGAGATTTAACATCAGCTATGCCATATAGAACTATGACAAATATTTTAAACTTCATACAAGCCATGGATACAGTAGTTCCAGGATTTGCAAGCAGAGAAACATTATTATATGGTCCAGAAATAAAATTCTACAGTAACAGAATTGATTTAGATAAAAATTTCGAAACTAATATAAAAGGCTTACATTGTTTAGGTGACTCAAGTGGATGGACTAGAGGACTTATGATGGCATCAGCCATGGGTGTGATAATGGGTAGAAAACTTTAAAAATATTGAAAATACTAAGTTGTATTAATATTAAGTATTCATAAATTCAGGGGATGATAACATCCATTAAACAGTATTCTACATAATTTTTTCTGAAAATTATGGGGGATGCTGTTTTTTTATAAAAGATATATTAATTTAAATGATGTAGTTATCAGTAATAACCTAAAGTTAAGATTATAAATTGTATAAAGAAATATGTAGATAACACAATAATAACTATATTTGAACTATGAAATATCTTCTAACTAGAAATGAGTAATATACTTTTGTAACCACAAGGGTCATAATATGGAATGTTTCATTGGTAATTATGATGGATGTGATTCTTTGGCTATAAGTTGTTCCAAATGTGCTAGTTCAAAGCTTGTTCTTTGAGGCTAGCACTTTGGGCGCAACTTTATAGCCTTAGAATCACCCATAAGAATTACCTAGAAACTGGAACAAAAGTATGTTACTCATTTCGGTAATTTATATGCATAAGATCAGACCTTAGTTAGGTTATCTATATGAGAATTGCAAAAGCAACAAGGGTAACTTATTATTACAATACATAAATAAGTTACCCATAAACGATTTTATATAGAAGGATAAATAGTTAATAAGAAATTATCTTATTTTTTTATTATAGCTTATAATTATTACAAAATTATAACAAATATGTTAATTCAATATAAACATTATATTAAAATAAACTTAAATATGATATTTAGGGACAGTAAATAAAATTTTTTATACATTTAATAATTACCTTTAAATATGTAACAATTATTGTAAGGTAATTATTGCATTTAATGTTGATTTTTCTTATATTATTGTTATAATATATACATAGAAAGACATAAAGCAACATAAATATACAAAGATTGGGAACTATGAAGAATTCTCTGTATTTGGGCATCTTGAGAATTTGGAGTTAATGATGCAACCCACCAATCAAAACTAATTAATTTTTTTAATTAGTTTTGATTGGTTTTTTATATTTTTGGAATTAAACATAATAGAGTTAAAAGTAAATAAAATAGTTTTTAAAGTTAATATATGAGAGGTGATATGCTATGAAGATACATAATGAAATCATGAAAGTTATAAATGATAATTTGGCAAAGTGTTCTAAATTTGAATTTGTTGCAGAGTTAAGAGATTTAACTTTAGCAGATATGTATTATATTGAAAAGATATCGAGTATTGATAGTATAAAAGCGAAGTTCAATTATAAAATAATAAATAATACTTATATAAAGATTAATTATTCACGTTAATTAATATGTAGGAAGAGGAAAGACATGACACTAACTATTAAGATTAAATTAGGTAAAATAAAGAAAACAGAAGATGATGAGAATAAAATAATTACAGACTTTTCTCATAAAGAGGTTTAATTAATAAGAATCATGGACATTAGAAATATTGTTTATGATTCTTATTTTTTTGTTATAATAATATAGTAGATTTTACGAGGAGAGCAATGGTATGAATAAAAAGGTATATGAGTTATTAGAAGAGATAAAATTACATTCAGAGAAAATTAGTGATTGGGAGCAAATGACAAATATATTTGCTAATGCTATTAAAAGAAAAGGATTGAATAATGAAGAAGTTGAAGAGATAAGTGAGAGAATACTTAGAGAAGTCAGAAAAAAGTAGAAGTGGATCTAGTTGATTTATAATATAAATGAGTTTCCTTAATTTTATAATTTAAAGAAACTCATTTTTTATTAATATATATATTTTAACTATTATAATCCAGTGCTTTTAATTCTTTTTCTAATCTGAGGGCCTATTAGTGATGCAACTACCATCTTTGCGAGGTCACCAGGAATAAATGGAAGAACACCAATTGTTAAGGCCTTATTAAATGGTAGATGTGCAACATATGCTAGCCATACTGTTCCAAATATGTAGGTTACTAGTGTACCTAGCAGCATACCTAAAAAGCACATGAAAATTTTATTAGGAAATTTATCAATAAATAATCCACTTATAAATGCCATAAAAGCGAATCCAATTAGGTATCCACCTGTTGGCCCTGCTAATTTAGTAAATCCCCCAGAGAATCCTGAAAAAACTGGCAATCCCAATGCACCTATGAGAAGATAAATAAGATAACTAATAGTTCCTTCATTTTTTCCAGTTATATATATAGTAAGGTAAATTGCTAAATTTGTTAATGTAATTGGTACTATACCAATAGGAATTGAAAACGGCGCAGATGTACATATAAAAGCACTCATTATTCCGATTATTGTTAACTGACGCGCGTTAGTTCTACGTATATTTTCCATAATTTTAAATCTCCTTTATATATTATATTTCTTTTCTATAATTCTTTTTTAATTGAAAAACCGAGTGTTTGCAACATTATTTTATCTTGACATGTATTGTTACCTACAGTAGTCAGCATATCACCAGTTATCGTTGCATTAGCTCCAGATTGAAAAATTTCTATGCCGCCATCTTCAAAATAAGTTCTTCCGGCAGCCATACGAATATAAGCTGTTGGATTTATGTAACGAAAAATTGCAATCGTTCTTAAGATATCATCATTAGAAATCCTTTTTAAATTTTCTAATGGAGTACCTTTGATAGGCATTAATACATTTATTGGTATAGATATAACTCCAAGTTCTGATAAGCTTATAGCCATGTCAATTCTGTCATACCAAGTTTCACCCATTCCTATAATACCACCGGAACAAACTTTTAAACCTGCATTTTGCGCTAGTTTAATTTCTTCAATCTTGTCATCATATGAATGAGTAGTACAAATATTGTGAAAGTTTCTTTTAGAAGTTTCGATGTTTGCATGGTACATTGTTACTCCTGCTTCTTTTAAAAGTACAAATTGTTCTTCACTTAAAAAACCGTGAGATGCACATAGGTTGATAGAACATTCTTTATTCATCATTTTGTATGCTTGTACAGCTTTATCAAAATCGCTTCCAACTAATGCTCTTCCGGCTGTAACAATAGAGTATCTATGTACACCATTAGCTTCATTTTTTTTGCAGTCTTTTAAAATTACATTAGGATCTAAAAAATCATATTCTTTAATTTCTGTTTTGTGGTGTTTTGATTGAGCACAAAACTTACAGTTCTCACTGCATTTTCCACTGCGACCATTAATAATTGTACAAAGGTCCACGTTTTCTCCGCATAGTGTTTTACGAATTTTATTAGCACCATCACAAATTTTCTTTAAATCACAAGTTAATAAAAATTCTAAATTATCAGATCTAGTTAATCGTCTTCCGTTAATAATTTCTTCTGCTAATTTTTCCATATAATTTTACCACGCCCCAATTTATTAAATAATTTCAAGACAAGTATATAATTAATATTTAATATTGTCAACTAAATATAAAAAAAGAGTTAACAATGTTAGCTGTGCTTAATATATGCATATAAATCAAATAGCTTAACAAAATATTTTATAAGTATATATAATATATTTCAATTAAGTTTCTATAATTATGGTCTTAATTAAGCTCTTGGTTTGCTATAGATTCAAATATAAATTTAGTATTTTAATCTATATAAGAAATTGCATAGCACTAATAAAAATAAAGTTTAGTTTAATAAGAACAAATTTTCATAGAATAGAGTAATGTAATATGTAGAGTATTCGAATGGATTAAAATATGGTTATGAGTAGGTGCTAGAATGACTATTGATTTTGATAAAATTATGTTTAATATAAAACAAGGCTATTATAAATATATTGGTTCAGGTTCTGGCAGGAAAGTATTCGATTTAGGAAATGGATATGTTTTGAAGATAGCAAAAAATAAGGCTGGAATAGCACAAAATAAAGCTGAATATATTATTTCGGATAATGATCATACTAAGTTATTTGCAAAAGTTATACAAGTTTCAAGTGACTTTAGCTTACTTATAATGCAAAAAGCAAGCAAGATAAGTGATATTTTATATGTATGGAAGTATTTTAATGTATCGAATAGAGATGAATTTTTAAAAACTCAGGAATTGCAAGAAATAAAGAAAAACTATAGGTTGTTATTGGGGGATTTTTGTAGGAAAAGCAGCTGGGGAATGATTGATGGAAAGCCAGTTATAATTGATTATGGCTTTACAAGAGAAGTGGTGGAAAAACATTATTCCTTTTAGGATTTTGAATTCAGTAAAGTATATTTAAGGCTTAAATTTTAGATAAATTTAAGCCTATTTCTAATTATAAAGAATTCCGAACATTGATGTATGTAGTTTAGAGACATTTCTAATGATTCATCATATTATGAAGTAATGACTAATTTTTTGAAGGGAAAAATGAGATGCATACTTTAGGGCAGGGAGGTATATATAGCTTAAATGATTTGAACAATGATCAATGTTCACCTAATAAGCTAAAAGATATAGGAAAAGGAACGATAAGTGTAAAACCAGATTTAGCAGAAATAGTCGTTGGAGTTATAACTGAAGATTTGCAATTGGAAGTTGCACAAGAGGAGAATGCTAAGATAACTCAAGATGTTATAAATAGTCTAAGAGCCTTGGGAATACCTCTTAAGAATATACAAACAGAAAACTATAGCATACGTCCAAATTATGATTATATCAATGGAAAGCAGGTTTTTAGAGGATATGAAGTAATAAATAATTTGAAAATTTTAATTAGCAATGTTAATAATGTAGGTGTAGTAATTGATACTGCAGTAAGCAATGGGGCAAATTCATTAACGGGGATTATCTTTATTGTCTCAGATGAAACAAAGTATTATTATGAAGCGTTAAGAAGAGCTCTCCAAGATGCTCAAAATAAAGCTCGAGTTGTAGCTGACCAACTTAAAGTAAAGCTAAATATTATACCAATTCAAATAAATGAACAAAATGAGACCACTAGTACACCACTAGTAATGACTCTTAAATCTACTAGTAATACTACCCCTATTGAAGCAGGAGAAAATATTATAAATGCAGATATAGAGGCCATATTCACATATGTAGGATAATAAAAATAATTAGAAGAAGAGTAGTTATTAGTTTAAGTTTTTAAACATTTACCTTAGTTTTAATTTAGGAAAATAAAAAGCCAATGCTTAATATTAAGCATTGGCATAGAATGTCTTATATAATATCCAAAATACCGGTACTCTAATTTTGACCCCTATCCTTCGATAGGTGGGTGCCCTCACAGATGATTCAATCGCCTTCAAAGCCGTAAAAGGACTCATATGAAAGTACATTTCCACATCTAGATAATTGAACTCCCGTAATTTAAGTGTAGGTTCAAAATAAGAGCTTAACGAATATCCCAGAATTTATAATCAATATATAAGCCTGCTTGAACAACTTAATATCATTTGTTCTTAGGCCGTGAAGATATAATAACATATTTAAATTTCTTATGCAAGAGGTTTTTATGATAATTTAGACTAATGTTTATAGATAATTTGTAATAGTATTTACACAAGGAATTTAAGCGGTTTTTATTAAGGTTGTTTAGAATTAATATAACAATATCTTATAAAGAAATCTGTTAAACCTAAAGGTATAGAGAAAATATGATACAACTAAATTATGTTTTAGAAACAAAATAATATATTTTTAAAAATATATTGAAACAAAATTTCAAAAGTGTTATGATGTATATATCAAGTGAAAACGTAGTCAAAATTAAATGTTTTATATGGAGGCGATGATTGTGGATAGTTTAAATTTAAAAAATCTAACAACTGAAAGCAGAAATGAAACTACAATAAATATAGATAAAGTATCGACTTTAGAAATGGTAAAAATCATGAACGATGAGGATAAAAAGGTGGCAAACGCTGTAGAAAAAGAGATTCCTAAAATAGCAAAAGCTATAGATATGATAGCTGAAAGAATTCATAGAGGAGGAAGATTAATTTATATAGGTGCAGGAACATCAGGAAGGCTTGGCGTATTAGATGCCTCAGAATGTCCACCAACATATGGAGTTTCAGAAGAATTGGTGCAAGGAATTATAGCTGGGGGAAAAGAAGCTATATTTAGAGCAAAAGAGGGAGCAGAGGATTCAGAAGAATTAGCAGTGAAAGATTTAAAGAGTAAAAATATAACAGAGAATGATACAATAATAGGACTTGCAGCTTCTGGAAGAACCCCTTATGTTATAGGAGGATTAAGGTATGCTGAGCAAATAGGTGCGTTAACAGTTTCAGTGACTTGTAATGAAAATTCAGATGTTGCAAAGGAAGCTTATATTTCAATTGCGCCAGTAGTTGGTCCGGAAGTTGTAACAGGTTCAACAAGACTAAAGTCTGGGACAGCTCAAAAGCTAGTATTGAATATGATATCAACTGGTGTCATGATTAAGCTTGGAAAAGTATATGGAAATCTAATGGTAGATTTAAGAGCTACAAATGAAAAGCTAATTGAAAGAGCGAAAGGAATAGTTTGTAAAGCAACGGGTATAAACATGGAAGAGGCAACAGAAGCACTAAATAAAACAGATTATGATGTCAAACTAGCAATATTTATGATACTTTCAAAGCTAGATAAAGATGAGGCGAGAATTAAATTAGATAAAAATAAAGGTTATATAGCTAAAGCGTTACAAGAAATAGATAATAAGTAAAGGAGAGGAGATTTATGACAAATAAAGAGATTGCTATAAGATTAGTAGAATTAGTTGGAGGTAAAGATAACGTAAAATCAGTTACTAATTGTATGACACGCTGTAGATTTGAATTAAATAACTTTTCAAAAGCTAATGTAGAAGATATTAAGAAATCAGAAGGGGTTCTTGGTATAGTTGAGACTAAAGAACAACTACAAGTTATTTATGGACCAGGAAAGGTAAATAAAGTAACTGAAGAAGTAAAGAAAATAATAGGAACAAAGGTAGTTATAGGAGAAGATGCAGTAGCTGAAACAAAGGCTAAATTGAAGGAAAAGAATGATACTAAGTTTAAGAATATTCTTAAAAAACTAGGAAATGTGTTCATTCCTTTGATTCCATTATTTGTGGCTTGTGGACTTGTGCTTGCAATAAATAATATTGCAGGAGTGTATTTTAAAGATGCTTATACAAAAACAACAGCTGCTCAAATTATAGGGCTTATAGGAAATGGAGTATTTTCTATATTATCAGTTTTAGTTGGTGTAAATGCAGCAAAAGAATTTGGCTCACAAATGCCAATGCTCGGTGGAGTATTAGGCGGAATTCTCTCATCAGCAACCCTTGCAAACATAACTCTTTTTGGACAAAAATTAACTCCAGGACGTGGAGGGGTTATATCAGTAATATTGGTAGTAGTATTAGCTTGTTTTATTGAGAAAGCATGCAGAAAAGTTGTACCAGATGTATTAGATTTGTTTGTTACTCCATTAGTTACACTTTCAGTTTCAGCCTTAGCGGCATTATTTATCCTTCAACCAGTTGGGGGAGCTATTTCAGATAGTATAGGATTCTTAGTTGCAAAAACAATAGCATCAGACAATATTCTTATAGCAGTTATATCTGGTGCTGTATCAGGAGGTTTATTCTTGCCATTAGTTATGACAGGAATGCATCAGGCGTTAACTCCAATACATGCAGATTTAATAGCCAATGTTGGGTATACTGTATTATTGCCTATACTAGCAACAGCTGGAATGGCGCAGGTAGGAGCAACTATAGCTGTACTAAGAAAAACAAAAAATGAAAGATTAAAGAAAATTGCTAAAAATGGATTAGTACCAGGATTTTTAGGAATAGGAGAACCGTTAATATATGGAATAACTTTACCTCTTGGTAAACCATTTATTGGAGCTTGTTTAGGAGCTGCAGTGGGTGGCGCAGCAATGGCGATATTTAAAGTAGGAGCAGTTGCAATGGGGGTATCAGGACTACCTTTAGCATTGTTAATTGCAAATGGGAAAATTGGAGTGTTCTTAATAGGAGTATTGGTTTCATATGCAAGTGGATATCTATTTACTAACATTTTAGGCTTCGACGACCCAATTGAATAAAGTTTAAAAAGACCCGAAAGGGTCTTTTTAGTTAATGAATAAGAGAATAGAATTATAGTAGTTATATAAATAAATTATCATTATACGTGAATTATAAAAAAACTTTTATTTAATTTCATATAAATCTAGCAAAGGGGCATTATTATGAATTATGGATTTTCTGTTTATTTTGGATTGGATAATACTAAAGAAGAAAATATAAAATTGTTAAAGGATGCACATAACCTTAATATTACAAGGATATTTACATCCCTTCATATACCAGAGGCAAATTATGATGTTTTAAAGTTGGAAGTAATAGAATTCTTTAAGTTAGCAAAAGAATATAATATGGATATAATAAGTGATATATCACCTAATACTTTTAAGTTCTTAGAATTAGAAAACATGGACTTAAAAGGATTAGGTAACATGGGTGTTAAGACTATTAGAATAGATTTTGGGTATATCGAAGAAGAAATAGCGAGAATGAGCAAAAATCCTTATGGAATTAAAATTCAATTAAATGCATCAACAATTACTAAGAGATTTTTTGAGAGATTAGATAATTATTCACCACAATATGAGAATATAGATGCACTTCACAATTTTTATCCAAGGGTAAGAACTGGAATCTCTGAAGAATGTATGAAAGAAAAAAATGCTATTTTGAGCGAGCGAGGGATTAAATTCTCTGCTTTTGTGCAATCAAATAATAGAAGAAGAGCGCCTTTGAAAGATGGATTACCAACATTAGAGGATCATAGAGGGAAAAATGTAAGAGAAGCTGCTAACCATTTATTTGCATTAGGAAATCAATGCGTTTTCATTGGAGATTCTCTTCCAAGTAAAAAAGAACTAGAAGATTTATCATCATTAGATCCTAATGCAGTTGAGCTACTAATAGAGTTAAAAGATTATAATGATATAACTCTAAAATTGCTAAAAGAAACTTATACCCAAAGAATAGATGAGGCTAGAGATGCAATAAGAGCAGCTGAAAGTAGATTACTTCTTAATGGAGAAACTATAGAGCCATTTAATACAATAGACAAGAACTTCGGTGATATTACATTGGATAATGTAAATTATATGAGATATATGGGGGAATTACAGATTCTTAAAACAAATCAAAAAGCTGATATTAGAACAAATGTCATAGCTTCAGTTACGAAAGATTACTTATATTTATTGAAATATATAGATGGTGGTAAAAGATTTTATTTTAATATAAAATAATTGTAAGAGCAAAACCAAGTACGATAAGGTGTGAGATTATGAATGTATTACAGTATATTAAGCAAAATTATGACAGTTTTACAGATAGAGAAAAGTTAATAGCAGATTATTTAATAGAAACTAAGGAACGGATTATATCAATGTCTGCAAGAGATATAGCTGAGGCTACAAAAACTTCAGCTCCAACGGTAGTAAGATTTGCTAAAAAAATAGGGTTTAATACTTTAAATGAATTGAAACTAAAATTATCTATTAATATTAGCAAAGAAGAGGAAGCAGGAGCTATACAGTTTCAATATTTAGACAACGATTTAGGAACAAAAAATATTATCTATGGAATTAAACAATCAGTAGATTCAATTATGGAACAAACGGTCAGCTTACTAGATGAAGAATGTTTAGATAAAGCAATTGAATTACTTATAAGCGCTAAAAATATTTATATCTTTAGTGTAGGGGTATCAGGACTTGTTGGCCAGGATTTCTATTATAAACTAAGCAGGATGAATAAGAGATGTATATGTAATACAGATACTCACCTTCAAATAACTTCATCTGTATTATTAGAAGAAGGAGATGTAGCACTAGCAATATCATATTCAGGAGAGACTAAGGAAGTCATTAAGTGTGTAAAAAATGCAAGACATAGAAAAGTTCCAGTTATATCAATAACAAAGGCTAGTGTAAATAATACCATAGCTGATATTTCTGATATAGTAATTCGTATACCAGCTGTAGAAAAATCAATAAGAGAAGGAGCAATTAGCTCGAGAATTTCTCAATTAGCAATAATAGATATGTTATATATTGGGATGATTAGAAATAACATAAAAGAAGTAGAGGAGAAATTAATTTCTACAAGGAAAGCTGTTAAAGAACTATAAAAGTAAAACTACATAAGAATTAAAACATATTTACGTTTAAAAGTAAAAAATGTTTAAAATTAATAATTTAAAAAGGTATGAAGAAAACAATTTATGAAGGAAAAAGTATACAAATTTAACAAGAAAACAATTTAAAAATATAACAATTTATGGAAAAAACAGGGATACAGAGGATTTGTATCGAAGAAGCAACTACGAAAGCAGCAATTTTTAATGACAGAATAAAAGGCTATGAAATGCAATAGGTCGGAAGATGTGTGGTAAATAGCTTATGAAAATATTAATAAAGAGGGACATAGGGAGGAGAAGAAAAATTATAAATATCATAAGATTAAAATAAAAGCTATGGTTATAAGAGTGTTTGATATCTTATAATCATAGCTTTTGAACTAATGAATTCTTAAAAATATTTAGAGAGAGTTAAAATGCTTTAAAAAGTATTTAACTCTTATTATTTTTCAAAAATTTTAATATCTAATAATGAAAATAGTAGCTATTTAATTATTAGATCTCCATCATATGATGTAATTATTTTATATAAATCAGGGCGACGATCTCTGAATATTCCCCATTCAATACGTTGTGTCTCCAATTGATCTAAATCAAATTCAGCAACTAATACTGTTTCTTCTGTACGATTAGCTTCAACAAGTTTATTTCCTTGAGGACCTGCTATAAAAGAAGAACCATAAAATGTTATTTTAGAATCTTCATCTTCTTCAACCCCAACACGGTTTGATGCAATTACAGGAACTAAATTTGCAGCAGCATGACCTAACATGCAAGCTTGCCAATGGTCTTTTGAATCAATAGAACCGTCTTGTGGCTCAGAGCCAATAGCAGTAGGATAGAATATCATTTCAGCTCCCATTAAAGTCATGCATCTAGCAGCTTCAGGATACCATTGATCCCAGCAGATACCTACACCGATTTTTCCGTAGCGTGTATTCCATACTTTAAATCCGGTATCTCCAGGATTAAAGTAGAATTTTTCTTCATATCCAGGACCATCAGGAATGTGACTCTTTCTGTAAGTTCCAAGTACTTCACCATTAGCATCTATTATTGCTATAGCATTATATCTAGCATAATTCTTCTTTTCATAGAAGCTGATTGGTAACACTACCTTAAGCTCTTTAGCAATTTCTTTAAAATGATTTATTGCTTTATTTTGTGCTACTTCGGTAGCATATACGTAGTAATCAGATTTCTCTTTTTGACAAAAATATGGAGTTTCAAATAATTCTTGAAGTAGAATAATTTGAGCACCTTTTCCGGCTGCTTCTCTTACGAATTTTTCTGCTTTAGAAATATTTTCGTTAATATTGCATGAACAGCTCATTTGTGTAGCTGCAACTTTAACTTTTCTCATGTTATCACCTCATCTTATTTTTCTATAGTACTTTTAGGTTTCTTGGAAATGGCATTTGTTGTGTTGTGCAATGTACATTACCGCCTTCTTTAATAACAGCCATTCCATCTACAGTTCTTATTCTTCTTTTTGGGAAAGTTAAACTTAATACTTTCTCAGCCATTTTGTCTGCTTCTGATGCATTTCCACCAAAAGTAGGTAAGATAATACCATCATTAACAAAATAAAAGTTTAGATAACTTAGAGTTAGCCTTTCACCTTTGTATTCAGCTCTAGGTGGTTGATTAATTGGGATAATTTCAAACTTTCTGCCTTTTGCGTCTGTTGAATTCTTTAAGATTTCAATATTTTCCAAAGTAATTTTGTAATTTGCATCATTTGGATCATCACAAGTTTGAATAATTATTTTAGTAGGTTCAGCAAAGCAGGCTATATTATCGACATGCCCGTCAGTTTCATCACCATCTAGTCCGTTCTTTAGCCAAATAATTTTTTCTATGTTCAAGTATTGTTTTAAATATGTTTCAATTTGCTCTCTAGTAAGGTTAGGATTTCTGTTAGGATTTAGCAAACATTCCTCAGTAGTAATCAATGTCCCCTCACCATCAGTATGAAGAGAACCTCCTTCCATAATTAAAGGAGCATCAAATTTTTTAATATTGTAATGTTCTAAAATTTGCGGAGCTACTTTATCATCTAAATCCCATGGTGCATATTTTTCACCCCAGGCATTAAACTTCCAATTTACACCTGCTCTATTTCCTTCATCGTCAATTAGGAATGTAGGGCCATTATCTCTAAGCCATGCATCACTATGTTCAATAGGGAGTAGTTCTATATTAGACTCACTAAAAAGTTTTTTTACATTATCCAATTCATATGGATTAACAATTACTGAAACTGGTTCAAATTCAGCAATTGCTTGAATATATTCTGCATATCCAGCACAAACATCTTTATAGTTATCTGGATGACACATTGAATCTTTTACTGGCCAAGATATGAATGTACGCTCATGAGCAGTCCATTCAGCAGGCATTTTATAATTAAAATCTTTTGGATACATACAATACCTCTTTTTCATGCTTATATTTTATATTTTTAATACTATATATAGTATCTATCATATAATAAACTCCACATTGCATCAATGTCAAGGCCTGAATTATAGGAAGAATATAGATGAATTTTTAACGGTTACATTTTTAAGAATAAGGTATATTTTTTACCTTGTTTATGTTTTTATGAAAATTGTAGAAATATACATCTATAAACGTTATCATAAGCCTAATACAAAATATTACACTATTTTTATAAATTAAACGTATAATTCATTGTGCTAAAATTATAGTGGTTATTATAACCATGTTTCATAGAATAAAGTATGGAGTGATTATTATGAGCTATATTCAAAAAGGTACACGTGAATTTCGCCATGCTAGTATTGCTTTATTTGCTGGCGGTTTTAATACATTTGCGATTTTATATTGTACACAACCATTAATGCCTTATTTGTCTAAGGAATTTGGTATATCACCTACAATGGCAAGTTTGTCGCTGTCAGTTACAACATGTACATTGGCTGTTAGTATGTTGATTTTTGGTTCATTGTCAGAAGTTCTTGGGAGAAAGCCAATTATGTGTTTTTCTCTTTTTGCTTCATCAATACTAGCAGTATTGACGGCTATTGTTCCTAATTTTAACAGTATGCTAGTAATACGATGTTTGCAAGGATTTGTCTTAGCGGGATTGCCTGCAATAGCTATGGCTTATATTAGTGAGGAAATTGACAAATCAAGTTTAGGATTAGTAATGGGATTATATATAAGTGGTAATTCTATAGGTGGAATGAGTGGACGTATTATTATAGGAGTAGTTAATGATTTTTTTAACTGGAGATTAGCCTTAGCGGTTATAGGTATTTTAGGCCTTATTTCAAGTTTTTTGTTTTGGAGAAAGCTGCCTTTATCAAAGCATTTCGAGGCTAGGTCCTTTGAAATTAAAAATTTAATTAAATCGAGTTTTAATCATTTAAAGAATCCTAATCTTCTTTGCTTATATTGTATTGGATTTTTAATTATGGGAAGTTTTGTTTCGTTATATAATTTTATAGGTTTTCAATTAATTGAACGACCATACAATTTGAGCCAAACTTTAGTGAGCTTTATTTTTGTAATATATATAGTAGGAACATTTAGTTCAACATTTATGGGACGTCTAGCAGATAAACATGGACAATATATAATGTTATGCATTTCAATTTTTATAATGTTATTTGGGATAAGCATTACATTAAATGTAAGTCTTTTGCTAAAGATTATTGGAATAGCTCTTTTAACATTTGGTTTCTTTGCAGGACACTCAATAATTAGTAGTTGGATTGGCAAAATAGCAACTCATGATAAGGCTCAGGCGTCATCCCTTTATTTATTGTTTTATTATGTTGGCTCAAGCGTTGGTGGAACTGCTGGAGGAACGTTTTGGTCTTTATATGGATGGGAAGGCGTTGTTATTATGATATCATGTTTTTTAGCAGTTGCATTTTTTATTCTAATTGGCTTATCATCAGTTTTAAAACTTATTAAGGTAGAAAATCATGGATAGAATTTGGTTTGTTTCTAGAAAAAAACAAAAAGCCAATGCTTAATATTGTTAAGCATTGGCTTTAAATCTCTAAAATAAGATCCAAAATATCGGTACTCCAATTTTGACGCCTATCTCTCGACAGGTGGGTGTTTTCAAAGATGCCTCAATCGCTTTTAAAACCGTAAAAGGATTCACTCAAAAGTACATTTCATCATCTAAATATTAAACTCCCGAATTTAATTTGTAGGTTCAAAATAAGAGCTTAACGAATATCTCAGAATTAATAATCAAGGAAACGTGCACTCATTGTTGACAATTAACATACTTGCGCTACTAATATAGTTAGCTCAAACTAGGTTTATCCACGGCACTCAGAAGTTATCATTTACCGCTGCTTCCTTCCAGATCTGACGGAATTCATGAGTTTCTGCTGCATGGGACCCGATTCTCAACACCACTTGTATTAAGCTGACCAAATAGATTAAAGCCTATAATGAGAATTCAATCCTGCTATAGCGGATTGCAGGTTACAGGGCACCGCTAGCTCCCCATCTAGCACGAAAATTACTTATAATGACAAGCATTTTCTTGCCGTGAAATAATAATAACATCTTTGAAGCTTATATTCAAGAGACATTTCCGTGGGAATTTAAGTTCATATTTGATAAGTTTGCAGTATTTGAAAAAATATTCTTATAAAAAGTTGTATGATCAGTTAGGAATAAATTATCTTAACTTGTTGAACAATAATAACAAATATGTTCATATAACTTGAGTAAGGAGTACTATTTATGAGTATTAAAAATGTTCAGCGTCAAGAAATAGAAAAAGTTTATGGTAAAATAAGTCCATTTGAATTCAAAAATGAATTAATAAATTTAGCTGAAGGTCAAAGAAAAAAGAGCGCACGTACGCTATTAAACGCAGGAAGAGGCAATCCTAACTGGACTGCTGCAACACCTAGAGAAGCTTTTTTTACTTTTGGAATTTTTGCAGTAGAAGAAACAAGAAGAGTTTGGAATGATGGCGATTTAGCTGGCATGCCTAAAAAAGAGGGGATAGCTGAAAGATTTTATAACTTTCTAGACAAAAATAAAGAGATGCCAGGAATAGAGCTTTTAAGAAGAATAATCGATTATGGTATTAAAAATCAAGTTTTTGATGCAGACTCATGGATATTTGAGCTTACAGATTCTATTATAGGAGATAATTATCCAGTGCCAGATCGGATGCTAATACATATTGAAAAAATTGTTCATGAGTATCTTGTCTCAGAGCTTTGTTACAATAAACCGCCTGTAGGTAGATTTAACATTTTTGCAGTTGAAGGGGCTACTGCAGCAATGTGTTATATATTCGATAGCTTAATCGCAAATGAATTGCTGGCTCCTGGAGACAAAATAGGACTAATGGTTCCAGTTTTTACACCTTATTTGGAAATACCACATTTGCCGCGTTATAACTTTGAAATTATACATATTGAAGCGACAGAACTTACAGAGGATGGAACTCATACGTGGCAATATCCAGAATCAGAACTTAATAAGCTTAAAGATTGTAGTATTAAGGCTCTATTCGTTGTTAATCCAAGTAATCCTCCTTCTGTAGCAATTAAACCAGAGAGCGTTAAGCAGTTAATAAATATAGTAGAAGATTATAACCCTAATTTAATGATTATTTCAGATGATGTTTACAGCACTTTTGTAAATAATTATAGATCTCTAATGGCAGACTTGCCATATAATACGATAGGTGTTTATTCTTTTTCAAAATATTTTGGAGTAACTGGATGGAGACTTGGAACAATATCACTTTATTCAGAGAATGTCTTTGATAAATTATTAAAGAATTTACCAGAAGATAAAAAGGTTGAGTTAAGGCAGCGGTATGGAGATCTTTCAACGACTCCAGATGATATAAAATTTATAGATAGAATTGTAGCAGACAGCCGACAAGTAGCTCTTAATCACACGGCAGGATTATCAACTCCACAGCAAGTTCAAATGGCCTTCTTTTGTGCGTTTGCTCTATTAGACGAAGAAAACATATATAAAGAACAAACCAAAGATATTTGCAAACGAAGACAAAAACTTTTGTTTAATGGCCTCGGATTAGATTTAAGAGAAGATCCGTATGATGCTGCATATTATACAGAATTTGATTTATTAGAATGGGCTACTTGCTATTATGGAAGTGAATTTGGTGAATATCTTCAAATTAACTATAAGCCAGTAGATATTTTATACAAATTGGCTGAGGAATCATCTATAGTTCTATTAAGTGGTGGAGGGTTTAAAGGACCAGAGTGGTCAATTAGAATATCTCTGGCTAATCTTAATGATGATGCATATTCAAGGATTGGAGAGGCACTTCATAAAATTTTAGATGAATATGTTAATTCATGGAGAAATCAAGGAAATAAGTCATAAAAAAAGCTAAAAAGATAACTAGAATTAATTTAGTTATCTTTTTAGCTTTTTTACTGTTTCTTTAACTCAAAAAGTGCTCCACCTAATAAAGCATAGACTTTTTGATCATCTGTAATAAAAAGAGTTGCAGAATGAGTTGTCTTTTCAGGCTGAGTTATTTTTATATATTTAATTTTATCACCTAAAATACCAAGATTTTTGAAAGTATCATTATAAGTGTTATAAAATTCTGTAGCTGTAATTGTTCCTTCATTAATAGTTGGATCAGATACAGTTCCGTAAATTGAAGAAATCTTATCTTTCTCTATAGTAAATTTTTGGCCTATACATAGAGAAATAGTAGACTCACTTAGAGTAGTTTTTATATTGGAAGGTATATGCTTTTCAATAGTCCAAGTACCATATAGACTTTTATAATATGAAGAGTCTTGGCTTTCATTATTTGATAAATCACTATTGCCTTTGGGCGGATTACTATTGGAATATCTGAAAAAAGAAAATGCAGATATAAGTACTATAAACAATATTATTACTAATATATATAAGCTTTTTGATCTAGAGTTTTTCATTTTTGTGATCCTCCTTACGATATTTTATTATATAGTTTTTTTCACATTGAAAAAATAATTCTGATTTTATTGATAAAAATAACTTTAATTTTTAATTTATTTTTGTAAAGAGGATACAACCTGCAATTTAGTACTTTCAGCGAAATTTTCATAGTCCTGTGAAATAACAATGTTTTTACTTTCGGCAGATTATTGCATAAGTCTAAGTTATATATTGTTTATCTATATCTATATTTAAGCAGTTAAAGATTAATTTACCAAGAAAATTGCAAACTATAAATGCATCTTTCTTAAACAATCTTCCAGCCAATCTATGTATGATTTCTCTCGCATAATGGCTCCATTCAATATTATATAGTCCCCGAAACCTGGAGAGGATACTGCTGAAATGTCTTTTATTTTTAAAAGTTCATCCATTGAATTTTCAAGGTATTCCAATCTTTCAATGTGTTTGGTTAGTGTATTTTTAAACTGCTTTATTAAAGTATCGTGATCCATCTCATCACAAAAATAAGCTTTAAGTTTAAAAATATCTTTTGGGGTTGGCTCTAAAGGATCGTCTTTTGAAAGCCATTTCTGCAATGACTTTCGCCCTTTTTCAGTTATAGTATATAACTTTTTTTCTAACTTTTCTCCTTGTATAACAGTCTCATATGAAATTAAGCCTTCATCGGTTAATTTTTTTAATTCGGGGTATATTTGACTATGCTTAGCATACCAAAATTCAACTAAACCAGAATTAAATTCTTTTGTTATATCATATCCGGTTAAAGGATTTCTATTAATAAGTCCTAAAATAGCATATTTTAAAGTTCTCATACATGCACCTCTAATATTTCTGTAGCTTATTCGCTTGAGTTTATCCAATGACAATTTTAGCATAGTAAAATATAAAGTGAAATAGAAAAATATTAACTGTTAAACATGTAAATGTTGACATGTTTATTTTTGCAGTATTATAATATAGTTAAATAAGGAAATTAATGTAATCAGATAATTAAACGTTCAAATATTATAGGAGGAAATTTATGAATAAGTATAAAAAGCTATTTGAACCTATTAAAATTGGTAACTGTGAGATAAAAAATCGTTTTGCATTAGCGCCAATGGGACCACTTGGACTAGCTGATAGCGAAGGTGGATTTAATCAAAGGGGAATTGATTACTATACTGAAAGAGCTAAAGGTGGGACAGGCCTAATTATCACTGGAGTTACTTTTGTGGATAATGAAGTAGAAGAACATGGTATGCCAAGTACTCCATGTCCTACACATAACCCAGTACATTTTGTTAGAACAAGCAAAGAAATGACTGAAAGGATACATGCATATAATGCAAAAGTATTTTTACAAATGTCAGGTGGATTTGGAAGGGTTACAATTCCTACTAATCTTGGAGAATATCCACCAGTTGCACCATCAGCAATTCAACATAGATGGCTTGATAAAATATGTCGTGAACTTACAATAGATGAAATTAAATCTATAGTTAAAAAATTTGGAGATGGGGCTTATAACGCAAAGAGAGCAGGATTTGATGGTGTACAAATTCATGCTGTACATGAAGGTTATTTAATAGATCAATTTGCTATTTCATTATTTAATCATAGAACTGATGAATATGGTGGAAGCCTAGAAAATAGACTTAGATTTGCACGTGAAATAGTAGAAGAAATTAAAGATAGATGTGGAGAGGATTTCCCTGTAACTCTTAGATATTCTCCAAAGAGTTTTATTAAAGATTTAAGAGATGGAGCACTTCCAGGAGAAGAATTTATTGAAAAAGGAAGAGATTTAGAAGAAGGTATTGAAGCTGCTAAGTTACTTGTATCCTATGGATATGATTCATTAGATACAGATGTTGGATCTTATGATTCATGGTGGTGGAGTCACCCACCAATGTATCAAGAAAAGGGGTTATACAGACCATATGCTAAATTAATGAAAGAAACTGTTGATGTTCCAGTAATATGTGCTGGAAGAATGGATAATCCTGATATGGCTCTTGAGGCAATTGAAAATGGAACTTGTGATATTGTGAGTCTTGGAAGGCCACTTCTTGCAGATCCTGATTATGTAAATAAATTAAGGGCAAATAAGTGTAATTCAATTAGACCTTGTATATCATGTCAAGAAGGATGTATGGGACGTCTTCAAAATTATGCTATGCTTAACTGTGCGGTAAATCCACAAGCATGTAAAGAAAAGGACAATGCATTAACTCCTATATTAGGAAAGAAAAAAGTACTTATAGTTGGTGGTGGAGTTGCAGGTTGTGAAGCAGCAAGGGTTTTAGCTCTTAGAGGGCATGAACCAGTACTTTATGAAAAGACTGATAGATTAGGTGGAAATCTTATACCAGGAGGTTCGCCAGACTTTAAAGAAGATGATATTGCATTAGCTAACTGGTATGCAAATACATTGAAGGAACTAAATGTAGAAGTTAATTTAAATAGCGAAATTACAAAAGAACAAATACTAAGTTATAAGGCAGATTCTGTGATAATAGCAACAGGATCTACTCCTAAAGTATTTTCATTGGGAGATGATGAGAAAGTATTTACAGCAGCAGATGTATTATTAGGAAAGAAAGAGTCAGGTAATAATACTGTAGTAGTTGGTGGTGGATTAGTTGGCTGTGAATTAGCACTTCATCTAGCTAAGAAGGGTAAGAAAGTTACTATAGTAGAAGCATTGCATAAGATTCTTTCACTAAATGGGCCTTTGTGTTCTGCAAATAGTGAAATGCTTGAAAGATTAATACCATTTAACAGTATTGAAGTAAAAGTAAATTCAAAAGTTAAAGCTTATAAGGATGGAAATCTTGAGATAGAAACAGAAAATGGAGTAGAAAAAATCAAATGTGATTCAGTAATACTTTCAGTAGGATATAAAGAAGAAAATTCTTTATATAGAGAATTGGAATTTGAGATTCCAGAAATTTATCTATTAGGAGATGCACGTAAGGTTTCGAATATTATGTATGCTATCTGGGATGCATATGAGGTCACAAATCATATATAATTAATCTAATGTTAGCAAAGTGTTATATAAGCTATTTATATGGCACTTTATATTTAGAAGGTTTTTCATATAGTATTTTAGGAGTAAATTTTATTTACAAAATCAATATTGTAATATATGTATGGGAATTATAAAAAGGCAGTGAATTTGTATTTATAAATTTACTGTTTTTTTTTGTATAGAATGTAAAAATAAAAAGTGATATTATAATGATATTGGAACTGATTTACAATATTAGAAGGTTAGTTTCTTAGTAAGAAAGGAACATTGAGAATGGGAAATTTACTAAAAAGAAAAAAGAATATATCAATTAAAACTAAGTTTATAATAAGTGGATTACTACTTGGATTCAGCATCATTTTATTTGCAATGGCACGGTATATATATGGATTTTCAAATTTCTATTACAAGTATATTTATTTAACACTGGTAAATACACTTTCAAGATGTTTGTCATTAATACCATTTTCAGTATACGAAATAATATTATATGCTTTCCTTATATATATTCTTGTAAGAATATTAAATTATACATATCTACTCTTTTCAAAACAACATTCATTAAAAAAAATAATAATAAGAGCTACTTCAAATGTGCTTATATATATATCAGCATTTGTATTTTTAAATATAATGACTCTAGGGATAAACTCATTCAGATCAAATTTTGTTGAATTAACTGGATTAAAAGTGCAGGATAATTCAGAAGAAAAATTAATAGAACTTTGTGACTATTTAAAAGTTAGATTGAATGAGTTAGATGGAAAGATAAAAAGAGATGAAGATGGACTATTAAAGCTAGATTATGATTCAAAAAAAGAAGGAATAATTAGTATGGAACATATAGGAGAAATTTATCCGTCTTTGCAAGGTTTTTATCCAAATCCAAAGCCAGTTGTTTTTTCAAAACTTATGTCATATCAATTGTTGGAAGGAGAAACAACTTTTACCATTGAAGCTAATTATAATAATGATATGCCCAAATGGAATGTTCCAAGTACAATTTGTCATGAATTGAGCCATGTAAGAGGTTTTAATAGTGAAGATGAAGCAAATTATATAAGTTTTCTAGCATGCACTAACTCTAAAAATTATGAATATCAATATAGCGGATATCTTATAGCGTATTCTTACTGCATGAATGATTTATATTATTTCAATCAAGAAGCCTTTAAAAGAATAAATAATGAACTTTCAGATAATGTGAAATTAGAATTAAAAAATGATTCGTTATACTGGAGCAATTATAGAGGTAAAATATCAAAGCTGTATGATAATGTATATGATAAGATATTAAAAGCTGGTGGTCAAACAGAAGGAATTAAAAGTTATAATGCTGTCGTGAAACTACTCATATCAGGGTATAAAGTTCAATTTTAATAAGAAATGACCAAGGAGATAAACTTTCCTTTGGTCATTTATTTTTTTGCTTTTTCTCTTTTTCTTTTCCATTACCGTTACCATTGCCATTATTATTATTATTATTATTATTGCTATTATTTTTTCTTGTTTCTGGTGCAGGTTGAGTAACTTTTTGTCCTTGGCTTATAATCAAATCTATCTTTCCACTTTTTTCATAAGAGGTACCAACAGTAGGAGATTGACTTATAACTAGACCATTTGCTACATTATCGCTGTATTCATAACTTATATTTCCAAGTAAAAATTCATTACTATTTATAATAGATTCAGCAGTATCTTGAGATTTTCCAACTAATAGTGGTACTTGCCTTTCTTCACTTGGTTGCAACTTGTCATTATTTTCTTTACTAGTGGTTCCTAAAGTATTTTCTTCGATGCTGCTATTTATAGGAGAATCTTTATATCCTGTACTTTTAGAGAATCCTCCATAGAAATATTCGCCTAAGGCAAAGGCAGCAATGCAAAACGCAATCATCCCAATTGGTAAAATAAATTTTTTGGATTTACTTTTTAGGTTGTTTATATGTAAAGTATTAGTAACGTTCTTTAATAGCACAGTTTCTTGTATTGGCTCTTTGCTCATAATCACAGTGGGATCAATTTCTTTATGGGTATCAATCATGACAGTTGAATCTTCTATTAATGTGCTATCAAAGTCTATTTTTAAGTTGGGATTTTCTTTTATTGAGCTTAAAACATTAGCAAATTCTTTAGCTGATTTAAATCTATCAGCTGGATTTTTTTCTAAGGCTTTTAGAATTACTAAATTAATGTTCTCAGGTATATCTGAAATAAAATTCTTTGGAGGAATAACAGGCTCTTGTATATGCATAATTGCTACTGAAATAGACGTTTTCCCATTAAAAGGAACATTTCCAGTAATCATTTCATACATGACAATACCAAGAGCATAGATGTCAGTTCTGAAATCAACGTATCCTCCTTTAGCTTGCTCAGGTGAAAAGTAGTGTACTGAACCTATAATTTTATTTGAATTTGTTATTGTTGAAGAATTTGGAAGTTTTGCAATTCCGAAGTCTGTTAATTTTGCAATGTTATCATCTGAAATTAAAATATTATCACACTTTATATCTCGATGAATTATATTATTTTTATGAGCGTATATTAAAGCTTCAGCCATTTGTAAAGATATATTTAAGGTAGTATCAGGGCTGAGACGTACATTATCCCTTAATACTTGTTTTAATGTTTTACCATTAATATATTCCATAACAATAAAATTAATATTATTCTCTGAGCCAATATCATAAATATTTACTATATTTGGATGTGATAAACTTGCAATTGAATTTGCCTCTCTCTTAAATCTGAGAATAAATTCTTCATTATTACTTAATTCTGATTTTAATATTTTTACAGCTACAAATCTATTTAATAAATGGCATTTTGCTTTATAGACAATTCCCATACCACCTTCACCTATTTTTTCAAGCAACTCATACCTGTTTATAAGTAATGTTCCAATCATATATGTCCCCCTAAAACAGTTGTATATCTATTATATCATAACTAATTTTATATTTGTTTTCAAATAATAGCAAAGAAAAAAGAATATTATTACAGGAAATGTCATTTTGTTTAAATTTATGATTTTATTTTATAGGAAAAAATGTCGTTTTCTTTCACATAAATATTTATTACAGAATATATTATAAACATAGGAAGCACATTAAATATTTTCATTAAAGATCCGTTACTGATAAAGCAGTGCATATGTGCAATAAATGCGTTTTAAAGATACTCAGTTGATTTTGGAGAACATATATCAACTTATACTTTATGTTGAAGATATATTTTAATGATATATGTAACTATAAAAAATTTAAAATGACCAAGTCAATATAAGTAATTTTTATTTCATTTTGAGTTTATATGCAAGGAGTTGTATAGAATGGAAAGATATGAAAATAAATGTAAGTGTACTAAGCATGACTGCGAATTATGTAGTACAATCAAATCAAAACCAGTTAATTTGGAAAAGCATGGTGCAAAATTAGTAACAGTAAAAATAAAAGTAAATAATGTTTGCTTAGGCAAAAAAGTAGCTATTGCAGCTATTTTATATGATGATTGCGATAGAATACTTGCATTCAAAGGATTTGTAACAATGGCACATGAAGATCCTTGCGATCGTGATGCATGTGGAACTATTGAGCGTAAAATAGTGTTCGTAATTCCAGAACACGAAGAATGTGATCCAGAAAGATTAAGAGTTCGTACTATAGGAAATTATATATATCCATGTGAACCCAATAAATAGGTAATTATAAAAAAGCAATTGCGGGATAGGTAAATGAAGCAACCCTGCAGTTGCTTTTTAGTGCAAAAAATTAAAAAAAGATATTTAGATATTCAAGATTTAGGAATAATAGTTTAAACATAGTGAAAAAATACCACTGAATAAAAGTATAAGAGGAGGTATTTTTTATGAAGATAGAAGGTTATTTTAGCGGTATAAAAGCAGCTAATCAAGCTGTAGAAGCATTAAATAAAATAGGCATAAAAGATGCTGTGGCAGATATAAATGATCATTATACAAATGATAACCCAGGACAAAACAGGCCAGGTACTGAAAGCAGCACAAATAGTTTAGCAAACTTAATACTATCTAACGATAATCCTACGGTTGATCCAGGTTATGGGCCAATGGCAGCTGCAAATCCAATGGTAAGCGGTATG
The DNA here is from genome assembly GCF_045310795.1 of Candidatus Clostridium helianthi. Taxonomy (NCBI): domain Bacteria; kingdom Bacillati; phylum Bacillota; class Clostridia; order Eubacteriales; family Clostridiaceae; genus Clostridium; species Candidatus Clostridium helianthi. The sequence continues at coordinate 43,204 of NZ_JBJIAB010000029.1, forward strand.
GGCGGTTTTGAGGAAATAGCTGATGTAAATTATAAGGTGATTGTAAATACAGATGAAAATAATGCCGAAAGGGCAAAACAAATTATAGCTAAAGCTGGTGGAGAGTTAGACGATCCTAATTTTATAGTTCCTAGTGGGCTAGAAAATATAGGAATGGATGATCTAGTCACCAACATGATAAATGAAATGAATAACATCACACTCTAAAGGTCTTTAAATAGAAAAATAAAAATCTAAAACTTAGAATGTTGGTAATATTTTAAATAATATCATTTATTTTAATATAAAACTTTAGGAGTGTATTTTTTATAATGCAATATCTTAAATTTAGTTTAATAATATAATTTTAACTTATATGTATTCAATAATAAATTTTTATTTGAAGCTGTGATAGGTTAAGTATTCAATTGATACTAACTTCTTGTAAGATGAATTTACTCTTGCAATCAAGAAGTTAGTTTTTCATTTTACTATTTTATTCATATATTTCTCTTGACTTAGAGTTGTCTCGAAGGAGTAATATATTATTAAAGAACTTAATACTAAATTAGAAATAAGGAAGTGCATTAATAATGAAGAATTTTGAATTTTATGCTCCTACGAGAGTGATTTTTGGAAAGGATTCAGAAAAACAGATCGGCACTATTATAAAGAATCAAAATTGTAAGAAAGTCCTAGTTCATTTTGGTGGAAGCAGTGCGAAAAAGTCTGGGCTTTTAGATAAAATTTTTGAATCTTTAAAGAAAGCTGAAATCGATTATGTTAGCTTAGGCGGAGTTGTACCTAATCCTAGACTTTCAAAAGTATATGAAGGAATCAATTTATGCAAAAAGGAAAAGGTAGATTTTATATTAGCTGTTGGGGGAGGCAGTGTTATTGATTCAGCAAAAGCAATAGGATATGGCGTGGCTAATGAGTGTGATGTATGGGATATATATAGTAAAAAAGTTATTCCAACCGGCTGCTTACCTGTTGGGGCAGTTTTAACTATTGCAGCTGCAGGAAGTGAAATGAGCAATTCATCGGTTATTACAAATGAAGAAGGATGGCTGAAAAGAGGATGTAATTCTGAGTATGCACGTTGTAAATTTGCAATTATGAATCCGGAACTTACTTATACATTACCTAAATATCAGACTGCCAGTGGAGCTACTGATATATTAATGCATACTATGGAACGTTATTTTACAAAAGAACAGAGCATGGAGATAACAGATAGAATTAGCGAAGGATTAATGAGAACAGTGATTCATAATGTAAAAATATTAATGGAAAATCCAACAGATTATAATGCACGTGCTGAAGTAATGTGGGCAGGAAGTCTTTCGCATAATGATTTAACTGGATGTGGTTCAGTTGGTGATTGGTCATGTCATCAATTAGAACATGAACTTGGAGGTATGTTTGATGTTGCCCACGGAGCTGGTTTGGCAGCAGTTTGGGGAAGCTGGGCTAGGTATGTGTACAAAAGTAATATAAGCCGTTTTGTACAATTCGCTGTAAACGTAATGGGAATAACCAATGACTTTTATAATCCAGAAAAAGTTGCATTAGAGGGAATCGAAGCAATGGAAAGTTTTTATCATTCCATTGATATGCCAATATCAATAAAAGAACTTGGAGTTAATTTGACAGATGATCAAATTAATGAACTAGCTTATAAATGTAGCTTCAAAGATACTAGAACCATAGGAGAATTCCAAAAACTTAATATGGAAGACATGAAAAAAATTTATATAATGGCTAGATAAAAATTATTTCAGGAATTATAGTCAGCGTTATAGATTTTTAAGGAGCCAAAAAGCAGACAAGATCAGCTTTTTGGCTTTTTTATACGTTAATAAGTGGTGATAAATTTTTAGAGAATTTGATCAGTAAACATGATAAGACTCAACTTAGACAAAAAATTGAATACAATATATAATAGATAACTATTTTAAAGGAGAATAAAATGAAGGTTATAATTATAGGTGGAGGATGGGCAGGGTGCTCAGCCGCATTAGAAGCAGTAAAATTAGGTGCAGAAGTTGAGTTATATGAGAGAACTGACTTGCTACTTGGAGTAGGAAATGTTGGGGGAATAATGAGGAATAATGGAAGATATACTGCTGCAGAAGAGCTTATAAATCTTGGCGCAGGTGATTTCATAAGAATTATGGATTCAATAGCAATTCATAAGAATATAGATTTCCCAGAACACAAACATGCATGGCTATGTGATATAGGTAAAGCTGAGCCTATTGTTCGAAGATATTTAATAGAATGTGGAGTTAAAATATTTCTGCAAAGTAGAATAACAGATGTAAATATGAAAGACAATAAAATAAAATCATTGGTATTATTTAATAAAGATATTATAAATGGAGATGTATTTGTAGAAACTACAGGCTCAACAGGATCAATGCCTAATTGTGTGAAGTATGGAAATGGATGCGTCATGTGTACATTAAGATGTCCTAGCTTTGGCGCAAGAGTTAGTATAAGCAGCAGAGCAGGAGTAAATGACTTAGTAGGAGAAAGAGCAAATGGAATGAAGGGTGCAATGAGCGGATCTTGTGAATTTCCTAGAGAATCTTTATCAAAAGACATAATAAAAGAATTAGAGAAAAATGGGGTTGTAGTTATTCCTATACCTAAGGAAGATGTACATTTAGAAAAGTTAGAACAAAAGGTATGTCAGCAATATGCGACCTTAGAATTTGCAGAGAATATTATATTATTAGATACAGGACGCGTAAAGCTTATGACATCTCACTATCCACTAGATAAATTAAGGAAAATAAAAGGATTAGAAAATGTAGTTTATATAGATCCACTAGTTGGAAGTAATGGTAATTCAATTAGATATTTATGTGCTGCGCCTAGAAATAATTCAATGCAAGTAAATGGAGTTGAAAATTTATTTTGTGGAGGTGAAAAAAGTGGATTCTTTGTAGGTCATACTGAGGCTATGACTACAGGGACTTTAGCAGGTTATAATGCAGTTCAATATTTGGAGAAAAAGCCTTTATTAGAATTGCCAAGAGAGCTTGCTACAGGTGATATTATTGCATATGCAAATGACAAAGTTAAGGAAGGAAAAATGAGTGAAAGATATACATTTTCAGGAGCAGAATATTTTGAAAGGATGAAAGATTTAGGATTGTATAGTATAGATAATGATGAAATAAGATCAAGAGTTAAAAAACTAAATCTAACAAATATATTTTCAAAGCAATGTAAAAACTAGGTTTCTATAATTAAAAATATTAAATTTTGGGGAGCTTTTATTAGCTTCCCAATAATTATGAATGAAAATAAGAATATAAATTCTATGAATTCATGTTATAATAAATATAAAATATGGTAATGTACATAAAGATTTATTTTTAAGGAATAATAACGCAATGTTAAGTAAAAATAAATAAGTAATTATTAATAATAATTACTTATTTATTTAATTAAAACGTTATATCCAATTAGTGTAATACATTGTTATGGAGGATATTATGAAAAGTATAGAAAAAGGAAAAAAACTATTTTTATCCATGGTAATAGCAATATTAGCTGTAAGTATAGTTACAACTGCATTTAGCTATTTTATGCAAGGAAACATAGGAATAATTTCAGGACTAACTAGGACTGTAGTAGAAGCTATTCTCTTATATTTTATATTTAAAGGAAAAGCATGGGCTAAGATTATAATGATAATTTTGCTTATAATTGTCATTTTAGCGGCAGTTGCAGCAATTATGATTTCGCCTAATATAATGATTACTATTTTAATGATAGTGTATATCTTTAGCGTATATATTATAGGAATATCGCCAAGTGTTAAAGAATATTTAAAGTCAATTAATAATAAGTAAAGAAATAAATAAAGAGGTATTTTGATTTTTATCAAAGTGCCTCTTTATTTATTGCCTTAAGTAATATGGGTAGAATTCTTTTATGTAGAATACATCCGAATCATTTTATAGCAAAGATTACTAATTGTAAAACCAGCTTAACTTTATTAAGTTTCTATTTATAAATAAATAATATAAATAAGTTTTTGTATTATTTAATAAAATTTAATTAAAATAAAATTATGATATAATAGGCATAAAACTCTTATAGTTTTATATAAAATTGGGGTGATAATATGTCAATTACTGTAGGGAAATTATTTGGAAATGGGGCTGTTTTATATCAAATGAAACTGCTAGCAGGACAGAAAGGTCTTAATAATCTAGTGGAATGGGTACATATTATTGAAAATGATGAGGTGAGTGAATTTCTTCATGGAAATGAAGTTGTCCTTACGTCAGGCATTCTAAATGATGGTGATGGATGGTTGTTAGAATATACAAAAAAACTATATGCTGCTCGGGCAAGCGCTTTTGTTGTAAATATTGGGCCATACACCAAGTCAATACCTAACGATGTTATAGAATATTGTAACCAAATAAAAATGCCTCTTTATACTATTCCATGGGAAACAAGAATGGTAGATTTAACACGGAATATATGTTATCGAATAATGCAAAGTGAGCAAGTAGAAATAAGTATAGCAAGTACGATTAAGAATATTATATTTAAAACAGGTGATATAGAAACATTAATTTTACAGATGGAGAGATATGGGTATTTGAGAGACAGTCATTTCTGCTTTATAGTCATGTCCTTTGAACACAAAGAAGACAATCAATTAGAATTTGATATGAATAAAATTAAAATGTATTCAGAAAGATTAGCTAGAAGTATTCATGAATTATATATTTCATTTTCATATAAAGATTCTTGGGTTCTGGCTCTTGTGAATTATGGAAATTACGATGTCACTAATTTTGTTGATACTTTTTTTAAGAATTGGAATGAACCTTCATGGAAGGTTCATATGGGAATAAGTGAAAATAAAGCAGGCATTAAAATGCAGGCGGAGAATTTTAATAATGCTTTTACAGCAATGACGATGGCAAAAAAACAAGGCAAAGAAATGGTGTTTTATGATAAATTAGATATTCATAAATTGCTTTTAAATGCTAAGGATAAAGAAGTGCTTAAAGAATATTACAAGGATACTCTAGGTAAGTTAGAAAAATATGATAAGGAAAATAACACTGATTTAATGAGCTTCTTATATATGTTTTTACAGAACAACGGTAGTCAAAGTCTTGTTGCTGAGAAACAATATATTCATAGGAATACAGTAAATAATCAGCTTAAAAAGATTGAAAAGATTACTGGATATAATCCATCAAATTTAGAAGAAAAACTACGATTTTATTTAGGTTTTTTTGTAAGGGATGTTATGTAAGGCACATTCAAAAAAATAACAAGTCCATTTGCCAGTCTATTTTCCATCATACTGCGTCGGCAAATTGACCTAATAGGCCCGCTATGAGGGCAATTTGCTTCCTTGCCTAAAAATATGCACATTGAAAGGAAGCAGCTATGTTGTATATAAAGAACCTTCATGACAACTTAGGAATTGTTATTTATTTTTATGTGCCTAAATGTGCAGTTGCACAAATAAACTTAGTCACTTATTCATTGATATAACAGTTTTACTAGTATATAATAAAAACAACTTAAAGAAAAAACGAATTTAATAGAGATAACAGCAACGGAGCTTGTTCACTTGAATAAGTTCCGTTTTTTTATTTGAGGAAAATATTAAATGTATATGAGGGAGTGTATAAAGATGAATGGTGAAGAAATTAGGAGTACTTTAAAAGAATATAATTTACAATCATGGAGCAAACAAAGAAATTTAAATCCTATTTCAATTGAAAAAGCTGATGGTATTTACTTTTGGGATTATGATGGAAATAGATATTCAGATATGTCGTCACAACTTGTTAATATGAATTTAGGTTTTGGAAATAAAGCGATTGGAGATGCAATAAAAGAACAAGTAGATAAATATTGTTTTGTAGGGCCATCTTATGGAGCTGAATCCAGAGCCAAGCTTGCAAAGAAGATTGTTGAATTAATGCCTGATAATATGGGAAAGGTATTTTTCACAAATGCAGGTGCAGAATCAAATGAGAATGCTGTAAAGATAGCAAGAATGTTCACAGGTAAGACAAAGGTGTTCAGCCGTTATAGAAGTTATCACGGATCTTCGTTTGGTGCTGGTAATTTAACAGGTGAACCTAGAAGATATCAATTAGAACCTGGTATTCCAGGATTCGTAAAATTCTTTGATCCATATATTTATAGAGAACCAATAGAATTCGAATCAGAAGAAGCTGCAACAAAATATTACTTGGCCAAGCTAAGAGAACAAATAATTTATGAAGGACCTGACAGTGTGGCTGCAATAGTTTTAGAGACTATAACAGGTTCAAATGGAGTTATCATTCCGCCAAAAGGATATCTTCCAGGAGTTAGAGCTTTATGTGATGAATTTAAAATCTTAATGATTTGTGATGAAGTTATGACAGGCTGGGGCAGAACGGGTAGAATGTTTGGCTTTGAGAATTTTGATGTAAAACCAGATATAGTAACTTTTGCAAAAGGTGTTACTTGTGGATATGTTCAACTTGGTGGAGTTGTAGTAAGTAAAGAAATAGCAGCTTACTTTGATGATAATTTATTATCTTGCGGACTAACTTATAGTGGACATCCACTAGCTTGTGCAGCAGGTGTAGCGTGTATAAACTATTATGAAGAAGCAGGTATACTAAAAAATGTTAACGAAGTAGGTAGTGTACTTGGTGAAAAACTAGAAGAGATGAAAGCTTCTCACCCATCAGTTGGAGATGTGAGGTATATTGGATTATTTTCAGCAGTGGAATTAGTAAAGGATAAAGGAAGCAAGGAACCCTTAGTACCATATGGAAAGGATCCAGAAGGAGTTATGGGGAAAATTTTAGGATTATTAAAGGAAAGAAAGTTTATGACATATACTCATGAGAACATGATACTTGTTGCCCCTCCACTAATAATTACTAAGGAGCAATTAGAAGAAGAGTTAGCTAAATTAGACGAAGTACTTGGAATTGTAGACAAACAATTTATCTAGATGAGGTGAGAAAATGGCATATGAGTTTAGTTTACCAAGACGTACGATTATTGGAGATAACGCATTAGAATCAAGCGAGAGCTTGATAAAATCCCTTGGGAAAAAAGCATTTATTGTATCTGGAAAAAATGTAACTAGAATTGGAACAGTTAAAGTTTTGACAGACTGTTTAGATAACTTAGGAATTGAATATGAAATTTTTAATGATATTATTGGAGAGCCAACCGATTTAATGATTGAAAGTGGAGTAAAAGCCTATAAAAACGCTAAATGTGATTTCTGCATAGCAATTGGAGGAGGAAGTCCATTAGATAGCGGTAAAGCTATTGCTGCCATGACAAAATTAGAAGGTTCAATATCTGATTACATGGGAAAAACAATTGAAGGAGATTTTCCACCATTGGTTTTGATTCCAACTACAGCAGGAACAGGTTCAGAAGCTACCAAATTTACGGTTATTACAGATTCAAAGAGGAATATAAAAATGCTTCTAAAGGGAGAAGCATTACTACCTGATTTGGCAGTGATTGATTCAAAATTCTCAATGACATCACCTAAAAGCGTAACAGCGGCAACGGGCATGGATGCGTTAACTCATGCAGTAGAAGCGTATACATCAAGAAAAGCAAATTCACTAACAGATACCTTTGCATTATCTGCAATCAAAAGAATTTTTGAGTTTTTACCATTGGTTTATAAAGATGGTGAAAATAAAAAGGCTAGAGAAGAAATGGCCATTGCTGCATATGAAGCTGGTGTATGTATAAATAATTCTTCAGTTACCTTGGTGCATGGCATGAGCAGACCAATTGGAGCTAATTTTCATGTTGCTCATGGAATTTCAAATGCTATGCTTATAAAGGAATGTTTATCTTATGTTTTAGATGGAAGCTATGAACGTTTTGGTACAATAGGTAGAGCAATTAATGTAGCAGACGATAAGAAAAGTGATAAGGAAGCAGCAGAAGCTTTTCTAGAAAAATTAACAGAGTTATGTAACATATGTGAAATACCAACTTTAAAAGAGTATGGAATTAATAAAGAAGAATTCAATAAAGTAGTAGATAAGATGGCGCAAGATGCTATGAACAGTGGAAGTCCATCGAATACTATAAAAGAAGTTAAAAAGGAAGACTTATTAACTATATACAGTAGATTATGGTAAATATAAAATAATTGCAACGGTGCAAAACAAATAGTTTTGTACCGTTTTTTGTTTAAAAGGAGGCGTAAATCAATGAGTATGTTGAATGAAATAGATACAGAATTTGAAAGCAGAAATGTTTTTAGGACAAGAGAAGAAAAAGTAGAAATTAAAATTGAAGATTTAAGTATGGTTTATCAAGATAAGAATGGGGGCGAACCAGTAACAGCACTTAAGAATGTTAATTTAGAAATTAAAGAAGGAGAATTTATTTCATTACTAGGTCCTTCTGGTTGCGGAAAGACAACGTTACTTCGTATTATAGCTGATCTATTGCAACCTTCTTCAGGAAAAGTGATAGTACGAGGACAAAGTCCAAGAGAAATAAGACTTCAAAAGAAATATGGCATCGTATTTCAAAATCCAGTTCTATACGATTGGAGAACAGTAAGAAGAAATGTTTGTATGCCAATGGAGCTTCTAGGAATGAAGAAGCAGGATCGTACTTCAAGAGTTACGGAAATGCTTGATCTAGTAGGACTTACTAACTTTGGTACGCATTATCCTTATGAATTAAGTGGAGGGATGCAGCAAAGGGTTGGTATAGCAAGAGCATTAGCCATTAATCCGGAAATACTTCTTATGGATGAACCATTCTCAGCTTTAGACGAATTTACACGTGAAAAGCTTCATGAAGATCTTTTAGAAATATGGACAAAGACCAAAAAGACAGTAGTTTTTGTAACCCATAATATTTCAGAAGCAGTATTTTTATCGGATAAAGTTGTGGTTTTATCTCCACATCCAGGACGTGTTTCTGCTGTGATTGATATTGACATACCAAGACCAAGAAATATGGAATCAAAGCAGTCAAAACAATTTTATGATTATATAACCAAAATAAGAAATAGCTTTGAGGGGGTATGATTATGATTAGCAGGAAAGAGAAATATAAAGTTAATCTAGTTTGGGCTATAGGCATCTTTATAGCTTGGGAATTAGTAGCTTTCTTTCTAGAACAAGTGATGCATGATCCAATGGCTGGAGCAAAATTGCCTTATCCACATAGTGTCATCATATCAATAGCAGAAAATTTCACTGATTTAATGAGCGCAGCTGGACTTACTTTTTCAAGAGCTGTATTTGGGTTTGCACTTGGAGCTGCAATAGGATTTGTTTTAGCAATAATTATGAGTTTATCGAAAATAGCAGAAAAAATATCATTACCTTATTTAATAATATCACAAATGATACCTGTTTTAGGGTTAGCTCCTATAATCTTTACTTTAGTCAGGGATATGAATACTTCTAGAATAGTAATTGCAGCATATATCACATTTTTCCCAGTTTCAGTAAATATGCTTAGTGGATTAAATAGTGTAGAAAGCGATAAAAAAGAATTGCTATACTCATATGCTGCAAAAAAGAAAAGCATATATTATAAGCTTATGATTCCATATTCAATGCCATATTTATTTGCTGGTTTAAAAATAGCGGCACCAATGTCAATAACAGCATCTATCTTAGTTGATATGTTAGGTTCAAGTGGTGGAATTGGAGTGAAACTTTTATACTCGTTATACTCAGGAACAAAAGATGTATTCTGGGGATCAGTAGTTACCAGCGCTTTAATGGGGATTTTGAGTTATTTTATAGTAATATTATTCGAAAAAATTTGTATGCCTTGGAGAAAACAGACTACATAGGGAGGTAATTTTATGAATGAAAAAATTAAAAATGTCTTATGGCCTTTAGGCTTTGGAATATTAATGATAATCGCATGGCAAGTTGGTATCATTCATGATGCATTAGGTTTTAAACCCTTTCAATTACCAGTACCATCACAAATTATTAAAACTTTAAGTGATAATTTTTCTAAAGCTCTAACTGACACGATGATTACAGTTTCAGGGGCATTGGTAGGACTTGCTTTAGGATGCATAATTGGATTTATTGTCGCAGTGATAGCTACGCAGTTTCCAAAGTGGGGATATACAGGACTTAGTGTAATAGCAGCATTTAATGCAATTCCAATAGTTGCATTATCGCCTATTATGAATCGTTGGTTTACAAGTGGTTTTGCACAAAAGGTTGGTGTTGTAACGGTTGTATGTATGGCAGCTATGGCAATTAACTCATATAGGGGATTAAATGATTTGAAACCATTTGCAAAAGATTTATTAGAGTCATATGCAGCACCAGAAAAAATTATATTTTTCAAGCTTCGTTTACCTAATTGTCTTCCGAGTGTTTTAACTGCATTAAAAATTAATGTGGCAGCAGCAATAATGGCGGCTATGATAAGTGAATACTTTGCAGCATCAACTTCAGGTATTGGTTTTGGAATTAAAGATAATTTAAGAAAAGGAATGATGGCCATGGGGTGGTCCTATATAGTAATGGCAGCATTAGTTGGGATTGTTTTATACTTAATTATTTTATTAATAGAACGTAGAACCATAAAATGGCATGCATCACAAAGATAATACCAACTTTAAAATAGAAAAGTTTAGTTCAACCTAATATACTATTTGCTTTATAAGCAAAATTGAAAGTCACCGATATCTCTTAGAATTTCAAGAGAACACACACATGGCATGTATAAGATAAATAATATTTATTTAATAAGGAGGAATTTATTATGAAAAAGAAGTTATTAGCTTTAGGGTTAGCTGTATTAATGATGGGGACGATGCTTATAGGATGTGGATCAAAAACATCAGAAACAACAGCGAAAGATGCAACTAAATCAGAGGATACTACAAAGAAGGATGGGGAGTTAGAAAAAGTAACACTTCAATTAAAATGGCTTCCGCAATCACAATTTATGGGATATTACGTAGCAGCAGCAAAAGGTTACTATAAAGATGAAGGAATAGATATTCAAATTCTTCCAGGAGGAAGTGACATTATTCCAGAGCAAAATGTTTATAATGGTGTAGCCAATATAGGGGTAACTTGGGTTTCAAGTTTGATGACTTACCAAGCTCAAGGGTATGATTTACAAGAAATCGCTCAAGTATTTCAAAAATCAGGCATGTTACTAGTATCTAAAAAAGAAAAAGGTATTAATTCGCCAAAAGATTTAGCTGGTAAAAAAGTAGGTAACTGGTTTGGTGGTAATGAATATGAACTTCTTGCTCTGCTTTCAAAATACAATTTAGATAAAGACAAAGACCTAAAACTTGTACAACAAGACTTTACAATGGATCAATTAAAAGAAGGATCAGTTGATGCAGCATCAGCAATGACTTATAACGAATTTGGTTTATTACTTGAAGGCGGCATGAAGAAAGAGGATTTAAATGTAATTGATATGAACAATGAAAGTGTTGCAATGATGGAAGATTGTTTATTTGTAAACTCTGAATGGGCAGGTAAGAATAAAGATTTATTAGTTCGTTTCTTAAAAGCATCTATAAAGGGGTGGAAAGATGCAGTCCAAGATCCAGAAGCAGCAGGAAAAACAGTTTATGATGTAGATAAATCAGTTTCATTAGATCACCAAGTTTATATGGCGAAAGAAGTTGCTAAACTTGTTGCACCTCAAGGATTTGATACTTCAAAAATTGGACAAATCGATATGAATGCAATTAAGCAAACAGGGGATTTCTTAAAACTTTATAATAAAGATTTAGCTAAAACTCCAGTGGTAGATGATACAACATTCACTTCAAAGTATTGGGAAGAAGCAACAAAATAATATGATAAAAATTGATTCCTGTGTGGTTAAATCCACACGGAATCATCTTAAAATTTATATAACAAAATTTTAATTTGAGAAAGTAATTTATCACAAAAGAACTAATTTATTAAAAAACAAATACATTAGGAAGCTTAAATCAAAAGTACAACAAAAAGCAGAAGCATTAAAGAGAAAATTATTAACTAAATTAGTTATTTAGATATTAAGGATATATATAAATGGAAGGAGAATACTTATGGATTTAATTATTAAGAATGGAACTATTGTAACACCATTAGAATCTTATGTAGCTGACCTTGCTGTAAAAGGTGGAAAGATTGTAGCGATTGGAACAGGTTTTTCAGAAGAAGGTGCAAGTGTTGTAGATGCTAAAGGCAAGTTAATATTACCAGGGGCTATAGACGCACATACTCATTTAGCTATGCCGTTTGGAGGTACTGTTTCAGCTGACAGCTATCTTGCCGGAACACGGGCAGCTGCATGTGGAGGTGTTACAACAGTATTTGATTATCCGATGCAAAGAAAAGGCAGTGGAATAATTGAAACCATTGAAACAAGAAAAGAAATGTGTGATCCAGAGGCGTGCGTAGATTATGCATTTCATTGTATCATAACTGATTTAAATGAAGGAACTATCTTAGATGAATTTGAAGATGCGGTTGAATATGGAGTACCTAGTTTTAAATGTTTCTTAGTTTATAAAAAAGAGGGGATGATGGTGGATGATGCGACTTTAGTGAAAATACTATTGAAGGCTAAAGAAACTGGGGCGATGACAAACATCCATGCTGAAAATCCCGATTTGATTGACTTAAATATTGAAAACTTCTTAAAAGAAGGAAAAACTTCAGCATGGTATCACTACTTAAGCAGACCAGAATTTGTTGAAGCTGAGGCAGATAAAAGGGCAGTGCATTTAGCTAAATCCATAGGAGCGCCACTATATTTAGTTCATATGGCAGACAAGGAAGGATTAGAAACTGCTATTGAAGCCAAAAGAGAAGGTCATGATATATATGTTGAAACATGCCCACAATATTTGGAATTTACGTGCGATGTTTATAAAAGAGAAGATGGCAGAAATTTTGTATGTTCACCACCAATGAAAGGGCAAGAAAGTCAAGATGCACTTTGGAAAGCTATTAAATCAGGAGATATTGATACTGTAGCTACAGACCACTGCCCATTCCAAAGCTATGAAAAGGACTGGGGGAAAGATGATTTTACGAAGATTCCAAATGGGTGTGCAGGTGTAGAAAATTTATATCCATATATGCTTTCAGCAGCAAATGAAGGAAAAATCACTTTTAATAGAGCGGTAGAATTATGTTCATTTAATCCAGCTAAAATATTTGGATGCACAGAAAAAGGTTCTCTAACAGTTGGAAAAGATGCAGACATTGTAATTTATGATCCAAATAAAGACTTCACAATTTCGGTAGAGAATATGCATTCAGATTATGATCATACAATTTGGGAAGGTAAAACTCTTCATGGATATCCAGTACAAACTTATGTGCGTGGAAATTTAGTTTATGATAATGGTGAATTCGTTGGAAAAGCAGGATTTGGACAATTTGTAAAACGAGTAGGAAGAAAGTAAATTGGAACTTGGCTTTGGTGATATTTAGTACCTTGACTGTAGTTCAAGCTATCTAGGATTATGATAATGATGTTATCTACAGATTAAGAATAATGAGAGTTACAGAGGCTAAACATCAGATAAATTATAATTTAGGAGGAATGGAAATGAGTAGTTTATTTTATAAAGATATTTCAACAAATGAATATGTGTCAGGATGTTTGTTATGTGATGAAGCACCTTGTCGCAAAGCTTGTCCCCACTCCCTTGAAGTGGATACTATTATTCGCTCTTTAAGGTTTGAAAATAAGGCTGGGGCAGTAAATAAACTGCCCAATCTACTTCCTTGTGACACATGTGAAGAAAAGCCATGTAAGGAGGCTTGCTTAAAAGGAAAAATTAATGAATCAGTACCAATTGACAAAGTTATGAAAGCAATATCAACTGAATCTAGAGTTAAAGAAAATGAAGTTGATTTAGTAATAGATTTCTGTGGTGTGAAGTGTGAAAATCCATTTTTCCTTTCATCATCAGTAGTTGGAAGTAATTACGAAATGGTAGCTAAAGCATTTGAAATGGGCTGGGCAGGGGTAGCATTTAAGACTATTGGTATGTTTGTACCCAAGGAGGTTTCACCAAGGTTTACTGCTTTAAGTAAAGAAAGTGTTCCATTTGTTGGTTTTAAAAATATAGAACAGATTTCAGATCACACATTGGAAGAGAATATAGAATTCTTAAAAAGATTGAAAAAAGACTATCCAAGCAAAATTATTGTTGCATCAATTATGGGGCAAAATGAAGAAGAATGGACTAAATTGGCCAAGCTAATGACAGAGGCAGGAGCAGATATTATTGAATGTAATTTCTCATGTCCACATATGACAAGTAAAGGCGTAGGTTCAGATGTTGGACAAAATCCAGATTTGGTAGCACTATATACTAAAGCTACTAGAAAGGGAACAAATTTACCTATACTTGCGAAGATGACACCTAATATTGGAAATATGGAAATACCAGCAATGGCTGCAATGGAGGCAGGAGCAACAGGGATTGCAGCAATTAATACAATTAAGAGTATTATGAATTTAAACTTAGAAAACTTTGAATCAGAACCTAATGTTGAAGGTAAGACTAGCGTAGGAGGATACTCAGGAAAAGCAGTAAAACCAATTGCTTTACGATTTATTCATGATATGAAAGCTTGTGAAGAACTAAAAGATGCGCCAATAAGTGGGATGGGCGGCATTGAGACCTGGAAAGATGCAGCTGAATTTATGGCCTTAGGATGTGAAAATTTGCAAATAACAACGTCTGTAATGCAATATGGCTATAGAATTATCGATGATTTAATTAATGGGATGAAATTGTACTTAAGTTCACAAGGTTATAAAAATATATCTGAAATTGTTGGTAGTGCTTTACCTAATATTGTGCCAACAGATAAACTTGATAGAGATAGCATTTGTTATCCAAGGTTTGATAGGCAAAAGTGCATAGGATGTGGAAGATGTTACTTATCATGTTATGATGGAGGGCACCAAGCAATTAAGATAGATGCAAATACAAGAATGCCAATCTTGTTAGTAGATAAATGTGTAGGCTGTCAATTATGCAGTACTGTATGTCCTGCAAGAGCAGTAGAACCAGGAAAGAGAGTGAAAAAATAATTACTATACTAAATTTAAAGGGGGATATTCATATGTTAACTTGTAATAAAGAAAGGCTTCAAGACAAAATCACAACATTTAGTAAATTCGGAGATACAGGTAAAGGAGGAATCACAAGGTTGTCTTTATCACCTGCTGCTTTAGAAGCAAGAGAGGAATTTTGTAAAAGATGCAAAGCACTTGGTATGGAGATAAAAACCGACGATATGGCGAACATATACGCAACCATTCCGGGAGAGGAAAAGTTACCTGCTATTATGATGGGATCTCATGCTGATTCAGTTAAACAAGGTGGTAATTATGATGGTATTTTGGGAGTTCTTACTGGATTAGAAGTTGCAGAAACTATAGTAACTGAAAAAATAGCTCATAAACATCCAATAACAGTTGTTATATGGACTAATGAAGAAGGGGCACGCTTTGAACCAGCAATGATGTCATCAGGTGTTATTACAGGAAAATTTGATAAAGATGTTATGTTAGCATCCAAGGATGCTGAAGGAGTTACATTTAAGGAAGCATTAGAAGCCAGTGGATATATGGGAAAAATAGAAAATAGAATGAATCCAGAAAAATACAGGGCACTAGTTGAATTACATGTTGAACAAGGACCTGTTTTAGAAGATGAAAAAATTGATATAGGAGTAGTTGAAGGTGTTTGCGGAATGATAAATTATGAATTTACATTTACAGGGCAAGCAGATCATGCTGGAACAACTCCAATGAAATATAGAAAAGATGCTCTATATGCGGCTGTAAAAACTATTCAATATCTTCATGATGAACTTGACAAGCTTGATAGTAAGCTTGTATATACAACAGGAAAGATTTCAGCTCATCCAAATATCCATACAGTTATTCCTGATTATGTTAAATTTACTTTGGATGCAAGGCATCAAGATCCAGAAGTAATTAATCAGGTTCTTGAAATAATTAAAGCTATTCCTAAAGTTGTTGAAAAATGTGAAACAAGTTATGAAAAAGCTTGGGCAAGAAATACAGTTCATTTTTATACTGAGTTTGTAGATTACGTTGAAAAAAATGCAAAAGAATTTGGATATTCAACAAAAAGAATGTATAGTGGTCCTGGACATGATGCACAATTTATTACAGATATCATTCCAACTACAATGATCTTTGTTCCAAGTGAAAAGGGACACAGTCATTGCGAAAAAGAATTTACACCACTTGAAAACTGTTTAAAGGGTGCAAATGTTTTGTTGAAAACAATATTAGATATTGATAATAATTAATTTTTACAAAATTAATTAAAAACAATTTCATGACGGTTATGCCATGAAATTGTTTTTATATTTACAATTAAAAAATAGTATAATTATACTATTTTTTACTGATATAACATCTATATATGATTGTTTGTTCCAGGCTCTGAAATATTTTTAAGAGCAACTTCAGCATTATCTTGTAGATTTGGTTCTTGTGAAATATCACCAAGAGAAACGATACCGATAACACTGTTATTTTCTACAATAGGTAATCTTCTTATTTGATGTCTGCTCATTAGCCTTACTGCATCATGAACATCCATATCAGGACTTCCTGTAACAGGATTTGAAGTCATATAATCACATATCTTTTGTTGATCTGCACTTGCACCTGATGCTACGCAATCCAAAGCAATATCTCTATCTGTAATCATTCCAACTAATTTGTTTGAGTTATCACAAACAGGTATTGCGCCCACGTCAAATTGTCTCATCATTTGAGCAGCTCTTTCAATAGAATCTTCTGAATTTAAACTCACTATATCTTTTGACATTACATCTTTTATTTGCATAATGATCACCTCCAAAAATATATTTCCCTATGAATATGTTTTTTATTATTAAAATTTCTTAGCTAATAAAAATTTAGAATGAATAGATTTATCGAAATACTTATGTTAATTCTTGAAATAAAAAATGCAGAAAAAACATCTATTTTTTAAGAGAGGTGAAATATTATTAAATTTTAATTAATAGGATAAAGTTAACATTTAAAATGTTATAATATTGTAGAGTAATATTACTTAATACTTTCACGCTATAAAAAGTGAAAAAGAGAAGTAGGAGGATAAAATGAATAATATTGTGTTTCTTAATGCAAGCAGAATAAACTTTGATGGACAACTTGATTTTTCATCGCTAGATAATTTAGGTAAAGTGACTAAATATGAAGATAGCAGCAATGATGAAATCTTAGAACGGGTAATAGAACAAAATATTGTAATTACAAAGGAACTTACAATTAGCAAGGAGTTAATAGAAAAGTTTCCATCCAGTGTTAAATTAATTTGTGAGGCTGGTACTGGGTATAATAATATTGACATTATAGCAGCGAGAGAAAAAGGTATATCTGTATGCAATGTACCAGGATATAGCAGCGAAGCGGTTGCACAACTAGTAATCACATTTATTCTAAATTTAAGTTCATCATTAGCGCAGCAGCAAAGAATGATTGAAAATAAAAATTACAGTAATTTTACTAAATATCTTCAGGTTCCTCATATAGAAATACAAAATAAAACACTTGGAGTTATAGGTGCTGGATCTATAGGAATACAAGTCATGAATGTAGCTAAAGCATTGGGAATGAAAATACTTGTATACAGTAGAAGCTATAAAGATTTAGGAGATTCAAATATCAAATTTGTCAGCCTTGAAGAACTTCTAAAAGAAAGTGATTTTGTTACAATACATTGTCCACTTACAACAGAGACAAGGTATCTTATTGATAAGTCTAGATTAGATCTTATGAAATCGTCATCATTTATTATAAATACATCTAGAGGAGCCATTATAAAGGAAACTGATTTAATTGAAGCTTTGACTAATAAAAAGATTGCAGGTGCTGCACTTGACGTTCAAGATCCAGAACCTCCAGAATTAAATAATCCACTTTTTAACATGGAAAATGTCATTCTTACTCCACATATAGGTTGGAAATGTTTTGAGTCTAGGCAAAGGCTTATAAATTTATTAGCAAATAATATAGAAGCTTTTATTAAGAATGAACCTGTTAATATTATTGTTTAAGATTAAGTATCAAGCAATAAGGATATTTTTGAATTTACAATAGATTCACTAGGTCTTATATGACAAAAACTATATCCCAGCAATTATTTAATAATAATTGTTGGGATATATACTAGCTGTTTATTGCTACTTAGAAGATTAGTGAGGCTATTTGCTCATCTATTTGCTCTACATATTTTAACCATCTCACCATGGTCTCCAATCCAGCATTTAATTCCAGGATATTTTGCATTAAGATAATCATAGAACAATATAGGATTTTCGCTATTATCATCAAACATTTCATAGTGCCCTGGAACGACCAAATTCGGTTTAATAGTTCCAGCCAAATCAACGGCTTCTTGGTAAGTTATATTTCCTATTATATTTTCCGTATATCTTTTAGCATCTCGTCCATTGATAGGAAGAAATATAATGTCAAAGTTATCCCACTGCTTTAATTTTGAGAAGATACCATCATACATACATGTATCACCAGAATGGTATACAGTACATCCATTTCCCTCAATTATATAACCTAAGTATGGATAATGCCCGGAGGAATCTTGATCTAAAAACTCATGAGCTGAAGGAATTGCAGATATCTTTAAGTCTTTTTCTGAAATTGATAATCCATCATCCAGACCTATAAATCTATTTTTAGGTATTTTTAAGTCATCTGAAAGTTTATTGATATGAAGCTTTGGCACTACAAACTTTGCGTTGGGTGAACTAATAGATAATTGGTGCCATACATCTCGATCAATATGGTCAGGATGATCATGAGTGCCAATTATAAAATCTGCATTTACAATTTCCGCTGGTTTTAATAGTGGAGGAATCTTTCTGTTAGGCCAATCCGATAGAAATACGTCTAAATAGATAGTGGTTTCAGCCATCTTAATAACGTATCCCAGCTGTCCAAGCCACCAGAACGCAGCATCTCCCTTTTCTAAAATACAGTCATCAATATCTTTTATCAATTCAATTCCAGTTTTCATAATAACACCATCCTTTTCGAAATAATTATATATTACCACAAATGGTTCATATTGTAATTATTTTTTTTGAATAGTAAGAATTTGAGAATAGAAAAAATATGTTATAATTAGAGAAATAGTTTTGAGAAAATAAGATAATGATAGGATGAACGAAAATGAATCTAAAAGAACTAAATAATGAAGATATTGAAATTATCTATAATGAACATATGATAAAAGATTTTCCGTATGGGGAATTAAAGCCTCTTGATGTAATACAGAAACTTAATAAAAGAAAAAATTACATATGTATAGGCTTGTATAATAATAATGAACTTCTAGCATACGCACTTTTAGCTTCATCAAAATCATATTTGTTAATTGATTACTATGCGGTATGTAAAGAACATAGAGATGAAGGAATTGGAAGTGAATTTTTAAGTATACTACAGGAGCATTTTAGAAATTATGATGGAATTATAGTAGAAGTAGAGAGAGTAGAATGCGGACCTAATGAAAGCGAGAAAGTGATTAGGAAAAGAAGAATTGACTTTTATAAAAGAAACGGGATGAGAATGACAGATATTTATTGTAAATTATTTGATATAGATTATTGCATTATGTGTTTATGTAATGTAGATCTTGAAGATCTGGCAATTTATGCAGGATTAAAGGATATATACAAAGAAATAATTCCAGGAAGCTTATATTCAAAATATGTTGAATTAAGTTATGTATAGTTTAAATTCTTAAAATGTAAAAGTTCTATTTTTACTACATTGAGATAAGAGCAAAGGCTTATTGAAAAATGTAATTTTAAAATATATAATAATATTATTAAACAGCTACCTAAACCAAAGCTGTAAAAAAAATAAAGATAAATTAATTCTTTCATAATGGCTATGAAGTCTAATTTTTATACTGAAAAAGTATATGAATTAGACTTTTTTTATTTCTGTTAATTAAAAAGATTAAATGCTTTTGTAACTAAAATAAAATTTATTATAAAAGAATTTACAGAAATTAAGTATAAACATGGAGGTATTTATGGTTAATGAAATTGCAGTTTGTGTAAATGATTTTGGAGAGGTTACTGAATATGAGAAAACCAAATTTATTAAGGTTTTTACAAAGCAGAGAAATGAATGGAGAGTGGTTAAAGAATTAGTATTTGAATTCTGTTATACAAAGGATAGTAAAGAAAGTTACTTAGAAGTTTTAAATATTGTGCAAGAGCTAGGAAAATGCAAAGTTTTTGTTGCTAAGAATTTTTCGGATTTAGTTCATACTACATTGGATAAAATGGGATTGAGTTTGTGGAATATGGATGGAAATCCATTATGTTTTTTGGATTATATATTAGAACAAGAAAAAGAGGAAGAGAAAGTAAGTAAATTTATAAATCATTCAGATATAAGTAATGATGGGCAATTTATTATCTCATTAGGTAATGGAGAATGTGGGCGTTATATATTAAATCTTAAGAATTTGCAGAAGGATAATATAGGTATTACGTCTAAGCAAGCTTTGAGGCCATTTCTAAATAGAAAAATTTTTAATGAGTTAATAATAGCCTGCAGCCATATTCCAAATTGGTTAGAAGAAGATTTAACAAAATTGCATCTTAATTTTCAGTTTTCAAAGATTGGAGAAAGTGATTATATTGTGGTAATAAATAATTATGATGAATATTAGGATTTAGATTCTGGATTCAGTATTAAATGCAGGGAGGGAAAAATTGGTGGATATTGAAGTGCGTAATAATAGAAAAATAAATGTAAGTTCTTTTTCAAAAATTATTTCTGAACATTTGAATATTGATAGTAACATTATAAGAAATTATATATTTGCTAATATAAGTATAAGTCTAACAAGAAGCAAAGAAATGAAAAAAGATATTGATAAAATATATTATGAAGATAGACTGAAATATTATAATGCGGCTATAAATGACACTTGTATAAACTATACTACTATAAAGCAAGCAAATATTGAACAAGAAATATATTCACGTAGGATTGTTGGGGTACTTATAGAAGGGGAAACGGATAGTACATTAAGAAGCAAGATTATTAAAGTTCTTAGAAAGTATTATCCAATTATATATAATGCCGTAAAGAAGCATGATAAGAAAATATTGAAAAATAGGTACATGAAAATGGATTTAATAACTAGGAATATAGAAGCAAAATTTGATTCGGCAGTATATCTATATTTTGCTATTTATATTTCACCAGAAATAGTCGATCAAGGGTTCGTAATTTCTATTCTAAACGATATTGAGGAGTTTGAATCTAAGAATTTTATAAATGAAAATATTGGGATTGAGCTTGAAAATTATAAGAATAGAATAAAGGAAGTTAAATTGCTAATAAAGCGAGAATTTGGCAAAATATATAATTTTAAAGATATTTTAAGACATAATAATGAGCATGCTAGAATACTAGGAGAAACTTTAGAGGATTTGTTTATAATCAATGGGATTAATATAGAGAGTATGTTTGAAGACTCACAATTTATTTGTATTGAGAAAGTTATACTGCCTTATGTGAGAATGGTAAAAAATGAAGACTCAGACATAATTTTATTTTGTATTATTAGTGGAATATTTATACAATCACTTATTAATGAGTATAAGAAGGCAAGAAACTTATATTTTAATAATATTGAGGAGTCAAGTAGCTATAAATTAAGCACATTAGAGGAGCAGATGATTGAAGTTAAAAAAGAAAACATTAGCTTAAAAAATAAACTTGATTATTTTAATAAAGAAAAGTTAATGTATGAAAAGAGGCTGAAGTCTGAATTAAGCAAGCTAGATAATATACATAAATTAGAAATGAAGAAGAAGGAAGATCGAATTAGAATTCTTGAGAATAAATTAAATGAAGAAAAGATTTTAAAATTGGATTTAGAATATTTAAAAGAATATGAGTTTAATTCTGATACTATTCACAGAAATTCGGATTCTAACAAAAGATTAGAGAAATATACTATGAGCAAAAAAATTATTATAATTGGCGGAGATAAGGAATGGAGAAGGCGATTTAGAATAAAATATCCAGAAATAAGAATGTTAAATGGTTTCAACGAAAACTTTGATATAAGAATTTTAAATACAGCTGATTACATATTTTTTTATACCCAATATATGAATCATTCGACGTTTCATAGGGCTATGGATTTTATTAAGCTTAATAAATGTAAATTTGGATATATAGGAAAGACGAATATAGATCTTGTAGAGGGAGAAATTATCGAAAAAATAGTTACATGCGAAGGAAATGACGAATAATCTATATATTTAGAAATAATTGATTTTATATATAGAATTATTTTTATACTTTTTAGGGGACTAGTTGGGTATGTAATTAGAAAATTTGAATTACAAAAAAAGTATTGGGGAAAATAATTACAACCACACTAAAGGAGGATAAATATATGGAGAAAAACACTAAGGAGTGTCCAAATTGCAAGAAAAAAACTTCTAATAATTCAAAGTCTTGTAGTTCATGTGGACTCAATCTTGATAGTGATGAAAATTATATGAGAGCTAAAGAAGAAACTGATAATGGAAATGATAGTTTTTTGAGCGAGTTAAACAAAATAGCGGGAGGAAGCGGAAAAGTAGAATTAAGATTAAGAGATCTAGTTGTTAATGTATTTAAAAAGCATACACCAGAAGAGAGAGAAAATACATTTATTTGCGGGACAGCGAAAACATCCCCTAAGGAAGGAGAGATCTGTTCAAAGTGGCCTAAGCCTTGGCTATTTTCAAGAGTGTTTTTTTTATTTGCAATAACTTTTGCTGGGCTAGTAGCACTGTTAAAGATTTTTGAAAATATATTAGCTTATCCAGGCATTATATTTATAGGTGCTTTAATAATTCCGTTTTCATTGCTTATTTTCTTTTGGGAAGTAAATGCTCCAAGAAATATTAATATATTTGATGTAGTAAAAATATTCTTTTTTGGCGGTGTTTTTTCTTTGTTAATAACAATGATTTTAAGTAGAGTAGTGTATGTTAGAAATGTAGATTACATTGGAGCAATAATGATAGGGATTATTGAAGAATCTGCCAAATTCATTGTAGTTGCATATTTTTTAAAAGGAAGTAAGGAAAAATATATTTTAAATGGACTTTTACTAGGTGCAGCAGTGGGGGCAGGATTTGCAGTTTTTGAAACGGCTGGATATGCATTTGCTTATGGATTTCAAATACCTACAATGATGAGGATAATATATACTAGAGGAATTTTAGCATTTGGAGGCCATATTGTCTGGGCAGCAATGTATGGAGCTGCTTTGGTTATGGTAAAGGAAGATAATAGGCTAAAATTTAAATATATAACGAATATAAAATTTCTTAAATATTTTATTATTGCTGTTGCGCTACATGCAGTTTGGGATATGCCAATAAGTAATACAAGTAATCTTCCAATAATTCAAGGAATTCTTACAATAATTGCGTGGATTGTTATATTAATATTAATCAGTACAGGATTAAAACAAATTTCAAGCTTAAGCTATAGTAACAGAGTCTAATCTGATCAGATATAGTTTTGGAAATAAAATTTCAATACATATTAGCTTTTAAAGTTGAAGGCGATGTTGTTTATAAACTAAAATATTATTTGTTATATAATTTATGAAGACGTCTTTCAGGATATAAAGTTTAGTATAGCTATTTCACACATGTAACAACTGAGACTAGTGTATCAATATAGGTAAAGATTAGTATACCTAAGCATGATGGCGAAAAGTATAAATAATTTTATGAAATTGGGAGATAATTTAAGAAGTGAGTTAAATTAAAGATGTTAAGATAAAACACGTCGCTAAGAGATGTAAACAAAAACAACTCAAGTTTACAAGATATTTGAAATGTAAAATTATAAGTTTTGTGAAAAATGTTGACAATATTAAATAGCGATGGTATGATTTAATTCGTTGCTAAAGAGGATGAAATTCAACAACTTAAAGCTAATAAAACATCTAAGAAAAAATGTTTGAAAAGTTTTTAAAAAAGGTTATTGACAAAGTCTGAAAGCGGTGATATACTGAGCAAGCTGTCAGAAACGACAGAAGCTTATAAGCCTTGTAACAACAGGCTTTGGAAAGAAAAATTGGTCTTTGAAAATTGAACAGAATAAGATAAATACATTTAAGTAAACCAGCAATTCTTTATTTGAGTAAGCTAAGATTAAACTTTTTATTGAGAGTTTGATCCTGGCTCAGGACGAACGCTGGCGGCGTGCTT
>NZ_JBJIAB010000030.1:0-65836 GCF_045310795.1 Candidatus Clostridium helianthi
AGCTATAAAATTAAGTATAGATTTATTTTAATTATGTGCTATTTTTAGGTCTCAACATCGCAATCAACACAACTCATTTGATGCAGTAATTAATAAAAAAGATGTTCTTTAAAAATTGAATGATGTGGTAATTTTACAATTTAAGTTATAATCGGCTTGAAATAGTAAATTAGGATGCAGACAAGATAAACTATACTTTGTGATTATTAAAAAAAACGATTGGTATAATCAAAATAATCAATTTTACAGATGATTAATTTAATGCTAACATACGTATTAATAAATATTAAAAAAATCATATTTATACAAGGAGGTTTCATTATGTTATCAAAAGTTAATCTAATTGATGAAGTAAATAATATTGAACAATTATATGTCTATAAGAAAATAGGAATGTTAAACAAACATACCATGAGTGTTGTACAGGTAGAAAATAGAACATTAGACTTTCATATCCATGATGAGTCAGATGAACTTTTTTATGTCATCGAGGGTAAATTTAAATTGGAAACTACAGAAGGCTTTACTGAAGTTGGTGAAGGAGAATTTATTATTGTTCCAAGAAAGACTATTCATAGACCAGTGGTTACTGAACTTACAAAATTTTTGATGATTGAGTTAGAGGGAACACTAAATAAGGAAAACAGTGGAGATTTATATGAAGACAAATAGTTCAGAGAAAATTTTAATTACTTAAATCAGAAGATATATCTGAGAATATGGAGTTTGTTTTTTAGACAATATTAAAATCTTTATGAATCAATAAAAATAAATAACAAATTGTAAAATCGTATTATTCAAGAAATGAATTTACGATTTTTTTATGTGTTATACCACTAAAATACGTCTTTTATTGATCAATTTTCAGTTGTTTGTAGAATAAACAATGAAAACATTACCGGAAATATGGTACAATTGTATATTATTACATTAAATACGATAAATTACATGGGGGTAAAGAATGAAAAGTTTGAGACTAATAAAAGTAATAGCGAGTTCATTATGTGTAGCTTCAGTATTAGCACTAAATCCAATAGGAGCGAGTGCAGCGTGGAAGAGTGATCCTAGAGGCTGGTGGTATACAGAAGGAAGTTCATGGGCTACAGGCTGGAGGTTAATTAATTCTAAATGGTATTATTTTGATTCTAAAGGCTACATGGCTAAAGATACAACAATTGATGGGTATTATCTAAATGATAGTGGTGCATGGACAGAACTTACAACAAGCGGAAACTTTAAATTTGATAAATCAACTGGAACAATAGTAGAATATACTGGTTCTGATAGCTCAGTCGTGATACCAAATAAAATCGATGGTACTGAGGTAAAACGTATAAGATTTACATCGACATCTACCTGCAAAAATTTAACAAGCATAACAATACCAGACAGTACAACAGGTATAGAATCTATAGTGTGTATGAATTGCAGTAACTTAACACACGTAGATATTCCAAGTAGTGTAAAACGTATAGATAGATATGCATTTAATGGATGTAGTAATTTACAAAGTATAACTATTCCGGATAGTGTGAAAATTATAAATGAATACGCCTTTAGTGGGTGTAAGAGTTTAAAAAGCATAATTATTCCAAATAGTGTGGAGTCTATTGGGCCTCAGTCATTTGCTGGATGTAGTGGTTTAACAACTTTAACCATTCCAAATAGTGTAACAAATATGGGGGAGGCTATATTTAGGAATTGTATTAATTTAACAAACATAACAATTCCGGATAGTGTAAAAAGCATAGGCTATAGTGCATTTAGTGGTTGTAGCAGTTTAAGTAGCATAACAATACCAAATGGTATAACAATCATAAATGAGGATGAATTTCAAGGTTGTGGTAGTTTAACAAGCATAGTAATACCAAATGGTGTAACAAGTATACAAAGAAGTGCATTTGAAGGCTGCACAAATTTAACCAGCATAACTATTCCAGATAGCGTAACAAGTATAGCAACGCACCAAAAAATGCCTAATGGTATAGGAATTAATCCATTCTATGATTGTACAAAGGCTACATTTTATGTAAAGAGTCAAACATTAAAACAGATTTTAATTAATTCTGGTGTAAGTGCAAGCAAAATCACAGTAAGTGCTTAGCCATAAATAATAAATCAAAAAATAAATTGTAATAAAAACTATTTACAAGATACTACAAAAGTGCTAGTATTTATTATTAATAAGAGCAAAGTGCACGTAAACTCTTAAAAATTAAATATTTTCAGGCAATGAAAGGGAAAAGTATTATAGAGTACAGTTTTCAGAGAGGAAATGTCACCGACTGTAAGCATTTCTAAATATGACTATGAGAAAAACTACCCTGGAGCTATGGTTTATTAGCAGATTTTGTGAAATGCCATCGGTGAAAATCGTTAAAAATTTTAGAGAAGAATTGAGTTTATTTAATTCAATTTGGGTGGAACCACGGATATTATGCATTCGTCCCAAGGCTTGGGACGGGTGCTTTTTTTGTACAAAAATATATGAATTTAAAAGAGTATGAGACGCAATTTTGAAGAAGTTATGTTATCGAGTATTAACCTATATATTGCAAAAATAATTCTTCATCATAATTCTAAAAATATTGCAAGAATTTTATCCGTAATTGTGAATTGTGAAATGTGCATTGTGAATTGCAACATATATCTATAGATATATCTAATACAATAAAATTTTAAAGAATGTTAAAAAATTTTAAAGAAGGAGGTAACAAGTTTATGATAAATATAAAACTTAAAGATGGATCAATAAAAGAAATTGCAGATGAATCTAGTATTTATGATTTAGCAAATTCAATTAGTAAAAATTTAGCTAAAGTCGCAGTAGTGGGGGAAGTAAATGGGACATTAGTAGATCTAGATTATAAATTAAAAAATAATGATGAGGTAAATATTTTAACTTATGATGATGAAAAAGCAGTGGAAGTTATAAGACATTCTACTTCTCATGTTATGGCTCAAGCAGTTAAAAGAATTTATAAGGATTCAAAGCTTGCTATAGGACCTGCAATAAACAATGGTTTCTATTATGATTTTGATATTGAAAACTCATTATCAAATGAAGACTTAGATAAAATTGAAGCAGAAATGAATAAAATAATAGATGAAAATCTTAGCTTTGAAAGAATTGATATTTCTAGAGACGAAGCAATAAAATTAATGGAGGAAAAGGGCGAAACATATAAAGTAGAACTTATTAAGGATCTTCCAGAAGCTGAAAAGATATCTTTATATAAACAGGGCGATTATATAGATCTTTGCAGAGGTCCTCATATTCCATCAACAAAGTATATTAAAGCATTTAAACTATTAAGCGTTGCTGGAGCATATTGGAGAGGAAATGAAAAAAATAAGATGCTTCAAAGAGTTTATGGAGTTGCATTTTCTAGTAAGAAAGAATTAGAATTACATTTGCATAATTTAGAAGAAGCAAAGAAAAGGGATCATAGGAAATTAGGAAAAGAATTAAAATTATTTACTTTTGCAGAAGAAGGTCCAGGATTTCCATTTATGCTTCCTAAAGGAGTAATATTAAAAAATACCCTAATAGATTTTTGGAGAAAATTACATTACGAAGATGGTTATGTTGAAATTGAAACTCCAATAATGCTTAATAAGAAACTATGGGAGACTTCAGGGCATTGGTATCATTATAGAGAAAATATGTATACTTCAACAATTGATGAAGAAGAATTTGCATTAAAGCCAATGAATTGCCCAGGTGGAATGTTAGTTTATAAATCAGAATCACATTCATATAGAGATTTTCCAATGAGAGTTGGAGAACTGGGACGAGTTCATAGACACGAGCTTTCTGGAGCACTCCATGGTCTTATGAGAGTAAGAGCATTCACACAAGATGATGCACATATATTTATGTTACCAGATCAAATAAAGTCAGAAATAAAAGGCGTTATTAATTTAATTGACAAGGTATATTCAAAATTCGGATTTAAGTATAATTTAGAACTTTCTACAAGGCCAGAGGATTCAATGGGAAGTGATGAAGAATGGGAATTAGCAGAAAGCTCATTGAAGGGTGCCTTAGATGAATTAAATCTTGAATATAAAATAAATGAGGGTGACGGTGCTTTTTACGGACCTAAAATAGATTTTCATCTTGAAGATAGCATAGGCAGAACTTGGCAATGTGGAACAATTCAGTTAGATTTTCAATTGCCTCAAAGGTTTGAGTTAGAGTATGTAGGAAGTGATGGAGAAAAGCATAGACCAATAGTAATCCATAGAGTAGTCTTTGGAAGTATAGAAAGATTTATAGGAATATTAATAGAACATTTTGCTGGAAAATTCCCAACATGGCTTTCTCCAGTTCAAGTAAAAATACTTCCTATATCAAATAAATTTAATAGCTATTCAGAAAAGATTAAAGATAAATTAAGATCAGAAGGTATAAGAGTTGAAATTGATCAGAAAGATGAAAAGATAGGCTACAAAATAAGAGAAGCTAGAAATGAAAGGGTTCCTTACATTATTATTGTTGGAGAAAAAGAAGAAGCAGAAAATAATATATCATTACGCAGCAGAAGTAATGGAGATGAGGGAACATTAAATTTAGAAGATTTAATAGAAAGAATAAATAATGAAGTTAAAAATAAAGCTCTATAATTAAGTAGAGATAATACTGAAATATTAAGATATTAAATTTAAGGAATAATTAAAGTAAACAGCACTTTAGTTATTCCTTTTAATATTTCTAATATAAAGCAACCTTCCATTTAGAAATTTCTAGAGAAATCTTCTTAACATGTCGGAACAAATATGCATTTAATTTCGGATAATATACACATAAATATAGTCTTAATTGTGTTTAAGAAAACAAGATATTTTTAAATTAGGCTATTTTTTATAATGTTGAAATATACTGAAAAATGATAGGGGAATTATCTACCTACTATTTTTCAAGGCACTTAATCATATACCCACCTCGAGCCATAGTGATTTCAGCAGAAAATAACTTATCCTCCAAATAGAATGTAACTGGCTTTTCGGTACTTACAAACTGGCACTTTTCTTTCGAACTTATACAATATTTTTCAATCGCATTGCAAATTGTCTGTGCAGATGGATAAGTTAAAGAATCATCCAAATCAACTAAAAAACTTTTTTTAGAGAGATTAAACATAGTGCTACATCCTTTCTTTTTATTGTTAATTATATTTTAGTTACCTATTGAACTAATTATAACATAATTAGCATAATATTACATTGAGTATGTCCTACATATATTGGAGTTCTTTAAAGAATATTTAATCTGATTGAGCGACACCATAAATGCCTACTTTCCCTAAAAATGTGCTAGTTCAAAAAGTGATGCTCCAAATTTTACATTTGGTAAGCAGAACTTTCTCTATGAGCATTTTATATTTCGTTCTTCAAACTTTCTCTGTGAGCGCTTGTTCCTTGAGACTAGTACTTTGGATACAACTTTATAGCCTAGAATCACACATAAGAATCCCCTAGAAACTGGAACAAAAGTATGTTATTCATTTCGGTGAGGCATACGGATAAGTCCAGGTTTTAGTCTGGTTATCTATAGATATCCAATTTAAAAATTCGACTTATTAGATGAACAGATTTGCAAAATTGCTAGAATTTTAAGCTCATATCTTTACTAGAAATCATAAATATATTTGTGAAGAAAACATTTGAAAATGAGCTGTTAAAGGTTCTTAGTTGTAGGTTGTTCTAATTTAGCTTGTCAAACTGAAAGTTGGAGCATGCTAAATTGGATACAACCTGCTGCTTAGAACCTTCAGCGATATTTTCATAGCTTTTCGGAACAAAATATTTATGATTTCGGTGAGCTATATGCATAAGTTCAGGTCTAAGTTGGTTTATCTATAGATATCTACATAAGAATTTAAAATATTATTTTAAATTTCTACAGTT
Organism: Candidatus Clostridium helianthi; assembly: GCF_045310795.1. NCBI lineage: Bacteria > Bacillati > Bacillota > Clostridia > Eubacteriales > Clostridiaceae > Clostridium > Candidatus Clostridium helianthi. The sequence goes on from NZ_JBJIAB010000030.1 coordinate 5,914, forward strand.
TTTAATTTATTAAACAAGCAATTATATATTATAATGTTATATATCACTTGATGAAGGAGAAGGAAAATATGTTTTTATTTGGCGGGAATAAATTAAAGGTAAGAAGCGAAGAAGATGAGGATGGAGTTAAAACTTTCGTGGAATACTATGGAATGAAGAAAAGCGATGAATTTAAAGTAAAGGTTTTAAATGAAATGATTGGGGAGAACCTTTGTTTAATAGTTTTAGACTCTAGGATGTTGTATTTTGGAAATCAAGTGGAGCATGAGGTTCCAGTTGAAGAAATAGTAGAGCATTTAGGAATTTCAAGAATAGCATATAAGAAGTTTGAAATAAAGAAGGTACCAGAAGTATCTATGTTTGGTATTAGCATAAAAAAGGGAACTAAAAAGACTGATAAAGATTATGTAATTGGATTTGTTGTAAATAAGTATAATTTCAAAAGAATTGAAGAATATGTAAATAGAATGAATCTATATTATTTCATAGATAACGCTGGACTTGGTGAAGAGGATTTATTACAGAAGTTAAGTGAAAATTATGAAGAAATTGATGAAATGAGTAAGGAATTTTACTGTGAGATATTTAATAATAATTACATAAGTCAGTTAGTTATTTCATCAGAAAATGAGAACGCTATGGCAATAAAGGAAACGGTTGGCAGGTGCCATTCTGAGTTAAAATAAATAGTTTCACTCTAAGAAGAATGTATGCAAATTTTATTATTTATTAATTTACTAGTGAATTCAACGTCTAATAGAATTAGCAAACATTCTTTTGCCTTGACAACATTATTAGATTATGGAATGATAATTAAATGTCGGAAAACTACTAATTGATTAATTATTGTACAAATGAAAAATTAGTTGAGATTGAAAAATAATATAAATATTATCTAGATTAAATATGAGGGAGGTATAGGAATACTTTTTTGATAGAATTATTTCTATGCGTTTTTTTGAAGCTTAACAAATTGCAAGTTTAATCTATATAATAGTAGCATACTGAAAATTTTTTAGAAAAGGTTAATGAGTAGTATGAAGAGAATAAATGAAGCTTTTAGTGATTATGAATCCGCTGGCAGCATAAATACTGCTGTTATACAATCCGTAGTCTTGCGTAAGAAAACTAAAGTGCTGGAAATGGAAATTAGTTCAGATAATTATATTGAACTAGGGGAAATTGAAAGTTTCAATAGTTTCATAAAAGATAAATTCGGATTAAATGATTCTAAAATTATTGTAAAGTATAGTGACGAGGTCGAAATAAGACCTATAGAAAAAGAATTGAAAAATATCGTATATTCCTTATCTATGAAGTATCCTGCATTAAAGGCAGCGGTTAATAATAGTGACTATGAAATAGAAGGAAATACTATAAATTTTAATTTTAAAATTCCTGTATCTGGTTTCTTAAAAACCATGGAATATGATAAGCAAATTAATAAAGCTATAAAGCATATGTACGGGAAACATTATAATATCAACTTTATTGACCGAATAGATAGCGAAGAATTAGTAAAAATTGCAGAAGATAAACGTGCTAATGAGATGAAAGTTATTAAAGAAATAAAAATTAACCAAAGCAATAATCCTCCTGAAGTACCTAAAGCTGAAGAAGGTAAGCCAGAGGTAAAAGCTGAGGGTGATGGCAAAAAGGCAAGTAATCCATTCTTGATTTTAGGAAGAAATGCTAATATTAAGGAAAACATAATTAAAATTAATGATATAACACCTGATGAAGGAAGAGTAGCTTTAGAGGGTGAAATATCTAATTTAGAAGCAAAAGAATTAAGAAGTGGAAAAATGTTAATTTCCTTTGACTTATATGATGGATCAAATTCAATGACCTGCAAGATTTTTGCAAAGCCTACTGAATATGATGAAGTATTTTCTAGAATAAAAAAGGCTAAGGGGCTTAGACTTGCTGGAAATGCAGGATATAGTAATTTCTCTCATGAAGTTGAACTTATTGCTAACACTGTTATTGAAACAAATGGAATAAAGAAGTATAAGAGACAGGATAATTCTGAGGTTAAGAGAGTAGAGCTTCACATGCATACTCAAATGAGCCAGATGGATGCAATGTCTAGTGCTAGTGATTTAATTAAGAGAGCTATGAGCTGGGGAATGAAGTCTATTGCTATAACTGATCATGGAGTAGTTCAGTCATTTCCAGAAGCGCACAAATTGCTTGGAAGAGATAACCCAGATATGAAAGTCATATATGGAGTTGAAGCTTACCTAGCACCTGATAAAAAGCCATCTGTAACAAATGTTAGGGAAGAAAGTATTGATACAGTATACTGTGTTCTTGATTTAGAAACTACAGGTTTTTCTCCTCAGACAGAAAAGATTACTGAAATAGGAGTAATGAAAATTAAGGATGGCAAGGTTATAGATAAGTTCAGTACTTTTGTAAACCCTCAAAAGTCAATTCCTATGAGAGTTGTAGAGGTTACAAAGATAACTGATGATATGGTAAAAAATGCAGAAACTATTGATAAAGTTTTCCCTAAATTGCTTGAATTTATTGAAGGAAGTGTTTTAGTTGCGCATAATGCTGACTTTGATATTGGATTCTTAAAGCATAATGCGAAAGTTTTAGGCTATGAGTTTGATTTTACCTATATAGATACTTTAGGATTAGCGCAAGATGTATTCCCTGATTATAAATCTTATAAGCTAGGAAGAATTGCTAAGAATCTTGGAATAAAGGTTGAAGTTGCCCATAGAGCTTTAGATGATGTTGATACAACTGTTAAGGTATTTAACATAATGATTGAAAAGCTAAAAGAGAGAGGCGCACAAACTCTATCAGATATAGATTTATATGCAGCTGATGAAGAAGCTAAGAAAGTAGCATATAAAAAGGTTAAAACTCACCATGCAATAATACTAGCAAAAAATTACGTGGGATTAAAGAATTTATATAAATTGGTATCATATTCTCATTTAGATTATTTTTATAAAAAACCACGTATATTAAAGAGCATGTTTAAGAAATATTCTGAAGGTTTAATTATTGGAAGTGCTTGTAGTGAAGGGGAACTATATCAAGCGATACTTCTTGGAAAACCAGAAGAACAAATCGAGGAAATTGCTAATTTCTATGATTACTTAGAAATTCAGCCTTTAGGTAATAATGATTACTTAGTAAGACAGGAGCAAGTTCCAAATAAAGAATATTTAAAAGAAATTAATAAAAAGATAGTAGAACTTGCAGAAAGATTAGGTAAGCCTGTAGTAGCTACTGGAGATGTTCACTTCCTAGATCCTGAAGATGAAATATACAGACGTATATTAGAAGCAGGACAGGGATTTAAGGATGCAGATAATCAAGCACCATTATATTTAAGAACTACTGAAGAAATGCTTGATGAATTCTCTTATTTAGGAAGAACAAAAGCTTATGAAGTTGTAGTTACAAATACTAATATAGTAGCAGATATGTGTGAGCAAATAAGCCCAATTTCTCCTGAAAAATGTCCACCACATATAGAAGGCTGTGAGCAGACAATAAAAGATATAGCTTATGAAAAAGCTCATGAACTTTATGGAGATCCACTTCCAGAAATAGTTCAGGCAAGACTTGATAAAGAGCTGGATTCTATTATAAAAAATGGATTCTCAGTAATGTATATCATAGCTCAGAAGCTGGTATGGAAATCAAATGAAGATGGATATTTAGTAGGTTCCAGAGGATCTGTTGGTTCATCCTTCGTTGCAAATATGACTGGTATAACAGAAGTTAATGCGCTTCCGCCTCATTATAGATGTCCTAAGTGTAAGTATTCTGATTTTGAGGATTATGGAGTTCTAAACGGCTTTGACTTACCAGATAAAGAGTGTCCTGTATGTGGAGAAAAGCTTCATAAGGATGGAATAGATATACCATTTGAAACATTCCTAGGCTTTAATGGAGATAAAGAACCAGATATAGATTTAAACTTCTCAGGAGAATATCAGGCAAAGGCCCATAGATATACAGAAGTTATCTTTGGAAAGGGAACAACATTTAAAGCAGGGACTATTGGTACTATAGCAGAAAAAACAGCATTTGGTTATGTTAAAAAATATTATGAAGAAAAAAATCTTCCAATAAACAAGGCTGAAACAATGAGAATTTCAGTAGGGTGTACTGGTATAAAGAGAACTACAGGACAGCATCCAGGTGGAATTATAGTTGTACCAAAGGGAAGAGAAATATTTGAATTCTGCCCTGTGCAGCATCCAGCTGATGACCCTAATTCTGATATTATAACAACACATTTTGATTATCACTCTATTGACCAAAATCTATTGAAGCTTGATATACTAGGGCACGATGACCCGACAGTTATAAGAATGCTTCAAGATATAACAGGGGTTGATCCACATGAGATTCCTATGGATGACAAGGATACTATGTCCTTATTCTTCTCAACAAAGGCTCTTGGGGTAACTCCACAGCAGATAAATTCAGAGGTTGGAACCTTTGGAATTCCTGAGTTTGGTACTAAGTTCGTAAGAGGAATGCTTGTAGATACAAAACCAAAAACTTTCTCAGATTTATTATGTATATCAGGACTTTCACATGGTACAGATGTATGGCTTGGAAATGCTAAGGACTTAATTGATAATGGAGTAATCACCAGCATAAGTGATGCGGTATGTACAAGAGATGATATCATGGTTTACTTAATTAGAAAAGGACTTCCACCTAATACCGCATTTAAAATAATGGAAACTGTTCGTAAAGGTAAAGCCTTAAAAGAACCTAAATTTCCAGAATATGAAGCTATGATGAGAGAACATGATGTGCCAGAATGGTATATAGAGTCTTGTAAAAAGATAAAATACATGTTCCCTAAAGCCCATGCAGCAGCTTATGTAATGATGGCATTTAGAATAGCATGGTTTAAAGTTCATATACCTCAGGCTTATTATGCAACATACTTTACTATAAGAGCAAAAGCATTTGATGCAGAATTTATGATCTTTGGAAAAGAAAAGGTTAAAGCAAAGATGCAGGAAATTCAGGCTCTTGGAAATGATGCTGGTCCTAAAGATAAGGATATGTATGATGACCTTGAAATAGTTTTAGAAATGTATGAAAGAGGATTTAAATTCCTTCCAATTGATTTATATAAATCTAGTGCTACAAAATTCCAGCTAGAAGAAGATGGAATAAGACCACCAATAAACAGTATAGCAGGTATGGGAAATGTAGCGGCAGAAGGTATAGCAAGTGCTGCAAAGGAAAAGGAATTTAATTCAGTGGATGATGTAAAGAAACGTTCAAAGATTGGAAATGCTGCCATAGAGCTTCTTAGAAAATTTGATTGTTTAAATGGTCTTCCAGAAAGTGATCAAATGAGCTTCTTTGACGCAGTTTAGATTTATGACTATAGATAAACCAACTTCGAAACTAAACTTATGTGGTAACTTACCGAAATCATAAATATTTTGTTCCGAAAAACTATGAAAATATCGCTGAAAATTCTAAGTCGCAGGTTGCACCACTTCAGCATGCTCCCATTTTCAGTGTGACAAGCAAAAGTGGAACAACCTACAACTAAGAATTTTTAGCAGCTCATTTTCAAATGTTTTCTACACAAATATATTTATGATTTCTAGTGAAGATATTACCTCAAAGTTTTAGCAAGTTTGTAAATATGTTTATCCTATAGATTTAAATATTAATTTGGATATCATAGATAAGCTAACTAAGATCTGAACTTATGCATATAACTCTCCGAAATGAATAATATACTTTTGTTCCAGTTTCTAGGCAATTCTGATGGGTGATTCTAAGATCACAAGTTGCATCCAAGATGCTAGCCTCAAAGAACAAGCTTTGAACTAGCACATTTGGAACAACTTTTAATCTAAGAATCAGAACCATCAAATTCCTAATGAAACATTTCACAAAAGCATAATTCTTATTTCTGGTTAGGATATATTTTATAGTGTAAATTTATCTTATAATTGGTTTATCTATAATTTATAGACAATCGAAGTGGATAGTACTATGCTGTTTTGGTTGCTGGAGAATAAAAGCTGATGATTTCTAACATTAGAAGTTGTACCAATTACTGTTTGTTCCCAATATAAAATTGCGACAAACAATAATTGAACAACTTCTAATGAAGAAATCTTACATCTTTTTTCTCAATGCAATGCTACAAAAAAGAATAATCTCTCTTTCTAGTATGGTCTAAATTATAAGTGGAGTTTAGGTTTTATAGTGAATTTGTGCTTTGGCTTAGTTAGTGCTTTAAAATTTGAACTAGCACATTTGGAACAACTTATAGCCAAAGAATCACTTCCACCAAAATTGCCAATGAAACATTCCATATTATGACCCTTGTGGTTACAAAAGTATATCACTCATTTCTGGTTAGAGGATATTTCATAGTCTAAGTATAGTTTATGATTGGTTTATCTATAATTTATAGCCAATCGAAGTGGATAGTACTATTTTGTTTGTGTTACTAAGAGAATATATTGTGGATTTTTAACAATAGAAGTTGCATCCATGTATGCATGCTCCCAATAGTTATTGTGACAAACAATAATTGAACAACTTCTAATTAAGAAATTTTATATCTTTATTCTCAGTGCAATGCTACAAGAAAGAGTATTCTCTCTTTCTAGTATGGCTTAAGTTATAAGTGGAGTTTAGATTTTCTAGTGAATTTATATTTTTACTTAATTAGTATTTTAAAATTTGAACTTAAAAATTTATATAAAAAATAATGTGAAAAAAACACAGCCTAGTGATTAAATATATAGGCTGTGTTTTTTTGTTATATATTTGATGTTATTTTAGTTATATTATATTTAAGTAAAATAGATTATTTTCCATTATCTGTTGAGCCAACTTGATTGTTACCTTTATCACGATTATTCTTGCCTTTCATCTTATCAACATTGCTCTTGTCATTCTTATTTCTATTGTATTGAGAAGATCCCATTTTATATCACCACCTTACTTTTTATTTATTATTCGCGGAAAGAGTTTGTGATATTCATATTGAGATTAGTTTTTGTAATTATATAAATGCAGTTATGATTAAATCCGGATTTTATAATAAATAGTCATTATAGAGCTAAAATGTATTTTGTAATAAATATTATATTAGAAAGCAGAGATAAAAATATTTTTGCTTTCTAATATAATGCTTATCTATATTATTTCAGATTTAGATGATAAAGTTCCTTGATGGAAAATCATTTTCCATTTACCATCGAAACATTTCCATATTGAGCTACGTAATGAATATTTTTTATTTTCGTCCAACTCATTGAGCTTTATTATTTTATACATTGCTAATATGCAATCATCGGCCAGTTCCTTTATTTTAAAATCTGAGATTTCTCCATATAATGTTTGAGGATTATTCTGTTCTTGAAATACATCACCATTTTTGTAATGATATTCACTTCCTGAGCTAGTAAACTCAACAAAGTCATTTGACAGCATGTCATTTATTTTATCGGCTGACTTTCTAACTTCTGATTTTAATAACTCCTGTTCTAATTGTAATATGTGATCTTTAATACTGTTCATGTATTCACCTCATTTTATGACATATATTTCAATATCAATTTCTCAATCAATAATGTTATTAACAATGAGTATATAAGTAATCTCCTATTTCTTCAACAATTCATTTCTACCTAAATTTAAAGCCATGATTGACTAGTCAGATATATGACCCTAATAGATATTAACCTTTATTAATGAGAATTAAATTATGAGGAGGATTAAGGCAATTTTAGAATACATTTTTATAAGTTAATAGCTATTAAAGAAGAAAAATATAATTTTTATTTATAATAATTTTGAAAAATAGGTTTACAGTTTGGACTTAAAAATACTTAGAGTATATAAAGTAAAAATTTCCATGTTAATTTTTGTATTTAAGATGAATTTAGTTGAACTTATACCCACAAGGGGCACAATGTAACCACAAGGTAAAAATGTCTAAAAGTGTACGTTTTTAACTGATATCAGAAGTGATTGGAGTATTAGAATGTCTAGACATTAGACGGATGTATGTACTTCCGTGAGATTAATGCTCTCATGGAAAAATTGAAAAGATTTAAAGTATTTATTTTAAAGGAGAGTGAGAAACATGTCAGATATTAAATGGATTAAGTTATCCACTAACATGCATGATGATGAAAAGATGAAATTAGTGGATGCAATGCCAGAGAGAGATACTATTCATTATTTATGGATAAGATTACTTATACAAGCTGGCAAAACTAATGATAATGGACTTATATATCTAAATGAGAATATCCCATATACTGATGAAATGTTATCTACAATATTCTCAAGGCCTCTAGCTTCTATAAGACTTGCACTTAAAGTGTTATCAGATTTTCAAATGATTGAAATAGCTGAAAATAATGTGATCAGAATAGTGAATTGGGAAAGACACCAAAATGTTGAGGGAATGGACAGAGTTAGAGAGCAAAATAGAAAAAGAGTTCAAAACCATAGAGAAAAGAAAAAACAGCTTGGAGCTGTAGCTAAGAAATTGAAGAACATAGCTGTGCCGAAAGTAAAGAATATAGCATTGAAGTTATAAATGATAGTTGTGATAGTGCAAAAAAATATTGTAACGTTACAGATGATAAAAGTAACGTTACTGTAACGGTGCAGAATAAGAGAGAGAATAAGAACAAGATTAAGAATGAGAATAATAAAGATAGAGAGATAAAGAAAGAAGAGAATATAGGTTATGATGCAAATGAAACTCCTACTTCTAATGCAGTATACGTAAGTGATTTGCAAAACAGACAAGCTTTTAGATCTCTGATTAAGGAAACTTATATTCCTAATGCCATGGAAGTAAGTGATTCACATGAAATCACAGATTTTAGTTCTCTGCTTAAATCAGAATCAGCAAAGTCGTCTGTCTCTCAGTCTAAAGATTCAATTGCTGAGCATGATAAGAATTTAGAGGATATAAACTCTAAATCCATTGAACTTGCTAAATATTGTGAACTAATAGCTGGAACACCTAATGTTCTTAATTTAGGTGCACTTAAGTTAGCTATAGGGGTGCATGGTCAAGAATATGTAAAGATGGCTATAGATATAGCATTAAAAGCTAATAAACCTAACATGACTTACATTGACGGCATACTGAAAAATTGGAGAAGAGAAGGATATCCAGATGACAAGGAGGTAAAGAAAAATGTCAATAGAAGCTATGGAAAGAATAGTAGCCCAGATAAAAACAAATTTGCAGGATTCAAACCAAAGGAACCACGACGAAGCCTCCTTACAGATGAGCAACGAAAGAAAGCTCTAGAAAACCTCATATAAGTGTGATAAGTATTGAGATACTGCTTAGAAGAAAAGACAAGAGTAATTCAAGGCAAGAAATCATCACAATACATTGTGGTTATGATGGCTTAGTAAATATATATAATTTGAGATATACAAGAAATAATTTAATCATAGAAAAGAAAAAAATTTGTAGAGGAGAATGTAAAAATGAAAGCATCAGAAATAGTGAGAAAGCTTGACCCACTTGGAAGGATTGTAATACCAAAAGAAATAAGAAAGGTACTAGGAATTAATGATGGAGATTCTATGGAAATAATTAAAGTTGATAATGAGATAGTTGTTAGGAAATATAGTAAAGGCTGCATCTTTTGTGGAAATGATGAAGGGATTTTTAACTTTAAAGATATACTGATTTGTAACGAGTGTAGGGAGGCATTAAAGGGGAATTAATTGAGAAAATTTAAGATGAGTTGATTAAGCTAAGCCATCAAATTTAAATTTTGAATATATAGAGTTGACTTAGTAATAAATAAAAAAGATGTTCTTTGAAAATTTAATAATTCGATGTTTACAATTAGTGCTATAATTGAGTTATATTAGAAAAAGTCATGTGCTAAATAAAATAAATCGGAGAATTAAAATGAAGAGATTAAAATTAAAAAAAGTAATATCTAGTTCATTATTAGTAATTTTAGTATTTGTATTAAATCCAATAGGTGTAAATGCTGAATGGAAACAAGATTCTAATGGATGGTGGAATGCAGAAGGAAATTCATGGTCAGTAGGTTGGAAAGAGATTGATGGAAAGTGGTATTATTTTGGACAAGATGGATATATGAAAATGGGATGGATACAGTATGAAGATAAGTGGTATTACTTAGGTGATGATGGTGCGATGCTTAAAAATGCTACTATTAACGGTTATAAATTAGATTCTGACGGAGTGTTGATTAAATCATCACAAAATGATTCATCAAATGTTGAGTCGAAAGATAAAAATGTAAGTGATGAAACTGAAGTAAGCAATAGAAAACCAATTATCAAAAACGGAAACTATCTATATGAATCTGGTAAGTTATCAAAAGTTAATATTGATGGAACAAATAAAACATACTTTGAGCAGGCATATGGAAGCATTATTGGTGTTTCTGATGGCTGGGTTTACTATGTTGATGAAACTACTGAACACCCTGTCAGTAAAGGTATATACAAAATAAAGGATAATGAGAAAGTTAAGTTAACAAGTGAGGATTATATTGTTGATGCTGTCCTTTATAAAGGGGCAATATATTATGCATTGGGACCTAATATGGCAGAAAATAATACAGTGAAAAGTGGATTATATAAAGTTGATATTGATGGAACTAATAAAGTCCAACTTTCAGATCAAGAGGTTAGTGATATAAATATATATAAAGATTGTATCTATTACAGTGGTTCAAGCTCTGTTACTACTGATAATACAACTACAAGTGAAAATTCAGGTATATTTAAAATGAATACTGATGGTTCAAACAGAATAAAAATCAGTGATCATCATGTTTCATTCTTAAAATTAAGTGGAGAGAATATTTATTTTAGCAATCGTGATGATGGAGGTAAATTATACAAGATTAGTATTAGTGGCACAGATGAAAAAAAATTAAATGATGATATCAGCTGGGATATTCAAGTGGATGGAAATTGGGTATACTATAGTAATAATCCTTACGATGGGCATACGGCTATGATTCTACCACTTGATAAGATGAGAGGAAATATTTATAAAATTACTATTGATGGAATGGATAGAACTAAGATTAATAGTGAGGCAAGTAGGTTATCTGAAGTATTAGATGGGTGGATATATTATAATAATTTGTCCGATAATAAATCGTATAAAATGAAATTAGATGGTAGCAATAAATCAGTTGTGGAATATTAGCATTATTATAATAATTCCGCTAAATAATTGATTGTGTTTTATTATGGTTTTGAAATACAGACTAAAATATATACATGGAATTGTTTATTATAATACTCAATATTCAAACAGTATAAATCGCTAAAAATAAATAGTAAATTGTAAAATCGTATTATTCAAGAAATTGAATTTGCGATTTTTTTTATTCTCGAAGAGATCATATTATTGGACAACTGTGTGGACATTGTGACTCTTGAGGGTATAACCTATGAAAATAGTTATTTAATTTTTGAAAAGATATATGCTGCAATTCATAGTGAATAATTATGGATTAAATCATTGTAAAATTTTTTGAGTGAACAATTATGTGTTAAATGATTGTAAAATTTTTTGAATTTATAATTAAGAATTATTTGAAAAATTATTTTTGAAACATATATATAAAATCTAATAAAGGGGGATAAAAAAATGGAGAGTTTACGAATTTTTAAAGATGAAAGATTTGGAGAAATAAGATGGTTAAAAATTAATAATAAAGATTATGCTGTTGGGATTGACATAGCAAAAGCTTTGGGATATAAAAAGCCTAATGATGCAATTTCAAGGCATTGCAGGGGGTCCGTGAAACACGGAGTAGGGGTAGTTACTGCAAAGAGGAGAGATGGAACAGATGTTATTCAAAATATAGAAATGAGTGTAATTCCAGAAGGGGATATTTACAGGTTAGCAGCCAAATCAGAATTACCTGGAGCAGAGAAATTTGAAGCATGGATTTTTGATGAGGTATTGCCTAGCATACGAAAAACAGGAATATATGCTACAGATGAATTATTAGATAATCCTGACTTACTTATTGCTGCAGCGACCAAGTTAAAAGAAGAGAGAAAAGCAAGGATGGAAGCTGAAAATAAGGTAAAGCTATTAGAGCCTAAAGGACAATTTTATGATGATGTTGCAGGGTCTAAAGACAGCATTGAAGTGGGACATGTTGCAAAGGTTCTTGCTATAAGAGGAATGGGAAGAAATAATTTATTCTCACTCTTAAGAGAAAAGAAAGTTTTAGATAAAAATAATATTCCGTATCAACAGTTTGTAGACTTAGGTTATTTTAGAGTATTGGAGCAAAAATACACGGTACCTAGTGGTGAAACAAAGATAAACATTAAAACAATGGTATTTCAAAAGGGAATAGAGTTTATAAGAAGAAAAATTGGGGAGTAATGAAGTTGTTGTAAGCATGAAGATAATCAATATATATACTATTTTCATGCTTATATTTATAAATTAAATGGGAATTCATCATGATAGGAATTATATTAGGTTTGAAAATTGCGATGTGTAAAGAGGAAAATCAATAGTGTGTGTAAAATATATATAAGTAAAGGAAAAAGTATCAAGCATTTAGGGGAGACGTACTTATGACGAGAGAAAGTAATTTTGAATATGTAAAGGGGACAGATATAGAAGAATGCTACGAAAATTTAAAGAAGGCGGAATTTGTATATCAAAGTTTTCCTGAGGCAACAATTATGTGTTTAAGATCAATAGCGGAAACTGTTTTAATAAAAGTCAGGAATGAATTTTACAAAAGTATAGATAATAGTGGAACTTATTATGGAATAATGGGTGAACTCATAAATGTTTCTGAAGTAAAGTTCTCAAAAGTGTATAGAGAATTTAATATTATAAGACTTAATGGGAATTATGTACTTCATCCTGAGGCTGTAATAGAAGAAGAAACAAAAAGGACGCCCACTGAACTTTTAGAGATTATGCATAACATTCTTATCTGGTATCTTCAAGATATAAAAAATAAAAGTTCTATTGATAGTAGTAAAATCAAGTTTATAAATCCAAATAATTTTAATAATGAAAAAAAAGAATTAACTGAGGTAAAAAAGAAGATTTCAGAAAAGAATAAGAAAATATCTGAATTGAAATTAAAGATAAAGCAGCTTAAGGATTCAGAGAAGGATAAGGCTGATCAGTTATTTAAGTTAAACAAAGAAATAGATAATATAAATGTAGAAAGACTTGAATTAAAAGAAAAAGATGAGTTATTAGAAAAGAAGATTAAAGAGCATGATAAAGAAATAGAGAATATAAAAAAGAAATATAAAATTGAGCTCCAAGAAAAAATTGAGAAATTTAAAAAGGAACATAGAGAATCTGAAAAAGCTTCTAATGAGACTGAATTAGTAGCAGTTAAGAATGAAATTTTAATAAAGAATAATGAAATAGCAGAATTAAAAAGTAAGATAGATGATTTCAAAGAAGAATCTAAGGATAAATTAGAATTACAAAAGGAAATTGAAAAAATAAAAGCTGAAAAAGAAAAACTAGAATCAATGGATTCTATTTTAACTAAAGGGATCAAAGAATATGATATTGAGTTAAAAAGAATTAAGGAGCAGCACCAAAGGGACTTAGATGATAAAATTAATGAGTTAAAAAGTAAAGAAGATACATATTTAAAAGAAAAAGAAGAATTAAATAATATTAGACAAGAAATACATTCAAAAGAAAATGAAATAAATGAACTAAGAGCAAAAGTAGATGAGTTAAGGCAACAGTCTAAAGAAATAAATTTACTTAAAATAAGTATAGATGATTTGCAAAGTGAAAAAGGTTATTTAGAAAATCGTGATAGAATATTAACTAATACGATTCTTGAAAAGGATAAAGAACTAGAAAATATAAAAGAAGCTTATAAAGCTAATGCTGAAAAGATTGAAATATTACGTAAAGAGCGTAATGAATCAAATGCATCACTTAAAAATAAGGAAGAAAAGCTTATTAAGGTTGAAAAAGAGAACTTTGAACTAAAAAGACAACTTAAGGAAATAGAAGAAACAGCTAAAATTGAAGCTATAAAGAGAGATGAAGAGTTAAAGAGAAAAGAAAAAGAACTGCATGAAGGGATAGAAAAATTAAGACAAGCTTATAAAAATTCTTTTGAATTAACCAGGGAGTATCAAGACGTTCTAGAAAAAAGTGAGTATTCCTATGATAGAGAACAAGAAAGATTATTAAATATTCAAAAGACAGATGTTAAGGAAAAATTAGTTGAAGAGGATAAGAGCTTTCATAATAATTTAAATGAATATAGTGAGGGCGTGAGAGAAACTAATGAAAGAATCAGAACCTTTAAGAAGGTATTAAAAGAGAAGAGCATTAAGGAAGGTAAACATGTAGCATTTTATAGAGGCTTTTTAGGATTAGAAGGAGAGCACAGCTTAGAATTTTATATACAATGCTTACGAAGACCAATATTTCCTCAATTTTAATTAGTAAGTCTAAGGAATTACTATCACAATCTAATGAAGATAAGTTCATGGAATTTATACATAAAAAAGCGCGGGAATTGAATCATTTATCAGATGAGGAAGTAAGATTAAAAATTTATTATAGATTAATTAAATTAACTGATATTGAATATAAAAACATTTATGAAAGAAGAAGTTTTGTTGAAACTTTAGATGAAATAGTAAATGCAGGATATTCAATATTAGAAGGAAAAAAAGATTTCAAAAGTGGAGGCTCAAAGTTAGAAGCCATAGGTACATATTATTTAGAAAAAGTACTAGAGGATTTTAAAAATAAATATGATAGTGGAGATATAAAAGTACAGCAGGAATTAATTGATAACATTTATAATAATTTTCAAAGGTTAAGTGAAAAAGCTAAAAAAGAAATTTATGACGAGTTACATTTAAAAAGCACTTCTGAAAGTACAGTTAAAGCAGCTATAAGATCAGCTCCCTTTGTATTTTTATCTACTACTATAACTGTTGGGGGATTTTCAGCATTTAGTGCAGTTTCAAGTATAATTTTCGGAATTTCACATTTACTAGGAACAACTTTTTCATATGGGGTATATACTGGGGCTTCATCATTATTAAGCTTTTTCAGCGGGCCTTTTATGGTAATACTTTTTATTGTAAATGGAGGATTTTTGCTTACTCAACATAAAAAACAGCAATTAGAGTTAGTACCTTTATTTATAATGCAAACCATAATTACTAATGTAGCTATAGAAAAAACAAAAATAAACTTTGATAACTATGATACTATGATTGAATTATGGAAAAGAGAAAAAGGGAATTTTGATAAAATTACCCTACAAAAAAGATTGCAGGAAAATATCTTAAATAATTATACAAAAGAAAGAGATGAACTTGCTGCTAAATCAGAACAAGTGTCTAGGGCTATTAATACATTATGGGAAGAACATGCAAAATATAATTATAAATTTAAAGATATTGTGTTAAGCTCTGATAAAAAAGTATATCTAAATTCATATGCGGAGTATAGCAGCACTATAAATAAATTGGAAATGGTTCAAAAAGAAATAGATGAAACTAAAAACAAGGTAGGAACCTTAAAAAGCATATTTAGTTTAGATATGTGGAAGGGACAATCTTCAAAGCTTGTAAATGAAATGAACATGATAAATATGGAAAAATTATTAGTTGAAGAAGCAAAACAAAGCCAATACTTTAAGGAAGAAAGTGCTTTATTTTCAGAATTGCAGCAAAAGATAGATGTATTAAATGAAATTCAAAACAAAACTAAAGAAAAAATAAAAGATAAAAATAACCTAATCAGCGTTTTGAAAAATAAAGTTAACTTACTCGAAAATGATTTGGTTAAAATAAATTCAGAATATCCGGATATAAATAACGCTGAATTTAGGGCAATTGGATAGTCAGAATAAGGATAGCGAATTCATTTATTTGGCTTATAATAAATATAGATTTGGAGTCATACAGACAGAAGCTAATTACTTTTGTATGTTTCTAAGACAGGCTCGTGATATGAAGAAATAGAACAAACTTGTAAAAATACACCTTAACTCTTAAGAGGTTTCATAAATTTAAGGACTGCAATAAGATAAAAAATATCAATCTTATTGTAGTCCTTATTTTTAAGCTACTTCATATTTAGTAACTTGTCTTTGAGTAACCTGAGCACCGGATTTCTTAACTAGATCTCCAGCCTTAGTTTTAAAAACATTTTTTGAAATTATAGTGTCCATAAGTGCGTTAACTTCATCTTTTGTAAGAGTAGTTTTAACACCAGAAACACTTAAAGTGCTTTTTTCACCAGCAGAAGTTAAAAAAGTCATAGCTAAAGTATATTCCATTTAATTCACCACCTTTCTGTTTAGAGAAGAGCTAAGGAACGGAAACTCCTACTCCTAGTGTCGTAGGAGTAAGCGATTCGCACAAAAGATTTGAGGAAGTTAACTCATATTCAAGAGTTAACTAAGTTAGAATATCCAAATAAAACATTTGGATGCTCACTTATCTGCTTAAGCATTTGCTAAACTAGAAGATTCATTAATAAAGTAATCTCTAGTGTTAGCTTCTAATACACCTTTAATTGCATCTGCAATAGCATAGACATTTTCAGGTGTAGCATCTGTTTTTATACCTGAGAAAGTTTTCTTGGTATAAATTGGGTCCCCAGCTTTATCTAGAGCCTTTTGAACTTCAATACTAAGAGAAACAGAGTCAATAGTTTTAGTTACAGCCATGTTTCATTACCTCCTTTACTTTATTTTCATAAAGGATATATGGATAAATTTTAGTTATTACATAAGTAGATGAAAATTATTTGTGGTTTGAGCAAAAATTTTAAGTATAAGGGAAGCTGAGGAATTTATAAGACGAAAATAATAAAAATTCTATTTATATAAAACCATATTAGATTTCTAGGTATCTAAATAGTGAAAATAAAACAACACCATAAAAGGGAGCATTAAAATGGATAATTATAATAAAGAAAAAAAGTTAATTATAACTATACTTCTCCAAAATTTAATATTTTCTGAAAGCTTATCATATGAGTCAAAAAGAATTATCTACAATAAAATAATTAGTCAGGCTAAAGAGAAGTAAAAATAAATGAGATAAGTTATATATATCAATTAATATAATTTATACAATTAATAAAATATGTACCACTAGTGAAATATATATAGTAAAATGTAATAAATTATGTAAAATACCATAATTAATGGGGGAAATATATCTATGAACAATAATGAATTGGCACATTATGCTGAAAACTTAGGGAAGGGGATATTAGTGCATTTGAAATTATTTATAATGAAACTAATAAACAAGTATATAACTTACTTTACAGTTACACCAAAAATGAACATACAAGTTTTGATTTAATGCAGGAAACATACTTGACTGTAAATAGCAAAATAGGAACTATAAAAGATCCATATGCTATTAAAAGTTGGATAAATAGGATAGCAATTAATAAAGCGAACAGATACTTTGAAAAGAATAAGAAAGAAATTTTATTGTCAGAAGAAGGAAAAGACTTGTTTGAAACTCAATTTGAGGAAGATGAAGAATTCTTACCGCAAGAAATTTTAGATAGTAAAGAAAAGCAAAAAATAATAAAAGATATAATTGATAATTTGCCCATAGAACAAAAAACAGCAGTGTATTTATACTATTTTGATGAATTATCATTATCAGAAGTAGCAGAAGATATGGAATGTTCAGAAGGAACAGTTAAAAGCAGATTAAATTATGCACGAAAGAAGATTAAAGCAGAAGTAGATACCTGGGAGAAAAAAGGAACCAAATTATATGGAACAGGAGTACCAGTATTATTATTACTTCTCCAAAATCAGCTAGGAATTGAACAAATTTCTTTAGATAAAGCTAATATACTACTGAAAGATATAGTTAATGGTATAAGTGGAAGTTCTGTAATTGGAACTGTACATCAAATTTCTAATGCAAGTTTATCAAACAAAATCAGTGGGACAGCAAAAATGACTAAAAAAGTTTTTGGAATTAAATCAGCTATAGCAGGGGTTAGTGCAACAGTTGCAATAGCAGGTGTAATATATGCAAATACAAAACCTGAACCAATAGATAAAAGGGAACATTTTTATATTACATATAGCGAATTAAAAATGGAGGATGGCGTTAGTTCAGTAGATATTCTTGATGGTGACATAGCAATAGCAAATAATCTTCCTGACTATAGCTGTGTAGAAATAATAAGAACAGATTATGATGAAACTGAAGGCGAAGATATTAAAGCAAATGTTGGAAATGGACAAGAAGATATTAAAATAACTGATGTGAATGGAAAACAAGGCAATATAAAATTAGAAAAGATGGATGAATGTCTTTCAATATATACTGAATCTAAAGAAGGAGATAAATTTATTGCATCAAAAGTTTTTACAGACGGAACTATTACTAAAGTTAGCGGATATGATGAAAATATTGTTGGAATTATTAATGAACCAGATAAAAAGCAAATAGAAATTAATCCATTGAAGGAAGGAAATACAACAGTAGAGATAATAGATAATAGTGGATTAAAAGGGGAATTAAATCTAGAAATTACCACCATAGGCAATAATGGAAAACTTTATGTACACCGTCGTATTAAAAAATGCAAATAAAATATTAAAATAATAAAACCAAATAGTAAGTTCAAGTATCTAAATAATGAAAACAAAAATATAAAAACAATTATCAAGGGGGAAATAATCAATGGGAAAAGTAAAATTAACAAAAATAATAGCAAGTTCATTAATAGCAGTTTCGGTATTAGCATTAAATCCAATAGGAGCAAGTGCAGAGTGGAGGAAAGATAATACTGGTTGGTGGTATTCAGAAGGAGATGATTCTTGGGCTATAGGTTGGAGAAATATAGATGGAAAATACTATAATTTTGATTATAGTGGCTATATGCAAGCTAATACTATAGTTGATGGTAATACATTAGATGCTAGTGGAGCAGTAATTAAAACTGGTACAGGAACATTATCAAGGGAAGATTTTAATTTTGAAGGAACTGATACAACTAATTCATTAAAAGGATATAAAAATATAATTGATTGGTTTTATGCTAATGATTACGTAAAAGGCTGGGGATGTTATTTAAGTCAAAAAGATTCTGAGTATGGGAAAGATAAAAGTCAAACAAGCAAAGGAATTAAAATTGGTAGTTCATTAAGTGAAGTATTAGTTGCTTATGGAAATACAGAAATTAAAAATGTAACAAGCGGTGATATGCTTTACATGTATGCGGATTGGAAGTCAGATCCTGAGAAAAAATGTGTAACATATTCATATTATGAAGGAATAACAAGATTTAATATTAGATTTTATTTTGATTCTGCTGATAAGTTGGTTGTTATAGCGTATACGGTAAATGAAAGTACTTTTCCACAAGGAATAGATATGGCTCAGCAATTAACTAATCAATATAGAGCTAAAATAAAAACTCTATCTAAGTAAATTTAGATACACTAATTAATGTAAGTATTTTTATTTGGTAATTTATTGATAGCATTTTTTATAGAGTTTAAATCTAAGTAAGATTTACTCAATACTTTTTAGCGTTGAGTAAATTCGTAACAGGGGAGAAATAATAATGATTAAAAATAATTTAGTAAAAACAATATCTTTAACAATTATAGCAATGTCTTTAGCAGTATCTAATTCGATTTATGCTAATGCAGAAGATAACGTTAATATTGAAAAAGCAAAAGCTGAAATAGTACGAGGGATTAATCCTACTCTTGAAAATGGTCTAAGTCTAACGACAGACGATCTTGAATTTGAAGAGGAAACAACAGTAAAAAAACATTTCGATTACGAAGATACTAAGATTAATCTTATAGATGAAAAAATATATAATTTCAAAAATAAACAATACATTAAAAATCATTATTATTATGGATTAAATTCAAAATGTATTTATAACGAATATAGAGGTACTGGTGGTGGAAGTTTAACTGTATTAAAGGATGGAAATATATATGCAGAATTTGAGTTTTGTGGAGGTAACTATAGTGGGCAACATGGATGGTTCGGGACTAATGGCTGGTCTCAAGATGCGAATTATCCATATTGGTACTACTTTAAAAATGGAATAGTTCAAACTGGTTGGATTTATGATAATGGCAAATGGTATTATTGCTATAGTAATGGAGAAATGGCACATGATACAACAATAGCTGGATATCAATTAGGTGCTGATGGTGCTTGGATTCAATAGTAAATGCAAGAATTAAGAGAATAAGTGATGAAAAATTGAGATTAACTGAATGATATAAAAAGTGAGTAAATGTAAAGTATTGTATGAGTAAAGGGGAATAATTAATGAAAACTATGAAATTAACAAAGATAATAGCTAATTTATTATTAGCATCTTCACTAATCACATTAATGCCATTAGAAGCTCAAGCAGAAACAGTAAGCAAGCAATCAGGGAAAGTAATTGAGAATACAAAGTCAGATAAAAAAGGAGAATGGATAAGTGTAAAAAATTCATATACATACAATCGATGGTATAGAATAGGTGATTCTTGGGCTACTGGGTGGCAAAAGATAGATGGAAATTGGTATTATTTCAATTCAGATGGCTCTCCAGCAGTAGCTACACCAGAGCGAGGGAGTAGTTGGAAGCAAATAGACGGAAAGTGGTATAGCTTTGGTGCAAATGGAATTATGAAATCTAATTCAATAATAGTTGATTATCCTGATGAATATTATGTTGGAGCAGATGGAGCACTAACTCAAATGCCTACAAGCGGATGGGTAAAAAAACAGAATGCTCTTTTTGATAATTGGAGGTATAGGATAGATAATGCATGGGCAAAAGGATGGCAACTAATAGATGGAAAATGGTACTATTTCTATGTGAGTGGAGATATGATGACTAATTGTACTAAAGATGGATATCGTGCAGGAGAAGATGGTGTATGCGTACCAGTTTAAAGTGTGAACTATATAAACAGGGTTATATAATTATTTAACTAATTGCAATAATTTAGAAAACTTAGCAATGAGTTTTGATCAAGTAACTGATTTTTCTGCTTTTGAAAAATTAAATAATTTAAAGAAAATTTATATAATGGATTCAAAGGAAGAAGAAAAAGATTTTCAAGAAAATATTAAAAAATATTTAAAATCAGATGATGTCAAATTTGGCTACTTTGATTAGATATCGGATTTTGTTGATTTGAAATTAAAGAATAATCATTTTTGAAAAAGTATATTCATGCATGGATGATGAAGGTGTATATGGAAAGCTTGGTTATTATGAAAATGGACAGACTGTTACTTAGTTATCCATGTAATAATTAAGTAAGAAAACAAAATAATGATGTTAAAGGGGAAATAATTAATGAAAACTACAAAATTAACAAAAATAATAGCAGGTTCATTAATTGCGCTTTCAGTATTGGCATTAAACCCAATAGGAGCAAGTGCGCAGTGGAGAAAAAATTCTACAGGTTGGTGGTACTCAGAAGGTAGCTCATATGCTAAAGGATTGACACAGATAGATGGAAAAAGTTATTATTTTGATTCTAATGGTTATATGAAAACTGGATGGATAAATGATAGAAATAAATATTATGATAATTGGTATTATTGCTATAGTAATGGTGAGATGGCGAAAGATACAGTAATTGATGGATATGTTATTGGAATATATGGAGAATGGGTAGAAGGTGTAACAAAAGATGAAGTTGAACAATATAAGAAATTAATTTATGAAAAGATGGATATTAAATCTAATCAGGAAGTAAAAGTTAATTCATCCGGGAAAAACATGAGTATTGATTGGTATAAAGATTTTCATATAAATGATGGTATTTGTTTTAAACTTATAGAAACTCCACAAGATTATGAGCCTAGCACAATTTTTATTGACAAGGATAATAATAAGGTTTATGAACTAGATGGTGGGAGAAATTTGGTGGAATGGAGTAATAAGGAGAGAATAAAGAATTTTAAATATACTGACTAATCTTACAATACTATATTACAAACATATCTAATTAAGTCCTAGTGGATATATAGTTGCTTTTACGGCATTAAATCTAAGTTTTAAGTTATATTAAAATAGAAACCTGACTTTATTATAAAAGAAGGTTAACGTGAGTAAGGAGGATAATTCATGAAAAGATTAAAGTTAACAAAAATAATAGCAAGTTCATTAATTACAGTTTCAGTATTAGCATTAAATCCAATAGGAGCAAGTGCACAGTGGAAACAAGATTCTAAAGGCTGGTGGGATTCAGAAGGAAGCAGCTGGTCTAAGGGATGGAAGGATATAAACGGTAAATGGTATCACTTTGATTATGATACTGGGTATATGAAGCATGATGAAATTGTAGAAGGTTATTATGTGGATTCTAATGGAGTTTATGTAAATAATCCATCTGAAGAAATAAAAGAATATGCAAAAATAATTAAAAGTGATGATTGGTACGATAGAATAACTAACGGCATGAAATGGCAGAGAGGGTTTACTGCTAATAGTATGATAGAAGTAAATGCTCCACTAAGAGGAATAGTTATAGATTTAAATAATGATGGTATTAAAGAAATGGTAGTAACAAATCAATCTCAATTTTCATTAAAGATAGTGAATTATAACAAAGGAGATATCAGCATACTAAGTGATCCTAATGATAGTTATCCTGAATATTCTGGCTATAGTAAATCAGATAATGTATTTTTTGTCTATAGTTACTGTTATGGAAGTAAAGTGATTAGAGGATATAAGTTAGAGGATAATAAATTGAAAGAAGTATATTTTTACTACGATTCTACCAAAGATCATACTGGTGGCCCACATAAAGGTTATTTTATAAGTGAAGAAGATTATACAAATAACAAAAGTGTTTCTAAAGATGAATATTATAATGCACTTGAAAAATTATATGAAAAGTTAGATAGTGAAGGTCAAAGTAAAGTTGCACCACTTTTAGAAGATTTAAGTAAGTAGTGATTTAGGACTAGCTATAAAGTTTAGAGTATTAATGAAGTGATAAAAAGGGGAATAATTTATATGAAAAAAATGATTGCAAGTGCATTAATAGTAGCTTCAGTATTAGCATTAAATCCAATAGGTGCAAGTGCGCAGTGGAAAAGCGATTCTAAAGGTTAGTGGTATACAGAAGGTAATTCATATGCTAAAAATTGTTGGAGCTTAATAGATGGAAAATGGTATTATTTTGATTATGATGGTTATATGCTGCATGACATAATTATTGATGGATACTATTTAAATTCAAATGGAGCATATATTAATGAGCCTTCAGAAGAAATAAAGAAATATGAGAGTTTATTAAGTGATAAAGATTGGATTAAAAAAACTACAAATACAACTTCAATATATAACCCTATAATTTTGGATATAAATCAAGATGGTACTTCAGAGATGTTATTTAACTCAGAGTGTGGTTTGGGATTAGCTGGGGAATCATTATTTGTAGTTACATATGATAATGGAAATGTTAATGTAGAACAAATAGAAAATTCTCATGGTGATTATTATGGATATAGTAGTTCAGAGAAAGTATTTTTTATTTGTGGTGGAAATCAAGGAAATAATTATGCCAGAGGATATAAATTAGAAAATAGTAAATGCAAAGAAGTATATTCATGTTGGGATAATGCAGGTAGATTTATAAATGGAGATGCAACTTATTATGTAAATGGACAGGAAGTTTCTAAAGATGAATATGATTCTTCATTAAAAAGGTTTGGAAAAATAGATAAAGGGCAAGGCGCAGAGGGAATAGTGACAGCCAATATGGATGAGTTTGAATAATAATTAGCTGCATCATAAATGAAAAAGGTGCAAGCTGTAACAAGGCATTAGACTAATCCTTCATTTGGATGACCGATGGCGCATAAGGCTTCACTTATATTGGATAAATTACTTAAGTATGGTGACATTAAAGATACAAATGATGAATTTGAACTTAATCTGGAAGAATAGATTAATAGGATATAATTAAACAAGTTTAAATGCAATAAACATTGAAAATTAATGAAGTTCCCCCCCAATGTTAGACATATGATACACTCATATTTAATATTTGGAGGGCACTTTATAATGTTTATTGCATTTTTCTTAAGCTACGTTATGAGAATCATCATTAGGACTATCAGTATCAATAGCTACTCCAAGTTTAGCTGATATTATAGTATTTAACCTATTAATTGATGAGGATAAGTTATCAATTTGTCTTTCTAAGCGTATTAGCAAATATGCTGCTACAGCTATAGCAAAGCTATTGTTAACCATAAGATTAATTAAATCAGTTACCTGCATATATATCCACCTCCTTTTAATGGATATATGAATGTACTAAGCTACTAAGCAATAGGGCGCAAGAATTTTCATAAGGCTTTGTAAAATTTAGAGAGATATTTAAAACAAGCTCAAAACATTTAGTCAATATTCTTATATGGTAAAGAATATATATTCTCCACCATATTTATTCTTCAGAATACTAGAATATATATTCTGATATTCTAATAGTCTGAAGAATATGCTGGAATAATGCGGGTTTGAAGGCTGTTGGCTTAAAAAAGTTCGATTTTTATGTGGTTTAAGATAGGAAAATACGTCTTAAATATTAGTGGAGAAAAATTTTAATCGCGTAATAAAATTATAGAGTGTGTTTGTTAAATGATTAGGAGTGAAATAAGAATTGAATTAAAAAAGAGAGAAGACTTTTGTAAAAAATAGATGGATCTGTAATATTTATTATAGCCTTTGGATTGATAGCGATGGTTATTTTTTCAATAAACGTAGGTTACTTATTGTGATTACATTACATTTGATGGGGGAGGGCTTGGGATAATGAAAACAGTTTTGAAATTTGATTAACATGTATATTATTAAAACAGTAAATTGCAGTTTGGGAAAATATAGGAAAAATAATGAAAAATTGTAGTATAATAATGATATGATATTCTAGTACTATTCTGCGAAAAACATAGGTACTTTTTTTTCTCTAAGATAGGGTAATTATATCCATCAAATCTAGAAAAGGCAACATTGGTAGCTTTAAGCTTTATGTCATATAAGCTTAGATCAAGTAATTAAGAAAAATCTATGAGGTGATGTTATGAATACAAAGAATTATGTTTTGGATGCAATTGAATATTTAGAAAAACACTTGCTGGAGGGAGTTTCATTAGAACAACTTGCGAAGCAGTTTAATTTTTCTAAATTTCACTATGCTAGATTATTCAAAGCAGTGTTGGGAGAGAATATTGGAGATTATCAAATGAAGCGTAGGCTTACAATTGCAGCGATGAGCTTATTAGAGACAAGAGATAGTATATTGAATATAGCTATAATGTGTGGATATAGTTCTCAGGAAAGTTTTACCCGTATGTTTAAGGCATATTTTGGTATTACACCAAAGGATTATCGTAACAATAAGATTGAATATTTAAATTTATATAAATATTCAATTACACAGGAAGACATCGAGAGGGTGATGTCATATGGAACAGCAACAGAATATGAAATAATACATAAAAATTCTTTTGAGATAACAGGATTATTGTATCATGGGGATAATAAAAAACATGATGTTGCACGTATTTTTAATCAAACTGCTCAAAAAGTGCAATTGGATAAAATATATAATCAAATTGATGGGGTTTACGGATTGGATTTTTGTAAAAATGAAGAAGTGAGGGGGTATGAGTTCGATTTTATCGCTGGAATTGATAGTCGATATTTTAGTCAGATTGACAGGAAAGATGCTGAATTAGTACATAAATATATACCGGAGAATGATTATGCAGTATATTCCTTAACAAATATAATCGAAAAGATACAGATTCAGATACAGAGAAACTGGTTTAGCTTACTTAATGATGAATTGTATGTCCCATGCGATAATTACGCATATGAGTTTTATCCCAATGGTTTTGTACCTAATCAAAAAAATATTGATGCATATCTTTTTATTCCGATAACAGCAAGATAGGTCAAAAAATCTTTTACGCGGATTGTTATAATAAAGAAAAGTAAGAGGAGGTAATAATATGACTGAACTTGAAAATTTTATTCTGGAAGGTAGTATCAAAAAATTACTCTTTAAGTTTTCTATTCCTGCTATAAGTGTATTTTTAGCTAATGTATTATATAACATTATTGATGCAATTTTTATAGGTAATCAGCCTAATGGTAGCTTAGGAATTGCAGCTTTAACTATAGTCTTTCCTATTCAGCAAATAATACTGGCGCTTTCTCAAATGATAGGAGTTGGAATTGCTTCTATAACTTCTAGAAGTCTTGGAGCAGGAGATAAACTAAGAGCAGAAAAGGCTGTGGGGACCGCATTAACATCCTCTGTTTTATTAGGAATTTTAATTATGGTTATAGGACTCGTTTTCATAAGACCTATGTTATATATCTTTGGTTCCTTAGAAAATATACTACCTTATGCTGTAACATTCTTTAGAATTACTTTGTATTGCAGTGTTTTTTTCGTTTTTAGTATTGTTGCTAATAGCATCATACAATCAGAAGGACATGCTAATATTGCTATGATAAGCATGATAATAGGACCTGTAATTAATATTCCATTAGATTATATATTGGTTACAAGACTTCAATATGGTATAAAAGGAGCTGCCATTGCTACAGACATTTCGCAAATAATATGTTTCATATTTTTACTAGTATACATCTGTTTGAATAGCAAAATTTTAGGGGTGAAAGTTAAAAATTTAACAATTAATATAAAGTTATTAAAGGAAGCCATTTCCTTAGGATTATCTACGTTTATGACTCAACTGGCTTATGGAATTCTAGCCATAGTATTAAATAATTCATTAAAAGTTTATGGCGGATCTGACTTATATGTTTCTGCAATTGGTATATATAATCGTGTATTCGGGTTTATTACCATTACTATGTATGGAATTAGACAAGCCCTTCAGCCTATTATAGGATTTAATTATGGTGCTAAAAAATTCGATAGAGTAAAACAAAGCTTAAAGCTTGCAATTTTAGCATCAGTTATAATTTCATTGGCATTTTTAATTATAATTATTGGTTTTACAAATAAAATAGCGGGTGCTTTTACATCTGATAATGGATTAATAGTACTGACAGTTCCTATTTTAAGAGCAATGATATTTATGAGTCCTTTAGTAGGTGTTCAAGTAATTGCTTCAAGCTTTTTTCAGTATATTGGAAAACCTAAGCCTGCATTATTTTTATCAATAATGAAACCATTTTTGTTTCTAATACCATTAATTTTAATAATTCCAATATTTCTTAAAATCACTGGTATTTTTGTATCTGTTCCATTAGCTGATTTTCTTGCTGCAATGATATCTTTAATTTTTATATATCGTGAGATAAAAAAGATGAATAAATTAAACTTAATTTAAGGAGAAAATAAAAATTCACATTCCAAGCTTTGTTGATATTATGGTATTAAGTTTATTGTTGAAGCCCTTAATCCATTAATTTGTTTTCTATTGAGTACCGCCTTCATTTACAATGTGATTATGGTAATAATCTATAGCAATATCAACTATTGTGCTGACACATATGCTAATGTCTGGATGAATGCTTTTTAATTTCATTTACAGCTTTAGCAATTAGAAATTCTACTTTTCAGGATGAGTTAAAATGTTCTTTGTTAGAGAATGGGATACTAGATAAATGTCAGGGGTGTAGTCTTAGATATATTTGTGATGGAATTGATGAAGTGGTTGATAGCTATGTGGAAGAAACTACTGAGGTTATAAATAATTTTAGTTTTGAATAAAGTGTATATTTAATATTTAAAACTATTGGAATATAATATAAATCACATTGTAATAATAACAGCTCCAAGGATAAAAAAATTAACCTTGAAGCTGTTAGACGTTTAGCTTTAATAATAAAATGAAATATTATTGTGAATTTTCCTTAGAATATTTTTCTTTCTTACAATAGCAGTAGAATAACACATATTTTTTATATGGGCATAATCCAGAACTGTATAATTTTTAAAGAATACAAAATCTATAAGTTCTTTCCCATCTTTAGTTAAATTTTTTAGAGCTAGCCTTAAGTCCTCATAATCACACATTTCACATAATGAAGTTTCAGGAGAGATTTCTTGCGATGGGATAACAGTAGCGGAGGTAACTAAAGATGAAGATAAGTTTCTTGATGACGTCTCTACGTATTTAACTGAATAAGGAAAATATATTAGGAAATAAAGAATAAAAAATCGCTTTAGTGTTTTTATTAGTCTCGTGATTACTTCTTTTAATAATATATAAAATTGGATATAATAAAAATAGTATATAGCAAGAGGAAATTGGTGAGGAGAAAAGGGGTAATAAAATGAGAAAAAATATACAGATTGGAGCATCTGATTTTAAAGAATTAATAGAAGGAAATAATTTTTTTGTAGATAAGAGTTTATTAATAAAAGAATTTATAGAAAATGGAGCAAAAATTATCTTAACACCAAGACCAAGAAGGTTTGGAAAAACCCTGAATTTAAGTATGTTAAGATATTTTTTTGATATAAGAACCAAAGATGATACCAAAGATTTATTTAAAAACTTAAAAATAGAAAATGAAAAAGAGATAATGAAGCTTCAAGGGCAGTATCCAGTTATTTTTATTACTTTTAAAAATCAAAAACATATTTCATTTGAAGACTTTCAAGATGGAATTAAGGTGCTATTATCTAACTTATATAAAGAACATGAGTATTTGTTAGATAGTAATAAGTTATCAGAATTTGATAAAAATGATTTTAAAGAAATGATTTCAAGAAAAGCTTCAATAGGTGTTTTATATGAGGGCATAAGCAATCTTATGGGATATATGAATAAGCATTATGGCAAAAAGGTAATGCTATTTATAGATGAATATGATGTGCCAATTCAAGAAGGATATTTGCGTGGTTACTACGATAATATGATTGTATCAATAAGAAATTTATTAACTTCAGCACTTAAAGATAATCCATATGTTGAAAAATCACTAATAACAGGAATACTTAGAGTTGCAAAAGAAAGTATTTTTTCAGGACTTAATAATTTAGAGGTAAATACTATTTTAAGATATAATTTTAATGATAAATTTGGTTTTACAGAAAATGAAGTTTTTGATTTAGCTAATTATTATGAGGCAGTGGAAAAGATTGAAAATATTAAGAAATGGTATAATGGATATGTTTTTGCTGGAGAAGTAGTTTATAATCCATGGTCAGTATTGAATTATTTAAAAAATATTAAAGAAGGCTTTATGCCGTATTGGATTAATAGTAGCAACAATGATTTGATTAAAAAATTATTAATTAAAGGCGATAAAAACATGAAACTTGAACTAGAAGATCTTATTGAAGGAAAATCTATAAATAAGGTGATTGATGACAGTATAGTAATGTCAGAAGTTGAAGATTCTAATGATAATATTTGGAGTTTTTTGCTTTTAAGCGGGTATTTAAAAGCTGTAAAGACAAAAAATATAAGAGGTAGATTAAACTGTGAACTTAAAATTCCTAATGAAGAAGTTCATATATTTTATGAAAATTTAATTAAAAAGTGGTTTAATGAAACTATGACTAATGAAAAATATGAACTGATGTTAAATATGCTTATAAATGGTGAAATAGAAATATTTTCGGGAATATTTAAGCAGTTTGTAATAAATAATTTAAGTTACTTTGATGTATCAGGAACTGAACCAGAACGGGTTTATCATGCTTTTGTACTTGGAATGCTGATATCACTTTCGGATAAATATGAAGTTAAATCTAATAAAGAAAGTGGATATGGACGATACGATGTTATGCTAATTCCAAAGGACATTTCTAAAATAGGAATTGTCATTGAATTTAAGAAAATAGATGATTTTTTAAAGACAACAATAGAAGAGGGAAGCAAGGCAGCCTTAAAGCAAATAGAAGACATGAAATATTCACAGGAGCTTGAAAGCCGTGGAGTAAAAAATATAATAAAGCTTGCAATTGTATTCAAAGGAAAAGAAATTGAGATTACTCAGGCACCTTAAAATGGAAATCCTAGATTAATATAGAAGCAATGAGAACAGATGAGATGAATTTAATAAAATCTTATCTGTTTTTTGTCTTAAGAATAATAAATACAAGTAAATTATGTAAAAGATAAGCTGTATATTGTATAATTTTAGTATAAAGTGAGATTTCAGGTGTACAAAATTATGGAGGGGGAAAAATAGATGTTACCCAAGGAAAAGAATTTAGAAGAATCTATTGAAGATTATTTAGTATCAATAGGATATGAACAAGGTATTTCACATGAATTTTATTTACAACATTGTTTATTAAAAGACGATTTATAAATGAAAAATCTATTAATATAAGATAACTTCAATGAAGAAGTTTAAAATGTAAAAAATAAATAGAAGAATAAATTAGAGAAATAATTCTTTATACAATAATAGCTCCAAGGATAAAAAAATAACCTTGGAGCTGTTGGACGTTTTGCTTTAATAATAAAATGAAATATTATTGTGGATTTTTCTTAGAATGTTTTTCTTTCTTACAATAGCAGTAGAATAGCACATGTTTTTTATATGGGCATAATCCAGAACTGTATAATTCTTAAAGAATACAAAATCTATAAGTTCTTTCTCATCTTTAGTTAAATTTTTTAGAGCTAGTCTTAAGTCTTCGTAATCACACATCTCACATAATGAAGTTTCAGGAGAGATTTCTTGTGACGGGATGTCCTTTTCAAAATTATCATGCAAGCTTAGAGCTTTATTACCTTCAGTAGAGCTTCTGGTTTTAATTCTCTTAATCAAATCATTTATATTATTTTTAATGGCATTGGTAGCATAAGCAACGAATCTATGCTTGTCTAAGTTATACATAGAGATAGACTTAAAAAGTGATTGATAGCATTCCTGAATAATATCATATGAGTTATATCCATCAATGAAAGTTCTCTTTGAGATATTATAAATTAATGGTCTAAATTCTTCAGCTAATTTTTCTTTTGCGCCTTCGTCATTATCCTTGCACCTAGTAACTAAAGTTTCGATATAATTAAAATCCATATAAACCTCCTTCATACATAAGATCTATAAAATCAATGAATTATTTTACATATATTGTGTTTAATGTTAAATTAACCTCTACATATAGTATATATGGTTAAAATCTATATAACGTATATATAAGAATAATTTAGAGAAGAAAAATTATTATAAAGGAAGTGCGAAGGATTGATAATGGTAATAGCTATAGTTGTGATGAATGATATAAAATAGACGATCAAGATAATGAAAGAGGAGAAACAAAAGACATAAAGCTTTATGTGGAATTTATATTAACATAGGGGAGATAGCAGGTCAGAAGTATTAGTTTGGAAAAGATAAATTGCGAAGGTACTACTCGAGGCAAGTGAGAGATTGATGAAAGTGAGTTTGGATAAAATGATTAATTTTAATTGAGTTAGTCATAGAAATAATATATCCATATAATATGAGAAGGCAGCAAAGTATATATTCTATGATATTTGCTTTTTGGGATTTTAATTAGCATTTATTTATGAATAAAGTTGATATTGTAGAAAAATATAGAAAAAGTATATATAATTGTATAATGAGGGGGAGTTAAAGTGGATGACAAAATGGTAAGTTACTTGTTAGAAATAATAAGTAATGAAAATTTAATAAATATTGCTAAGAATGTTAAGTTAAAAATAAAAGGATTTAGAACAATACAATATAAAAATGGGGTTATGACACCTCCCAAAAAGCTAATAATTAAAGAGCTATCAAACGTTGAATATAAAGCTTTGATTAATGAATATTTTAGCAATGTTTCTAAAGAAAATATAGAATTGGAAATAGAAGAAGCTAGTAGTTTAGATATTATGAGCAAAGAAGATAAGATTAAGATGGCTAAATTATTAGGGCAAATTCTATCTTTTAGCAGTAGTAATAAATTAAAGATAGGAGGCCGTGAAACTGATTTAGCAACAATTAAGGATATATTATTAGAAGATAATCAAGTAGAAAAAGCGCAACTTAGAGAAGATAAAAATAACGAGAAATTAATAAATAATGATTATAGTGAACAGATAGAAAAATTAAATAAAGATATGGATGTTTTAAAAAAGAAAGTTCTTGAACTAGAAAAAAAACGAGCAACATTAGAGGATAATAATAAAAAAATGACATCTGATATAAAGAGTTTAAAAAAAGAAAAAACAATGTTACAAGAAGAAAATGAAAAAGTAAAAAAAGAAAATCAAATCAATATTAAAGAAAATGAAAAGTATCAAAGTGAATTTTATAGTATTAAAAAGAAATATGATGAGATTAAGGTAATAACCGCATCTCAAGAAAAAGATATAAATGAAAAAAGAGCTAAGATAGAGATTTTAGAAAACGCTAATAACAAGTTAAAAAGTAAGTTGAATCTTTTGGAAAAGATTGAACAGGAAAGACGGAAAAAGGAAACAAAGAAAGTGGTAGTTTTTGGAGAAATATATTCAAAAGAAATAAAAGAAATAGATAATTATGATATTTGTACAATAGAAATAGATAAATTAGAAAATTTTAAAGATATAATTAATAATTGCAATGAGGTTTGGGTATTATCGTATGATATATCTTATTTAGATAAAATAAATATTGAAGAGAAAATTGACTCAAATAAGATTAAAGAATTTATATCATATAAAAAATTAAGAGAATATTTGAAAAGGGAGAATTAAATAGATGAATAGAAATTGGGATATATATATGGTAGGAACTTTAGCAGAAGCCGAAGAAATGTATGGAGGAGCTTGGAAAGATAGTGTTTTTATAAATAAGTATAATTCTCTACAATTTGCGATAAAATTAATATCAGATCAACCTGAGAGCTTCCCTAATAATAGATATTTTACAGTATATACATCTGATATACAAGATTGTGACTTTGAAGATGATATAACACTTTCAGAGGAAGAGAGAGTTTACAGATTAAAAAACTTTTTGTCAAAAAGATTATTAATATTTAAACCAGTCCAAAAAGGAGAAAATTTTGTAGTTAGAGATGTAAAGCAAGTAGTAAAACCTATCAATTATAAAAATAATTCTACATATATTCCGGTACCATTATTTACTGCAAATAATCTTTACAGGAAATTTGAGGAGTTTTTAAATTCGGTTAGTAGGAAGGAATTTATAGATCAGTTAGATGGAATTTCTAATGAAGTATCCGATACACCATCAATAATTGCTTGGAAAGATGAACAAGATATGAAGGTGATTGGAAGTTTTAATAGTCATGTTTATTCGAGAGGAAAAATTAAATTTGAATTTGAATATTTAAAACATTCGGATATAAATCAAGAGCTTTTTTTGAATATAATTCAAAGCCCAGAAATTAGAAATATATTATTTGTTGGTACGGATGTCTATTTAGAGATGGAACGATTAATAGATCATGGAATAACATTTGAAGAGGATGCAGAGGAAACGAAAGTAAATTTAGAAGAAGATGAAGAAGAGAAGGTAGAAGAAAAAGTTTTTATTAATAACTTCGTAAAAAGAACTAAAGATGCTGGATTGATATATGACGAAAAGGATTTAATTAATTTTCATACAGCTATGAAATCTTCTAACTTGGTTATATTGTCAGGAATGAGCGGAACAGGTAAAAGTAAATTAGTGCAGATGTATGGTGAAGCGCTAGGATTAGATTCTTCTCAACTGAATATAATACCAGTTAGACCATCGTGGTGTGATGATAGAGATTTATTAGGTTATGTAGATTCTATTCATAATATATATAAGCCTGGTGATACAAGTTTAATTGATACATTAGTACAAGCAGATAAGAATATTGATAAGATTTACATTGTTTGCTTTGATGAAATGAACTTAGCTAGGGTTGAATACTATTTTGCACAATTTTTATCTATTTTGGAGATGGACTCAACAAAAAGAAAAGTTACATTATATAATAACGACTTAGAAAATAAATTATATAATGCAGATAAGTATCCATCACAGATTACAATACGAGATAATATTTTATTTGCAGGAACAGTTAATATAGATGAATCAACATATCATTTCTCGGATAAAGTTTTGGATAGAGCAAATGTTATTACATTAGGATCACAAGATCTTAATAAGATAAAAGATGTAAAATTTGAAAAGCAGATAAGATGTAATGAAATTATGTTTACTGAATATAATCAATATAAAGTAATTCAATCGGAAGTTACATTAAAGGAGAAAGAATTAGACTTATTAAATATATTAAATATAGAGATAAATAAGACTAATAAAAATTTAGGAGTAGGTTTTAGAATAGTAAGGCAGATTGATTTGTATTTAAAAAATATTCCAAGTGATAGCATTTTAACTAGAGAAGAAGCATTTGATTTGCAGATATTACAAAGAGTTTTAACTAAAATTAGAGGCTCACAAGAGCAATTGCAGGATTTGGTGGGCACTTATAATAAAAATGATGACAATGTAAGTAATAGTATACTTATTGATAAATTTGATGAATACAAGGAAATATCAGATTTTAGTAAGTCTAAGAATTGCATAAAGCAAAAGGCGAAAGAGTTGAAAATTTATGGATATACAATATAAAAATAATAATGAATTTTTTATAGAAATTACACAAAATAATAGTCCACAACAAGCTAAATTTTTTGAAAAGGAAATGGATTTCTATAACTTAGAAGATGCAATAGTAATAAAGGAGAATGTTGTTACTAAATTACTATTCACATGTGAAGATAGTAATGCCAAACTTTATATGGATGGAATAGAGACACTTAATAATGATATTGCAAAAGAAGATATAGATGGTCAGGTATATATAGAACCTTCTAATAATTTAATTGACCTATATACTGTTGATAATTTTCCATTAATACCGGGAACATTTAGGATGATTGTTGAAATACATAATAAAAAGTTTTACTCTAAAATGAAAGTAGAACCTAAATTATTTACAGAAAAAGAATTAGAAGTAGTTAAGGAAGATCTAGAAGAAGAAATTAATGGACTTGCATTTGAATTAATTAAAAAAAATATATCAATTGGCGAAGTTTTTATAGAGGATTTGCCTATAGATTTGTACAAATTTTTGATTATAGAAAATAAATTTTTTAGTGTAATGGCAGCTTTAGAAGATTTGAAAATTAAACCAAATTATAAAATAAAAAAAATATATAAAACTGTAAGAGAAGATGAGGTTAAATCTATTGATGAGATAACTATAAGAAATCATTTAGAAGGAAATTTAGAAGAAGGATTTTTAAAGCAACCAACAATTGAATTGGATTATGATCTGCCTGAGAATCAATGGATAAAAAAAATAGTGATTGAAATTGGTATATTTTTAAAAGAATTTATTGAGGTTAGTGAAAATTTTATATATAAAAAGAAAATCAACATAAAAAAATTAAAAAGATATAAAAATAATGAAAATAAAATAAAGGATGAGGAAAGGACTATTGAATATGTAATAAATTTGATGGATTTAGCCAGAAAAATGAAAAATGCAATTAATATATTAAATTCTGTTGAATGGTTCAAAAGTGTATCAAACAGAATTGGAATTAATCTTCCACATACACTATTTTTCGACTCAAGGTATAATCTAATTTATAAATTATATCAACAATTAAAGGGAAATGACTTCACTATAACTTTAGATAATAAATTTGCATTTCAATGGAAAAGAACAGACAAATTATATGAAATGTGGTGCTTTGTAAAGATAAGCCGAATTGTTATAGGAGAGAAACTTGGATTTAGAATAGATAGTGGGTGGTTGTTTAATCAAACTATTGAATCTAATAAAGTTTTAATACCTGAATTAGAATCAAGCACAAGGCTTTCATTTAAAAAAGATGATATTTATATGAATTTAACATATGATGATAGTATACCAAATTATAGTAGTGAAACATCAATATATAATACACCATTATATATTACTTCAAGCAATAGACAACCAGATGGAAGAATAGATGTTTATAAAAGAGATGTTTATATAGGAAGTATAATTTTAGAGTTTAAATATAGAGATAGAAAAGGTCTTTGGGCTGTAAATTATACTAGATATCAAAGAGAAATGAATTCAAATGTTATAAAACAATTAACAGCTTATGGAGACAATTGCTCAACACGATATTTATTTATAAAAGAAGGAGAAAAAGGGTCTAAATATAAAAATTCTATTAGACCAGTTATGAGAGTATTGATATTTTATCCTAAAAGAACAGATGTAGATATTGAAATTGATGAAGTTGAAGACCATAATTTAAAATTTGTAAGATTTACTCCTGAAGTATTAAAAAATGCAGAAGAAAGTTTAGAATTATCTATACTTGAATTATTAGAACGTGCAGAAGAATATGGAATTAATTAAATTATTTTTTATGAGGCAGTAATCAAGGAAAAGATTATTGCCTCTTTTACTTTGATTTAAGATTTAATTTATTCTTAATGAAAAAGGGTCACAAAAAATATCTAAGTTATGACTTAATAAATTTATTCAACACACTCATCACATTGAAATAATAGAGAAATTAATAAGCAAATTATATTATGTTTTATTTTATAATTTGAAAAAATCTATATCTAAAGGTATAGGCTTTTTTTATGTTATGAAAATTTTCTTTTTTTAAATTCATACTGACAGTTAATGTCAGTATAACAAAGTATAATTAAAGAAAAGTTTACAAGATAGAAATATTGAGGCAGGGATGTTAAGTGAAGTATGAAAATACGGACAAAGAAACTCTTATCAAAATTTTGATACAAAAGGATAACATTTTAAAGAAACTGTATTTAGAAAAAGAAAAATTAAGTTATTATGCAAATACAGATGTGATGACTGGAGTATTAAATAGAAGAGCAGGCTTAGAAGTGTTAAGTGACGAGTTTTACTCATCAAAAAGCAATGGGAAAAATATTGTAGTCTGCTTTGTTGATGTAGATAGATTAAAGATTGTAAATGATACTTTTGGTCATGAAGAAGGGGACAACTTGTTAATAAATGTAACAAATATTCTAAAAGAGAGTATAAGAAAAACTGATTTCATAATCAGGATGGGAGGAGATGAATTTTTGATAGTTTTCCCAAAAACAACTATGAAAGAAGTAAATAATATATGGCATAAAATCTGTAAAAAGGTAGATGGATTTAATGAAAATAATACCACTTATAATTTAAGTTTAAGTTATGGATTTTATGAATATAAGCAGGAAATAAAAAAGAAAATGTCTATTAATGATTTAATAAAAGAGGCTGATGCAGAAATGTACAAGAATAAACTAAAAAAAGATGAATTTTAAGGAGAAATGTGTAATAATATAATATAAATGGTAAAATAGGAAAGGTTAACGTATTTAATATGGAAGAATCTAAATCATATGTGTTGTTATTTATTTATAATGAATTAAAAGATGGGAAAGTAGTTACAAAGGATGATGTATTAAACAAATTTAAAATTAATGAAAGAACTTTTTATAGATATATAAAAGAAATTAAAGATTTTGTTTCTGAAGAATCTAAAGATTCTAATGGAGAGTTAATAGGAGAAGAAGTTATAGCAGAGAAAGATGGATATATCCTAAAAGGAAAGCATAGCAAAACTCTAAATGAAAAAGAAGTACTAGCAATCTCTAAAGTTTTGTTAGAAAGTAGAGGCTTTGTAAAAAATGAGATAAAAGGTATGATGAATAATCTGATTAATAATTGTGTATGTAAAGGTAAAGAAAATATTAAGTTTATTATAGGAAATGAATTAGTGAATTACGTTTCACCGCGACATGGTACAGAACTTCTAGACAAGCTATGGCAAATAAGCGATGCAATTAAAAAGCAAAAAATATTAGAAATAGGATACTGCAAGCTTGGTATAGATGGAAAGATGCAAGAAGAAATGTCAAAGAGAATTATATATCCACAAGGGCTTATGTTTTCCGAATACTATTTTTATCTTATAGGTTTTATAGAGGGAAGAAGCGACGAATATCCTACTATCTTTAGAGTAGATAGGATTAGGGAGCTTATTACTACAGATAAAAACTATAAGGTAGATCACAGTAAGAGATTTGAAGATGGAGAGTTTAGAAAACTAATACAATTTATGCAGTCTGGAGAATTAGAACGAATAAAGTTTAGATTTAAAGGTGGTTCTATAGAGGCTGTATTAGATAGATTACCTAATGCTAAGATTATTAAAGAAAATAATGGCGAATACATAATTGAAGCGAAAATGTTTGGTAAGGGTATAAAGATGTGGCTATTGAGTCAAGGAGAATTTGCTGAGGTTCTGGGCCCAGATAATTTTAGGGAAGAAATGAAAAATACTGTTGAAAATATGGGGCTGTTATACAGTTGATTCTAATTCAAATAGTATTAAGAAAATTGACAAGTTTATAAAAGATATTAAAGAGGAGAATTAAATAAGTGTTAAAGAGTTATGGGATAGATGATTCAAAAATATTTAAAATTGTAGTAATTGCAACTATGAGTAGCGGTAAATCTACGTTTATTAACGCATTAATGGGAACTGAAATTTTGCCATCGCAAAATCAAGCTTGCACAGCAAAGATTATGCCAATATTAGATAATGATACAGCCAAAGAATTTAAGGCATATATAGATTACAGTGATGGAAAAAGGGATGTAATTACTTTAGACAGTGACAATGTTGTTAATGGTTTTAATGCGAAAAATGAAATAAAACAAATATTAATAGAAGGAGATATTAAATCTATTAAAAATCATAGTAGAGCAACAGTAATAATAGATACTCCAGGAACAAATTTTTCAGGAGATTCAACACATCAAGAGGAAACTTATAAGTTGCTTGATAAACTTGATGAAGGATTAATATTATATATAATCAATGCAACTCAGTTTGGGATAAATGATGATTTGGAACTTATGCTACATATACAAGATAAAGTTAAGAAGTCTGAAAATAAATTGAAAATTTTGTTTGTAGTAAATAAAATAGATGAATTTGATTTGCAAAAAGAAGACATAAGAAAGACGATGAATTCAATACGTGAATATATTGAAGGGAATGGTATGAAAAATCCGACGATAATTCCTATATCGGCTTTAGCAGCTAAACTATTCAGACAAGCTATAAATAGAGAAAAGTTAACAAGAAGAGAAAAAAGAGAGTTTAGAAATTACTATGATTTGTTTAAAAACAATAATTATAATTTAAATAAATTTGCATATATGAATTCAAAAAACAATGAAACGATAGAGATTGATGGAGAAGTTTTTTCTGAATATGATTTATTAGAAGCTATCAATAATACAGGAATTAACCTAGTTGAGAATATAATTAATGAGTTGCTATTTGATGAAATCAATAAATATATTCCAAAAGTTAAGTTTAACAAAGGAAAAAATATTAAAAAAGGAAATAATAATCAAACAAAAAGCGAAGAAATCATTAAAAGGATAAATATAGATTTATTAAAAATATATAAAGATTATGAGATAGCTAAAGAAGTCAAAAGAATTGAAGCATATTCTAAGAATAAGCAATTTCACAATTTAACGTACGAAAAGTTAAAAAAAGTATATGATGAAACATATCGTGAAAGTGGAGAAATAATGATGAAATGTGTTATCAATAAGTGTAGCGATAACGGTAGTATAAAAGCAATAGTAGAAAAAGCCATTCAAAATATAGAAATGATTATTGAAGATGACAAAAGCATTAAATAAAACAATTTTTAGGGGGATGAACTGTAATGACAAATTTATATATAAAATACAATCCATATAAAGTAGAAACTGAATTTATAATTAACAATAGTCCTGTTAGTCCTAATAGTACATTAGCGACTCAGAGCAAAAAAAGATTACAATATTGGCTTGAAAAAAACAATAATAATTGGAATGGAATAGTAGAAGAATTAAGAAAAGTTACTAATGATAATGAGTTAAAGATAGTATTTGAAGGAAGAAAAATAGATTTTGAAGATTTGAAATTAACTATTGATAAAAATAAGAAGTCGTTAAAAATAACTTTAAAACATGTAGAAGTTAAGGATGATAAGGACATATTAAAAGAAATTGATGAACTAATAAATATATTTGATAATGGACCTATTGAGGAATTAAAATCAAAAGAAATCAAAAAAGCGTATAATGAAGTTAAGTCATCTAAATTTAGAATAAATGTAATAGCTACAATGAGTAGCGGAAAATCAACACTTATCAATTCTTTAATTGGATATGAATTGCTACCATCAAAAAATGAAGCATGTACGGCTACTATTGCAAGAATTACAGCAGATGACAGGTATAAGGAATTTACAGCTGAATGTAGAGATGAAAATGAAAGAATAGTTTATAAAAGAAAGAAAGTATCTATAGAAGATATTGAAAAATATAATGAAGATGAAAAGGTAACGTATATAGATATTGAAGGGTGTTTACCTAATATTTCCTCAGAAAAAATGAATCTCTTACTTATGGATACACCAGGGCCTAATAATGCTAGAAATGCTGACCATGGAGAGCTAACTGAAAGTATAATTGAAGATAAAAATAAGGGGATAGTTTTATATGTAATAAATGCAACACAATTTGGAATTAATGATGATAGCATTCTTCTGCAAATGATAGCTAATCAAATGAAAAGAGGGGGGAAACAATCAAAAGATAGATTTATATTTGCAATAAACAAATGCGATGAATTTGATTGTGAAAAGAATGAATCTATTCCATCATTATTAAAATCAGTTACTGAGTATTTAGCTAATTATGGAATAGACGAACCTAATTTATTCCCAGTATCGGCTCAAACAGCTAAGTTAATAAGAATGCAACAAAGGGGCATAGAACTTACAAGAAAAGAAAAGAAGGATTTATCTGTATATGAAGATTTTATAGAGATACCGGGGTTTCATTTTGAAAAAATGGCATCACTTTCTGAAAGTTGTAGAATGAAAATAGAATATAAATTAAATATGGCAGTAAAAGAAGGAAATGAGTATGAAGAAGCACTTATTCATACTGGAATACCAGCTATAGAAGAGGCAATAAATGAATATCTTGATAAATATGCTTATCCTATAAAAATTAACGATGCAATTGGCGAATTTCAAACTATTGCAGAAGAAGACATAATGAAGAATAATTTAGATAAGGAATTAGCCAGTGATTCTAATGCATATAACAAGATAAGATTACAAATAGAAGATGCAAAGAAGAAAATAGCAAATGGAGAAAGAGTAAATTTAATAAAATCAAAAATTGATAGATTTAATATAGATGAGTCCAGATTTAAAGAAGTTGAAAAAAAATTAGTGCTATCGTTTGATCAATTAACAAGAAAATATGAGGGAAAAGATAAGATAGAAAAGTCTTTAGCGCAAAATCATATAAATGTATTTAAAAATGAGACAAACAAATTACAAAAGAATTTTGAATTAAGTTTAGATATAACAATTAAAAATTCAGTAATTGACCAGGGAGAAAGGCTTATTAATGAGTATGAGTCATATTTGAAGGAACTTCAAAATGATATTAGAATTGAAGGGTTTAATTTTTCAAAGGTAAGAACAATACAAAAGATTAAAATTGATAATGTTGACGATCTTATAGCGAAATATGAAGAAACAGAAAATATTTATGAAGAAAGAAGATATAAAAATGAAAATAAAAAATGGTATAAATTTTGGACTTGGTTTGAGGATAGTTACTATACAGTTAACGAAAAAGTTGGAGAAATAGAGTATATAAATATATCTAGCTTAGTAAAAGAGTATATGGCGAAATTATCCAATCAAACTCAATATAACATAGATAGTGCAAAAGATAAGAGTAAAGAGGATATTAACAGATTAAAAGAATACTTTAAGTCAGAATTAAATAAATTAGATAAGGTTATGATAAATACATTAGCAGAATTAGATCGAAATACAAGAGATGAAGCAGAAATTAAGGAACGTGTAGAAAAGAATAAGAAAACAAAAATATGGTTAGAGGATGTTATACAGAGAATAAATAATATAACAAGTATTTCTTTATAAACTATGTATAGAATTAAAATAAATTTTAGGAGGAGAAAAATGAGTAGATTTGTACCAAATAAATTAGTTCAAGAATGTATACAAAATAATGATATTAGAGGTTTAAGAGGAGCTTTTGTTGGAATAATTTTTAGTGATAGAAGTTTTTCAAAAGGAGAATTTAAGAATACATTAGATTATATTTGTGAAGAAACAAATTTAAAAATACTTGAAAGTTTTGATAATGGAGAACTTTTAAGTAAAAAAATTAATGAAGGGAATATAACTGAAGATGATTTTGGAGAAGCAGTATATAATTTAAAGGTTAATTTTTGTAAAGAAAGAATTGATGATGTTAAAAAAATAGGAAAACACTTATATGGTAAAAGCCTGAACTCAGAAAATACAGTATCATCTACTGCACATGGAGGTACTTCTCACGGAAAAAAAACTCAATGCCATCATCAGAAGAAAATGAATGCGAAGAAGGAATCAAAAGCTGGTCTAGTGGTAGCTGGGATTGTGACGGTAGCAGCAATAGCAGTAGCAGTGAGTTTCATAATGAAGTCAATGAAGTAAAGAATATAGAAGAAACTGATGAAACAGATGATATAGATAGAATTTGGCATAGTGATAAAGAAACTATGGAAGAAAGTTTAGGTTATAACAGTAATCCGAGTGCAACAACTGATACAGATGAATTTTTATATGAGGAAAACAAGTGTAATGAAAACACAGAACCTTATCAATCAAATTGTAGTGATGGCAGCAATTCAATTGATAATTTAGAAATTAAAGAATCTAAACATAAGGACCTGCCAATAAAAGTAGTGGGATATTATAAGAATAAGAGTCTACTTGATGCAGCTAAGGATAAAACCATTAATTCAGTAAAAAAAATTAAAAATAAATTTAATTTCTAATTTACATTAGAAATTTGAGGAGGTACAGATGGAGGTAATAAAAAGAGAAAAGGATAGTTTGGATGTAAGAAGAAAGCAAGATTTAATTCAAGCGTTTAGTAATGCAGATAATATTATAAATAAGAACTACTTAAGGAACTTAGAGAAATTAGAAATAATAAGACTTCCTAGGGAATTAGAGAATGTTGATATTATTTCTAAAGCAAGATTTATAAAAATTAATAAACTTGTATATAGTAAGAATGAAAATATGTTAGACAAGCTTGCTACCGTTCTAAATGCGGCTTCAATTTCAGGAGCATCAGTTACCACAATAATAAACAGTGATGGAAATAAAATTGATTATTATATTGGCGTAATTAATAAGAATTTAGAGGAGGACTTAACTGTTCAAGCAGAAATATTAGAAGGAACATTTGAGGCTAATTTTGCTGGCAGCAAATTAGATAATTTAACTAATAACGAATTTGAAAAGTTATATGAGAGCATATTTGATGAGGATGACAATGAAAGAAAAATTATTACTTCTGTTTCAGGAGTAGCAGCATTAAGAGTGAATGATAGTAATGATGTAGAAAGTTATATCCAAGGTCTTGAAAAGTTTGTTGATTCACTTAACGGAAAAGCATATACTGCAATATTGATAGCAGATCCAGTACCCAATAATGAAATTCAAGTCATGAGAGCTGGATATGAAAATTTATATTCTGAGCTTTCTCCATTTCTAAAGAGTGAATTGTCATTTAATGAAAATGATACTCTTACTTTAACAGAGGGAAGCACTACTGGGATTACAGATACAGTTAACACAAGTATAAGTTATACTCAAAATCATTCTGAATCCAATGGTTGGAGCAATTCGAAAAGTTTTGGAGAATCAGAAACTAAAAATTTGGGAGCAGCATTAGGTGTAGGAATAGCAGCAGTAGGAACAGTGGCCGGAACAGCAATAGGTGGACCTGTTGGAGCAATAATTGGAGGAGCAATTGGAGGTGCGGCTTCAAGCGCAATTAGTGCTATTGTAGGAAGTAAAACTTATTCTGAGAATACAACAAATGGGCAATCATATAATGCATCAATATCTTATGGACAA
Source organism: Candidatus Clostridium helianthi (assembly GCF_045310795.1). Taxonomy (NCBI): domain Bacteria; kingdom Bacillati; phylum Bacillota; class Clostridia; order Eubacteriales; family Clostridiaceae; genus Clostridium; species Candidatus Clostridium helianthi. The sequence goes on from NZ_JBJIAB010000030.1 coordinate 49,970, forward strand.
AGTAATCAAGAGGGAAGCAGTAAATCTACTTCAAATCAAAGTAGCTCATCAACAAGCGAAGGGAATACAAAAGGAAGATCTATTCAAATAAGTTGTGAAAATAGAGGAGTTAAATCATTACTTGAAAGAATAGACGAACAATTAGAACGTGTAAAGAAATGTGAGGACTTTGGAACTTTCGGTTTTGGAGCATATTTTATTTCTAATAATGCAGCTGTAAATGAAATAGCCGCGAGTACGTATAATGCACTTATGAGAGGAGAAAATTCATCTGTTGAATGTTCGTTTATTAATACTTGGCATTATGGTAGAGATAACAGAAGGGTTCAAAAGTATCTTGAAAAATTATCACATCCATTATTTAAGTTATATTTAAATGATAATGATGAATATATTAAAGTTTCACCTGCGTCGATAGTGAGTGGCAAAGAATTAGCTATGCACTTAGCTTTACCTAAGAAATCAATTGTAGGATTACCAGTTGTTGAAACTGCTGAATTTGGAAGAAATATCTTTACATTGTCAAATAAGAATAGTGGAAATAGCGTTAAACTTGGTAATGTGTATCATATGGGGCAATGCGAAAATACAGATATTAATTTAGATAGCCAAAGTCTAGCAATGCATACATTTATAACAGGTTCAACAGGAGCAGGTAAATCAAACACAATTTACAATATGTTAGGACGTTTAAATGATAGAAATGTTAAATTTTTAGTAGTAGAACCAGCTAAAGGAGAATACAAGAATGTTTTAGGGCATAGGTCTGATGTAACTGTACTTGGGACTAATCCTAAAAGAACAAGGATGTTAAAAATAAATCCATTTAAATTTTCTGGAGAAATACATGTATTAGAACATATTGATAGATTAATAGAAATATTTAATGTTTGCTGGCCAATGTATGCAGCTATGCCAGCAGTATTAAAAGATGCTGTTGAAAGAGCCTATGAAGAATGTGGATGGGATTTAGACTCATCTGAAAATAGATATAATAATAATTTATTCCCGACTTTTGCGGATGTTTTAATTAAGCTTAATAAAGTAGTAAATGAATCAGCGTTTTCTGAAGAAGTCAAAGGAAATTATGTAGGTTCTTTAGTTACAAGAGTTAAATCGCTTACTAATGGTATTAATGGAAGAATTTTTTCAAGCGATGAAATAGATAATGAAATTCTTTTTGATTCAAATGTTATTGTAGATTTGAGCAGAGTTGGATCAGTTGAAACAAAGTCTATGATTATGGGAATACTTGTAATGAGGCTTCAAGAACATAGAATATCCCAGGGAGGGATGAATAAACCATTAAAACATATAACAGTGCTTGAAGAAGCCCATAATATATTAAAGAGAACATCGGCGGAACAATCTTCAGAAAGTTCTAATTTAGTTGGAAAATCTGTTGAGATGATATCAAATTCTATTGCAGAAATGAGAACTTATGGTGAAGGATTTATAATAGCAGATCAAGCACCTGGTTTATTAGATATGTCAGCAATACGTAATACAAATACCAAGATAATTTTAAGATTACCAGATCAATCTGATAGGGAACTTGTTGGTAAATCAGCAGGGTTAAATGACGATCAAATTTTAGAATTGGCAAAACTTGAAACTGGAGTTGCTGCAGTATATCAAAATAATTGGTTAGAGTCTGTATTATGTAAAGTAGATAGATTTGAAGGTGAAGAAAAAGAATTTATAGAAAGAGAAGAGCTAAGTGAATTTGATAAGTCTTTTAAGAAAGATTTGAGTAAAATATTGCTTTCAAAACATGTGGGTGAAAAAATTGATTATGATATTGATGACTTAGAACAATGGATAATTAAATCAAACTTTGTTTCAGGTGTTAAAATAAATATAGTAAAAACACTAAAAACAACTGATCTATCTGAGTTAAAGCATGTATCAGGAATAATTGCAAAATTATATTCTAAAGATGAAGCATTTAAGTTAGCAGCTAATGCATCCAATATCAAAGAATGGAATAAAATTATTTTAGAAAATATAGATCCTATAGTATGTGATTTAGAAGAAGATTATAGAAATGCTATTCTACAGTGTTTACTAAGAGAAAAGGCTAAGGAACATAAGGAATTAGAAAATTTCTATTTTGGTTGGAGTGATTATATGAGGGGGAAGGTTTTATGATAGAAGGATTAGATAATGAAACAAAAGAAACAGAAGATAATGGATCATTTCTTCCATCATTTTTGCCAAATATGTTTAATACCGTAGAATCAGTTATAGATTCCTTTGATGAGGCAGATCAATCTTTAAATGGATCTGGAGATGGAGAGACATTTGTAAAACCTCATTGGGTAGATGATTATACTAAATCAGATGGTACATTTATTAGCGGTTTTTGGAGAGATGGAGATGGAGACACAAGTGTTGATTTGACGGAAGATGAAGGTGGAGGGTATTTTAGGAGCCTTTAGAGTTGACAGTTACCATTAACATAAGAGGAGGAAATGTTATGATGGAAGGATTAATTAATGCATTAAAGGAAACTGTCAAGGAAGTATCATCATATAAAGATATTATGCCAAATTTTAATGAAAACTTAAAATCAAGTTCTCAATCTTTTGAAGATGCAGACAAACCTTTAAATAATAACAAGGAAACTAAGGAAGTAAATGATGCAAAAGGATGTCCACTTGAGGGACATGGAGGTACATGGAGCGGTGAAAGAGGAAACTCAGAGTGGTATCCAGATAGAAATTATATTCCAGAAAATCCTAAGACTAATCCTGATGGTTTGAGTTGGGGAGAAATTTTAGATAAATATGGGATAGATAGTATTCCATTTAAAGATGGTGAACCAGATTTTTCAGAAGTTTCAAAGGGAACTGTTGAGATAGAAGATTTTTCAACTAACCGTTATGGAAAAGGGGGAAATTTTGATCAAGCTACTGAAAAATTAGCAGAACAACGTGGATGCACAAAAGAAGAAGTAAAGGCATGGATGAAAGAAAATGGATATACATGGCATGAAAGAAGTGACTGTAAGACAATGGAGAAAGTACCAACTGAGGTACACGGAAATGTTCGTCATTCTGGTGGCGTTTCTGAAGCTAAAGCAAAAGAACAATCTTCTTCAGATGGTAATAAGTAAAATGAGATAAGACTTTACTTAAACTTAATAAAATGAATGAATAGGAGGCAAGAAATGAGTACTATAAATGATGAAGTATTAGGTACACTAGTGTTTGATAGAGGCTGGACAAAAGAAGAGAATTTCAAATTGTGGGGATATGATCTGAAACTAAAAATAGTTTTTTCAGCTTATGAAAATGAAAATATCAATGATGATCAAAGAAAAGGTTATATAAATTTTAAAGAAAACTTATTGGATATTTCTAGTAGATCATTAAGAAAGACAGAAGAGTATATTCAAAAAATAGAAAATGAAGTGATTCCATATATTGATTTTGATAGAATCCCTGATGATATATCAAGAATTGTTAAACCAAGTTCAATTATGATTCTTGAATCAGGGAATATTGGAGTTTTATGTGATTGTTCTTGGGATATGGATCATGGAATAGCTATTTTAATTAGTGATAGAAAAAACATTGAGGTTGGATCTCAAGATATTATTTGGGAGTAGAATATAAATTATCATAAAGTTAATAGAAGTATATAAGCAACATTAATAATAAGATATTAGTAAATTTAAGAAATGTTCGGAAGAACTAAAAATTTCACCAATCTTCCGACCATCAACAAGATATGCAATATTATTTTGAAATACAATATGTAAAGATATGATATTTTTAATCTAAGTTAAGAATTGGTAAGCAGTCAGAACATTGGTAACTCCAAATTTACGAAAAGCAAAAGAGCCTTCAGCAAATCATCTATCCCCAATTTATAAAAACTTATTAACATAACAAAACCATGAATTCATCTATTTAAATAAAGGTAATAAACATCTAATTTTAATGTTTATTACCTTTTTTAGGTGTTAGCTAAATTATTTTATCCTAGCACATTAAGATATAATTATTAATAACTTTGGTATATAATTATAAAGGAATTTAGACATATGAGAAAACAATTAACTATGTTGCAAAATATAGATAAACAAATTAAGAATTCAACTTACTAGATGAACAGATTTACAAAGTTACTAAAACTTCAAGTTTATATCTTCACTAGAAATCATAAATATATTTGCGGAGAAAACATTTGAAAATGAGCTGATAAGATTCTTAGCTGTAGGTTGTTCCACTTTAGCTTGTCACACTGAAAGTGGGAGCATGCTGGTGTGGTAAAACCTGCAACTTAGAATCTTTAGGGATATTTTCATAGCTTTTCGGAGCAAAATATTTATGATTTCGGTAAGTTATTACATAAAGTTAGATATCTATAATAGTTTTGTTTTTGATTGTAACTTAAGAGAATAGGAGCAATATTTAATGAATATAAGCGATTTAATTATATATAATAAAACAATGCCCAAAAGAGAAGCAGCTTACGTTGATTACCCAAGTAATTTATCAGAAGAATTATGTGGGTATTTGTCTCAAAATGGGATTGATAAGCTTTATAGTCATCAAGCAGAAATGTTTGGAAAAGCAATGGATAGGAACAATATTGTAATAACAACTTCTACAGCAAGTGGAAAAACTCTTAGTTTTTTGCTGCCAGTCATTCAAGAAATTTTATCAAATCCTTTGGCTAGAGCAATTTTTATATATCCTACTAAGGCCCTTGCAAGTGATCAGTATCGTGCCATTTTGCCTTACTTAGAATACTTTGGAGCTAACAGGATTTCAGCAGGAGTTTATGATGGGGATACGCCTGTAAATGAGCGAAGCAGAATTAGAAAAAATGCTAATATTATTTTAACTAACCCTGAAATGATAAATGCTGCGTTTTTACCGAATCACAGTAAGTTTGGTTTTGACTTTATCTTTTCTAATTTAAAATATATCGTAATTGATGAGCTTCATACTTATAGAGGTGCTTTTGGTTCTCATCTTGCAAATGTATTTAGAAGGCTTGGTAGAGTGTGCAGATATTATAATTCCTCTCCTCAGTATTTATGCAGTTCAGCAACTGTAGCAAATCCAGTTGAACTTGCAGAAGAGATCTGTGGACATAAATTTCTTGAGGTTTGCATAGATGGTTCACCAGCTCCAAAGAAAAATTATAAGCTTGTGCAACCGCCAAAGATTATGGGCCATGATAAAAAATATTATGGGCAGGTGCAATCAACTTCAGTAGCTGCTGATTTGATACCTGATTTAGTGGAAAATGATAATAGCTTTATTGCTTTTGCCAAATCAAGAAGAAATGTTGAGGTTGTATTAAAAGAAGCAAGAGATAAACTAGAGACGGAAAATTTTTTTGGAGCGTCTTTAAAAGACAAGATATCTGGATACAGGGGAGGATATACTCCACTTGAGCGTAAAGAAATTGAAAATAAAATGATTACTGGAGTTCTGCGAGGTTTAGTATCAACAAATGCTTTAGAGCTTGGAATAGATATTGGTAAAATTGATACAACAGTAATTGTAGGATACCCAGGAACTAGAGCGTCTTTTTGGCAGCAGAGTGGAAGAGCAGGTAGAAACGGAAAAGAAAGTACTAATTATTTAATCCTTGATAATCTGCCTTTTGATCAGTACATAGCAATTAATCCAGATTGGCTTTTTGAAAGTGGAAGTGAAAATGCAGTTATAGATAAGAATAATCTTTTAATAGAACTTGTACATATACGTGCAGCAGCTGCTGAAATCCCATTAACTTTAGATGATATTTCAATTTTCCCTGATTTAGGTGAAACAATTCCTGTTTTAATCAGAGCAAGTGAATTGACTAATCAAAGTGGAAAGTTTGCATGGTGTGGTAATTCATTTCCAGCAGGGGATTTTAGCTTAAGAAATATTGATAAAGCAAGGTACAAACTTATAAATAAAGATAACAATAAAGAAATTACAGAAATGGATGAAATGCAGGCTTTTCGTGAAATTCATAATGGAGCAATTTATATGCATGATGGAGTTCAATATCAGGTTGTGAAGCTTGACTTAGAAAGTAGAACTGCTTTTGCCATTCCTTTTAATGGAAATTATTATACAATGCCAGGAGGCACAACAAATATAAGGATAATTCAAGGCAGCAAGGATATGGAATATGAGCGTACTAAAGTGACTTTTGGAGATGTAAATGTTGATGAAATAGTTTATATGTATAAAAAGCTGCAATTTCATAATCATCAAAATTTAGGCTTTGAACAGTTGGAAAAACCATTATCAAAGGATTATGATACAGAAAGCACTTGGATAAAGATTCCTAACAATGTTGTTACAGTATATAGAAGGCTCCTTCAGGAAAGTCAAAATGGAAACTTTATAAGAAACAATCATTTTGAAGGTATATGTTATGCAATTAAAAATGCAGCAATGATGGCAACCATGACAGAGCAAGAAGACATAGGTGTTGTAATGTCTAACAATGCAATAGAAATAAGTCAAAATTATGATAGCGAAGTTTATATGTTTATTTATGATAAATACGTAGGTGGACTTGGTTATTCTGAGAAAGTATTTGATTTAACTGCAAAGATCATTGAAAATGCAATCAAGATGGTGGCCGGATGTACATGTGATGATGGCTGCGCTGCATGTATTGGAGATTATCAATTAAATAAAGCTATGGTTCTATGGGGGCTTAAGAATTTATTAGAGGAAATAGAGGCACCAAAGGATATTAAGTTAGCACAATATGCTCCATCAACCTTTATTAAGAAAGCATTTAAGTTTAATGAATTACAGGAAAAATGGAAAGAATTCTGTGAGTATATGCAGGAGAATGGAGATGCCTTTGCAAAATTTTTAAGTACAATTCCTAAGGTTGAAATAGATAATCGTACTTTAATTTTAGTTTTAAATAATGCATTTTATAGAGAATGGGTAATGGAAGAAAGTAATAAAAAGAGCATATTAAATATAATTTCTTTCCATACAGATGCTCCAATGGGAATTGAATTAAGTGTTAGACTTGAAGAGATAGATGAAGATAGAAAGAATGTAAAAAGTAAATTACAAAGAAGATATGAATATCTTACAGAATAAGAGCTTTAAAGTGAACGTTAGACTTATATGGAACTTACCGAAATCATAAATATTTTTACTCCGAAAAGCTATGAAAATATCGCTGAAGGCTCTAAGTTGCAAGTTGCACCCAATTCAGCATGCTCCCGCTTTCAGCGTGACAAGCTAAATTGGAACAACTTACAACTAAGGACCTTTAACAGCTCATTTTCAAATGTTTTCTTCGTAATAAATATTTATGATTTCTAGTTTAAGATACTCAAAAAAGTTATCAAATTTGCAAATATATTCATCTAATAAGTCTAATTCATCTTAAAAGAAATACAGTTAGAAAGGAGAAGGTTATGATTTGTTACCATATTCATAACCAGTATCTCTTATGAATTATGAAAAAGAGCTAAAAAGACTAAATGAATATCAAAGAGAAGCAGTGCTTGATGAAAGTGATGCATGTGTTGTAAATGCAAATGTTGGAAGTGGAAAAACAACAGTTTTGATTTCAAAAATCGTGTATCTTCATTATGCAAAAGATATCAGTTATAAAGATATGATTGTATTAACTTTTACTAATAAAGCTGCAAATGAAATTAAAGAAAGATTAATGGCTTCTGATGAGAGTATAAAAGCAGAGGAATTAGAGGGCTTTGGAACTTTTCATAGTGTGGCCCTTCATCTACTTAAAGAAGTATTGCCAATTGAAAAAATAAGATATGAAAAAGATTTTTTAGTAATAGAGCCAGATGAGGAATTAGACATTGCCTTGCAGATAATCCAAGAAGAAAAGCTCAAAATTAAATATAAGAACCGTTTAAAAAAGAGACTTGAGCAAGCTATGATTATTGAGAAGGAAGAGGAAAAGATTTCGACTTATGATGATGATATATTTAAACTTGCAGAGCTGCTAAAGGAAGAGAAGATAAAACAAAATAAGATGTCTTTTTCAGATATATTGCAAAATGCAAATTTATTATTAGGTGAGCATAAAATAGAGCCTAAATGGATTATTATTGATGAGGTTCAAGACAGCGATAAAATACAGCTTGATTTTATTGATAAGTTAAAAGGTGAAAATACTAAATTATTTGCAGTTGGTGATCCAAATCAGGTTATTTACAGCTGGCGTGGAAGTTCTTTAAATGTTGTTTATACCTTAAAGCATAAATATAATGCAAAGGAGCTTTCCCTTCCAATAAATTATCGTTCAAGTAATGCTATTTTAGAAGCAGCAAGATGCTTTCAGCAAAATGGAAGCCTCTTAATGGGAGCGAGAGAAACTGAAAATAAAATTATAGTTAAAAATCATTATAATCCTTTTAATGAAGCATGTTATTTGGTAGATAAGATCAAGGAAATACATAAATCAGGTGTGCCTTATAAGGAGATTGCAATTTTTTATAGACTACAAGACCAGTCTCAGGTCTTTGAAGATGTGTTTTTAAAAAATGATATTCCTTTTGAAGTATCTATGAAGAAAACCATAAGTCACAGTCCAGTGTTAAATTGGATGATTAAACTATTTCGCTTTTGCGTAAATCCTAATGATTTTTCCTCTGCAATTTATGTTCTTAGCAATAAAGAATATGGGGAGAAAATAACAGAAAAGACTGCAAGAAAAATAGTTAAAGAGCAGAACATAATTAAGTCAGAACTACTAGAAAAGATGCATGAATTTTTAAATAAATGTTCTGAAATTAAGATAGCAGAAGAGATTTATAATTACTTTGAATTTGATAAGTATATAAAGCCAACTTCAGCTACATATATAGATGATAAAGAAGCTATAGATGCATTGCTTGATATAATCATAGAGTATGTGAAAGAAAAACAAATGCCATTTTTAGATGGACTTAGAGAGTTTATAAATTCATCAGCTCTATATGGCGTAAATATTTTAAAAAAGGATATAAGTAGCGATATAGATTCTGTTAAGCTTATGACATTACATGCCTCTAAAGGTTTAGAGTTTTCTTATGTGTTTATTACAGGAGTTAATTATGGGCTAATCCCACTTCATACAAGGGATATGGAGGAAGAAGAGGAACAAAGATTATTTTTTGTTGGAATTACAAGGGCAAAAGATTACTTAGAGCTGTCTTATTATACAAATCCAGATTATCAAAAGGCAGCTCCTGGAGAAAGTAGATATATTCATATGATTCCAGAGAAATTAATTCAAAATGATAAGGTTAAAAATAATAATGTAAATCTTCAAGAACTAAAAAAACAAATTCAAGAGGCAAAGGCTAAAGGAAATAAAGAGGAAATTTCAGCTAATGAAGCAGTGGAATTACCAGTAGTTGAAGAAATAAATGAAGCATCAATTAAACAAGTAAGCCACAAGAAATACGGAACAGGAAAAGTCCTAAAAGAAGATGATATGATGATTGAAGTTGAATTTGAGAAGTATGGAGTAAAAGAATTTATAAAAGCCTTTAGTGAACTGGAATTTTTATAATTATATATAACAGGAAAATGCATTTATATGGCATTTCAAACTGTAAACAAATAGGGTTTTAGAACTTGTCCTTAAGTTTCAAAACCCTATTATTTTGCCCCATTTCAATTAAATTCATTGCTTTAGATGGATCTAGAAGTGTGCTGTTAACATCTAGGTAATCAGCAAGTTCCTTTTGAGGAGGTAATTTATCACCAGATTTTAAGATTCCGTTTTTAATATTCTAAAGGGTAAAGGTAAATTCTGGAGAGCATTAAGTCAATGTATCTAGATTTTTTCTTTAGGATGTTTAAAATTTATAGTTAAAGAAACTATAAATCACATCCATATAGTTTAAGCTTCCATAGAATATTAAAGCACCAACAAAGAAGGTTACAAGAGATACGAAAATCATAATTTTAATTTTATTTACTTCACGATTTAAAATAAACTTGTAAATTAGAATTGAATATATCGGTAGCAGTATTATTGAAGTAAAAAGTGAACTAAAAATAGGTTCTTTAGGAATAGCTATCATTGCCATATGATTAGGCCTTGGATCAAAAAAAGTTAATATTATTAAAAGTGGAATTATTGAAAATGCAAGCTTCCAATAAAAGTATCTTATATTGCCTTCAGACACCTTACTTAGTACATGCCAAAAGCCCAACCATATAATACCATAAAATAAAGCGATACTTATGTATGAAACAAAAGGAGAAATATCTGATGCAATTTTCCAATCTCCTAAAATTCCACCGATAACTTTATAACTAAGAACCTCAATAGGCAATTGTGCAATTGCTAAAATTCCAACCACAAATATTTGGAATATGCTGCATAAAATATTTGTAATAATAAAGTTAAGAGAAATAAGTAGTTTTTCTTTTACTGTTTCCAAATGTATAACCACCCCAAAATATATTTTATATTTAAACATATATTATTACATTATAGCACTTATACAGTTATTTTACATAGAAGGAATAATAAGTTTTTTATGTATACATGTTACAATAATAAAATTATAACCTGGACAAATATTTGAATAACTCTGAGAGATATCAGAAACTTTTTATCATTTTATTCCAATAATTTGCATTATACAGCAATATTTTTTGTAGCTAAAAACATGAATTTAAAGGAAATAGATGATTATATAAGAAAGTTTGGGAAGGGTGAGAGAAAAATTTTCTTTACAAGAGAACGTATGTTCAATATAATATATTCAAAAGAACATATGTTTGGAGTTGGTTTTATGGATTTTAGTGAAGATAAATTGATTTTTCATATTGATGTGAATTCAGCATATCTTTCATGGACTGCAGTAAAGCTTTTGCAATACGGAAGTCAACTTGATATACGTGAAGTTCCTTCAGTAATTGGAGGTAGTGAAGAAAACAGGCATGGAATAATTTTGGCTGCTTCGATACCAGCAAAAAAGTATGGTATTAAAACAGGAGAACCAATATATTCAGCAAAGCTTAAATGCAACAATCTCATGATTTATCCTCCAGATTATAATTGGTATGTGAAATCAAGTGATGCGCTATATGAAATGCTTACTGAATATTCTCCAAAGATTCAAAGATATAGTATTGATGAATGTTTTATGGATTGTACACATTTAAAAGAGAATTATAAAAGAGTAGCCATGAGATTAAAAATGAGAATAAGTGAAGAGTTAGGTTTCAATTGCAATATTGGAATTTCAACAAATAAATTACTTGCTAAGATGGCTAGTGATTTTAAACCTAAAAACTGCATACACACTTTATTTAAGCATGAAATGCACACGAAAATGTGGAATTTACCTGTAGAGGATTTGTTTATGGTTGGTCGTGCAAGTGCAGCAAAACTTCATAAATTAAATATTAATACAATAGGGGAATTAGCAGATACCGATGTAAATTTATTAATAAGTAAATTGCATTCTCATGGAAAACTTATATATGAATATGCTAATGGAATCGATAATTCAGAAGTAAGGGATTCTAATTATTTAGAAGTTAAAGGAATAGGAAATTCAACAACTATTGCTTATGATGTAGAGACTATGGATGAAGCGTTTAAAATACTATTATCTCTTACAGAAAGTGTAGCTATGAGGCTTAGATCTAGTAATAGTTTATGTAGTCTTGTTGTTGTGAGCATTAAAACTAATCAATTTAATTATTATTCTCATCAGAAGCCATTAAATGACTTTACAGACTCAACAACTAAAATATTTGAGGGAATTAAAGAAGCATTTAAGGAAGCTTAGAAAGGTGAAAAGATAAGACAATTAGGAGTACGAGTAACTAAGCTTCGCAGCAATGTATATTATCAAGAAAATCTATTTGACTATGAAAAAAACGAAAAGCAAAGGAAGCTAGATCAAACTTTAGATGATTTAAGAAATAAATATGGTAAGGAAAGCGTTATTAGATCAACTTTTCTACACTCAGGAGTGAGACCGATTAATGGGGGAACTGGTTCACATGAAGATTATCCAATGATGAGCAGCATATTGTGAGGAAGTGTAGGTAATGAAAGTTGTTTCAAAGAAGATTGAGATGATAGCACATTTCGAAGAAGATGGGAAAATAAAACCATTGAGATTCAAAATTGAGGAAGAAAATAAATGCGAAATTATTAAAGTAGGAAGAATAATAAGTATAGATTTAGAAAAGCTATGTGGTAATAAAATGTGGGTATTTACTTGCAGTTCAATCATTGGAGGAATCGAGAAAATATTTGAGCTTAAGTATGATATAGAAGGGTGTAAGTGGATACTATTTAAAATATAATGAAATTCATTTTGTGCTAATAAATATTGTGATAAAAGGAATGATAATTATGGTAATAAAAGATAAAGAATTAGATATAAATTTGATAAATTCAGTAGAGAAATACTTAAAATTAAATTATAGTGATCTATATAATAAAAATGATCTAGGCGCAGTATTTGATGAAGCTAAGAAAGATGATGAGCTTAAGTTAAAAATATTTAATTCAATAAGAAGATTTATAATGAATTAACTTTTTGATAGTTCCTAGATATGAGATAAAATGAATGTGGAGGAATAGAAAATGAAGAATACAGTATATCTTTATGTATTTGATACAATGGCAGACTGGGAAATAGGTTATTTAATCGCTGAAATCAATTCGGGAAGGTACTACAAAAAGGGATTAATGCCGCTAAAAGTAGTAACTGTAGGAATTACCAAGGCCCCTATTACTACAATGGGAGGTCTTACAATATTGCCAGAAATTGAACTTGAGGAGTGTAGTATTGAAGATGTTACTGCTTTGATTTTACCTGGTGGGAATACATGGACAGAAGCAATTCATGCTCCAATTATACGAATGGCTGAAAAATATTTAGAGAAAGGTATTGTTGTAGGGGCAATTTGTGGTGCTACAATAGGACTTGCTATGGGGGGAGTACTAGATAAACGAGATCATACAAGCAATGACCTTGGGTATCTTAAAATGATTTGTCCAAACTATGATGGAGAGATGTATTATAAGCAGGAATGTGTAGTAACTGATGGAAGTTTGATTACTGCTTCTGGAATAGCTCCTCTTGAATTTGCTTTGCATATATTGAAAATTCTAGATGTATTCTCTCACCAAACCCTAGATTCTTGGTAAAATCTTTATAAAACCAAAGAGTCAAAATATTTCTTTGAGCTTATGAACTCAATTCAATAAAAGGTTGCTTAAAGTGGGTAAGATAGCTACTTTAAGTAACCTTTAACTTTAGCGTGGGTTTTGTCTGCAATGTCGGCGACACCACTCAAAGGAATCGAGAGTATCTCATTGTTTATGATTATAATACTCCGATAATCAGCTATGGTGTCGAAGGAAGAATCCATTAATTTATTAATTCATCTGATATTTCAGGACTGTTTTTACTTTTTATTCATTAGAATTAATCCAACTATACTTAAACATATTCCTAGAGCATTCATAGGGGATAGTTTGGTTTTATAAATGAAAATACCAACGACAATTAATATTATTGTTGAAATTATACTTACAAAAAGAGGAGCAACGGCTATATTCCATCCACTTCTATAGATATATAAGTATCCTATTTCCAGGCCTAATGCAGATATCCCTAATACATAACTTGCCCAATTTAATTGTTTTAGAGAGCTTATAATATTGCGGTCTATGGGTAAAATGATTAATGCTAATATAGAGAATATTATTGCGGTAACATATGTGACTATCATTGATATAAATGGATTTGTTGATTGATTGATAGATTTTTGACTGATATTATATATTACAGTTGCTAAAACTGTGATTATCATAGATATATAGTACATATAATAATACATCCTTTCTTATATGTTTTGAAATAGTAATCATTAGAATAAAAGCTTCTAAATCTTTTATTCTAATGATTATAGATATTGCAATTACTTCATAATGGTGTTTTTTATTTGTAAGATTACCAATTTTTCATCTCCATTATTTGTGAAACCATGGCTTTCTTCATGTGGAGATAACATTATATCATTCTCTTTAATTGAAAAATCCTTGCCATTTATAGTTATTATTCCTTTGCCGCTAATTACATAGAATATTTCATCTAAATCTGAATGTTTGTGAGGAGTCATTGTTTCACCAGGTTCGTAGAATAAAATACCTGAGTCCATTGTGCCCTCTGTAAACAGTGCTTTCCTTTTGATTTTTTCTGTAATATCGTTAATGTTCAAAGTTTTCATAGTTATACGTCTCCTTAATTTATAATATTTATTTAAGCTAATTATTAAAATTCTATTTTATGGTAAAGACACATTTGATTTTTTCATAATAGATTTCCTCCCATGCTTTGTTGACTTATGGTATTATAATATAATCACTATTAACTTTTTACAAGAAGGCACTATTTTGTATGATACGAACTAAATAGTAAGTATCAATTTATATATGATAGGAGTGAATGCTGATGACATGTGGTAAGTTATGTCCAATTGAAGAAACCGTTAAACTTATTGGACACAAGTGGAAAGTTCTTATTTTAAGAAATTTACATGATGATGGAACACAAAGATTTAACCAACTTGAGAATGGAATTAATGGGATAAGTCAAAAAATGTTAACACAGCAGCTTCGACAAATGGAAGCTGATGGATTAATTATTAGAAAGGTATATCCTGAAGTGCCACCTAGGGTTGAATACTCACTTTCAGAACTAGGAAAGAGCTTAAAGCCAGTTTTGGATTCTATGAACGTCTGGGGAGAAAATTATATAAATACTAATAAACACCTTTATGAAGATTAAATTAGAGTATATACATTTTTTTAAGATAAGATGGAAGGACAATTCTACAAACTTACCATATAACAATGATATGGTAAGTTTTGTTCTATATCTATATAATATGGTATATTATAATAATTAAAAAACTAAAAGGGGGATTGATTATGACTAAAAAATTTGAAATTACGGAAATAACACAAATTTCAGATGATCTTTTGCAGGAGCTCTCAAGTCTATTGATAAACGTAGTTGAAGGGGGTGCATCAGTTGGTTTTTTGCCACCATTAAGTTTAGAAGATGCAAAAAAATATTGGAGAGAAGCATTGACTACAGGAGTTGTACTTTGGATTGCAAAAGTAAGAGGAAGGATACTTGGTACTGTGCAATTACATTTATGTCAAAAACAAAATGGAACACATCGTGCAGAAATTGCAAAACTTATGGTACATTCTGATTCCAGAAGAGAAGGATTAGGCAAGTACTTAATGGAGACAGCAGAGAAAAAAGCAAAGGATGAACAGCGAAGTCTTATCACATTAGATACAAGAGCAGGTGATCCTTCAAACTTGTTATATAAGTCTATTGGCTACATCGAGGTAGGGCGAATACCTAAATATGCAAGATCTGATAATGGTAATTTACACGAAACTGTTTTTTATTATAAGCAAATGTAATTTATCTATAGTAACCCATTGCATGAGATGAAAAACTAATTAGCAGGTGTGAATATCAAATTACTATTAATGAGTTTGTGATATTTTTGGGGTTACATAATACTAAAATAAAACTTAACAGTAAATTAAAATGAACTATATGTTAAATTAAGAAAAGGTAAAAATGTAAAATAAAGGAATATATTATAAAATTCTATTATGCAGAGATTGAATTTGCGATTTTTTTAATGAGCTATGACAAGATATTACACAGTATGTAAAAAGTACGAAGTAGCTATTTAAAATATTGTTCTTTGAAAATTGAATAATTGATGTTTACAAAATATGTTATAATTGATACGTAATAGTATTTTAGAACTAAATCGCTAAAAGCGACGGCTTGGTTTAGTGATTAAATAAAATTTTATATGGAAAAAATAAGAAGTGAAG
>NZ_JBJIAB010000031.1:0-65570 GCF_045310795.1 Candidatus Clostridium helianthi
ACTCAAATAAAAATTGCTGGTTTACTTAAATGTATTTATCTTATTCTGTTCAATTTTCAAAGACCAATTTTCTTTCTAAAGCCTGCTGTTACAAAGCTTATGAGTCTCTGTCGTTTCTGACAGCTCACTCAGTATATCACCGCTTTCGAGGCTTGTCAATAATCTTTTTAAAAACTTTTTGAACTTCATTTTCTCGAGTTCTTTCAAACTTTAAGCTATTGATTTCGCATCACTCAGCGAGGAATTACATCATATCATCACCACTCGACATTGTCAACAACTTTCGTAGAAAACTTTTAATTTCTTCTTTATTAAAATCTTTTCAAGTCTTAAGTTGTTTTGTTCATATCTCTTAGTGACGTGTTTTATCTTAACACCTCTGGCATATATTAATTTCTTATCTTCTTACATTTTTGTGAAGTTATTCTAATTTTTCGCTATTATTCGCTAATATGCTAACTAATACATATGTTGATACACTAGAAACAGTTGTATACACCGAATATTCTAACTTAAATATTAAAAAATCTAGTCTCCTTACTTTTGATATTTTAAAAATATGAAACCTTAATTTATAAATTCTTTCAATTCACTTTATATACTATTCAGAAACATTTGCATACAAGGTTATATCTAAAATAAAATAATAAAAAATTGATGATATAAAACATTTTATATCATCAATTTTTATTAAACTATATTTATTATTTATAAATGTATATATAAAACCTATTCTCTAACCCACAATCTCATTTAGACTTTCCTCTTTGAAATAAAGTCATACCCACATTTTTTAAACTCACTTATTAATACTTATTGAAACCGCCATTATATACTACAAATCCTGATTTAGTATTTGCGCCTTTAGACGTATTATAAACTACACTCAACTTACCATTTTTACGATACAGTGGTGTCGCATTCTCACCAGGAGATAGTGATCCTATTACATTTCCATTAGAATCATAAACAGTTTCCGATGTAGAACCATTTTTCCAAGCTCCAGCATTAAAATATTTAATTATATTTGTAGCATTTGCAACATATCCTGTCCTTACTCCACTAGGTGTTGGATATTCTATCAAAGCCAATTGAGTTGAATAACTAACATCCAATACTGTTATTTTATCCCCATCATCAACTCTACGGCCAGGAATAATATTCCCACTCGAATCTCTTACGTAAAGAAAATCTCCTGATACTTGAGCATTATTTGGATAAGTAAATCCACTTTGTGTTGGATCACTCGGCTCAGACGGATTACCCTGTAGATATATGAATCCAAGAAAATTCGCAGATCTGCTCTTAAATGCTGATACTGTCTGATTTTCCTCTGCGCCATCATATGCCTTACTCACATGATAGTTAGCTTCATTAAAGTATATTGTGTCACCAGAAACACTTTCAATAAATACAACATGCCCCGCACTGCCATTCCCGAATACGGCTATGGAATTAGCAGATGGTGTTTGTCCTTTCGGATAAGTAGTTTCATTCCACCATTGTTTTGCATTCCCATAAAACTGAGAGTTTAACTTTATTCCTAATTTCTCATATGCACGTCCCCATACAAACCATGTGCATTGTCCTTTGTAACCACTCTGCGTAAATATGTTTTCGCTGTTATAAGCACTACTTGATATGTTTGGTGAAGTTGCAGCGAAAACAATGTTAGGAGTTTGTCCCAAAAGCATTAATAATGATACAGCTAAAATCATCACTTTTCTAAGTTGTTTTTTCATCTTACCTCTCCCCTCTTAATTACTAGCATTATTAACAACACTATGAGCTTAATCTAATCGTTAATAACACTCTTTACCACATTTATATATTCTCATATTGCTAAACCTAAATAAATAGTGTTTACTCTAAACATACAATATAAAGTATTAAAAGCAACGCAATAAATTATTTGCTTAATTATTAAGTAATTATTCTTTTCATTCCAAAATTTGTACGTTTTATTCCAATAATATTGTAATTTTATCCAATATACTTTATAAAGATATTGTTCACTAAATAATCTAGAGAGGTTAAAATGATAAAATTAATATCAACTTTTATAACAAGGTACTTAGAAGAAAATAACTCTTCTTTAATTAAAACAGATTTACTAAAAATCCAATATACATTAGAGGTTATTTTAGGTAATTTATTTGATTTTGTAGTTATATTATTAATATTTCTAGGCTTGAATAAAGTTCCTATACTTTTACTATCTTATGTTATTTTGATTTCAATTAGGCCCTTTATGGGAGGTGTCCACTGTAAAACTTTTATTTCATGTTTATTTGTTACTACAATGTACTTCATAATGGTAATGCTATTTACTACATTAGCACCTAAGCTAAATAATAGTTTTAATATAATTTTCTTTACAATATCTTTTATTATAGTCGCAGCTTATGCGCCATGCCGTAATTTAAAGAGACCTGTAAAAAATAAAGCGACATTAAAAATAATTTCTTTAATATCGCTAACATTTTGGATTGTAGTATTCTTTACCCTGCCAAATGTGCAAATATGTAATTGCATATTTGCAAGTATATTCATACAAATACTTCAAATAATTATTATTAATACGAAAGGAGTGCTTTCAAATGCAAAAATCTATAAACATTTTTTCAGCTATACTTCTTAAGCTATTTAACTTAGCATCTAAATCAAGCTGTGCAGGCGTATGGGGCGAGCCAGATTACCCTGAAGAATTATTAAAATAAATATCAAAAATAATTTCATTACATTGTATATTAATTTTAATATATCCCTTATGTAAATCAACTATTTGTTGTACATTATATAAACCATAACCTCTTGTATCTGTATTTTTAGTAGAATAGCCTCTTGTAAAAATCTCATCTAAGTTAATGTCACTAGGATTTACTACTTGATTCTTAACTATTAGATGAGATTCTTTATTTTCATTAAAAATCTTTATTTCAATACATTTTATTAAACAATCTTTTTGGGTCACCTCATCAAAAGCATTATTTAGCAAATTATTTAATATATTAGAAAATTCATTATAGCTTAATATATGATCTAAAACATTATTTTCTATTTCATATTTAAAAGCAATATTATGCTTTTTTGACCTGCACATGTTTCTATATATTATAGATCTAACAACTACATTATCAATATATATAAGTTCATTTATTTTACTATCATATATATCTTCGTCTTTCATATAGGTTCTAATAGCTTCCTTTAAATCTTTTTCACTTAAAACTTCCACCATTCCCCTTATTGAATTTTTATAATTAACAAAATCATGTTGTCTCTGTTTTATTTCTTGAACTATTTCATCGATAACAGCATTATACTCATTTGAAATTTTTAATGATTCTTTTTCTCTTGTCACCTTAATAAAATACAAGTATATCAAAACTTGAGATAAAGCCAATATGCCAAATATTAAAGATGAAAGAAATAAATTGTTTAAAATTACTATGTTATCATAATACCAACTAATCTTAAAAAGCATAGCATATATACTGCATATTAGAATAGAATAAATAAAAACGACATTATCCTTATTCTCAAAAATAAAATTTTCATTTAATAAATTTATCTTTGAGAATATAATCTCTCCTACCAATATTATTCCTTCCACACAAATTTCCTTGACTATATTATCGTAAATAAACTTATCAATAAGGGCCGCAAATATTAATTCTAAACTCATTACTGCAATCAACACTAAAAAAAATCCTAGTATAACTTGTTTAAAATCTGCCTTATATATAATTTTTATACTCAAGATAACTGCAATATACTCTATAATAAAGTTCAATTGTAACACTTCAATAACTGTAACTAAAATCGAAGCAACAAGTACACTTGGCACTAATTTAAGCATATTATTATTTTTCTTGGTTAATGTTGCCCATAAATAAATTATATTGAATGTATTCATACCATTTATAATCGCTGAACTTAACATATTATCACTTTTCCTTTTTTAAATTCAGACATAATGCTATTTTTAAATTTGTATCCTAAAAACGCTGTCTTGCTACATTCATTAAAATATACTTCGCTAAGTTTAACGTCTAGTTTTTCTATCTTGTATATATAATTCGTGTTTATTGCAAAAGCTCTATGGCTTTGAACTATATAATTGCAGTCAATTAACTGTAATATTTTTTTTAAACTTATGTTATATGCAGTATAAACTCCATTGTAAGTATTAATATCGCAGTTTTTACCATCAACTTCTATAAATATAATATCATTTACCTTTATTCCAACGTACACGCCATTTTTTAATGTGATTACAATCTCTTTATCTTTTTCCTTGCCATAATTATCAACTTTGTTATTCAAATCGCTTGTTTCATTAAGAATAATCTTATTCAACATAGCTTGTACATCATTTTTATCATATGGTTTTACAATATAATCATAGCAATGAGTTTGTTTAAATGCTTGGGTTATATATTCCATGTGTGTTGTTAAAAATATGATTTGCCTAAATTCGTATTTAGCTATGCTTCTAATCTTCATAGCAAGATCCAATCCTGAAGATTGTTTTAAACTAATGTCTATTAAAAACATATTAATATCATTATTCAAAATTATTTCTAATGCTGACATCTCGCTATCAGCCTCATAAATTTTTACAAAGTCACATACAGATAATATCATTCTCTTTAAAATGTCTCTTTGTATAGA
Organism: Candidatus Clostridium helianthi; assembly: GCF_045310795.1. Taxonomy (NCBI): domain Bacteria; kingdom Bacillati; phylum Bacillota; class Clostridia; order Eubacteriales; family Clostridiaceae; genus Clostridium; species Candidatus Clostridium helianthi. Next base: position 4,678 of record NZ_JBJIAB010000031.1, read on the forward strand.
ATCATCCTCTACTATAATAATAGAATACAAAAGTACCACTCTCCAATCCATATACAATCTAAAAAATATGTCAATAATACTGTCTCATATAATCATGAGGTTAAAGGCTAATTTCCCTTAATCTTATTTTTTATTAGATTATTAAAACGCCTCTACCTATATAATACAATATTATATAATTATATACAATTATCCCACTTTTGTGTAATTTTTATTTATTATTCTTTAAAGACAGTGATAAAACGTGCTGTATAGACTATTTAATCTTACTCAGCACGTTTTAATTATAATTATTCTTATTAAATTTTTTCTAAAATTAATTATATAAAAATCACTATTTTTCAGAAATAAATATATCTAATTGCCCATTTCCTTCATACTATAATCTGCATATGAAGCATACTCAGTTTTAGGATATTTATCTTTTACCTGCCTAAAATATGTAAGAGCATTGGAATAATCATTTGTCTCTTTATAGCATATTCCTATTTGATACATTAACCAAGGCATAATATCTATGTCAGAATCGATTTGTGAAGTCATTTTTAATTTAGGAAGTGCTTCTGCATACTTTTTTTGTTTATATAACTTATTTCCATCATTGTATATAGGCCAGAGTCCACTTATCTTTAAATCTTGCCATAATTTATCGAACTTCGCTTTCGTATCATTATCAAGATTTTCGTTCTTCAAATTTATTAAATCCTCAGCAGCCATTTCATATTTTCCATCTCCAATTGATTTCTCAGCATCATTTAGCATACCCAAGATATTATTTTTATAGCTATCGCTTTTTACTTTCTTATCTTCTGAATCTATTTTAGCTTTCTCACTACTTTCAAGATTTACCATATTCTCTTCTAACGAATCATCTACTTTGTTCTGATCTTTATCCACTTCCTCTTTCTTTACTATTAGTTTATTATTTATACTAAGCTTATTCAAAAATTCTTGAGTTTCGATAGGAACCTTTGCCATTGCTATCTGAATAAACTTTGGATAAAAATAATTCATTGCAATACCGCCCATAATGATTACTATGCTTAATATAGCCATAATTTTTTTCCCTGTGGAACGCTTTGGTTCTGTAGAGTACTCATTCCATATATCACTATTAGTATGATTTATAACATCCATATTATTTACATTTCTTCCTCTAGATGATTTTATTTTTAGGCTTTGTATATAATCATTTGCTAAACTATCGTATATAGCGTATTTTTTGAGTTTCTTAAAGACCTTTTCTGCATTTCTATATTGCTTCATGCTAACATAGCACAATCCAATAAGCTTAATTGCATCTGAGAACCCCTTATTATAAGATAAAGCTTTTTTCAAATCATTTACAGCCAACTCAAAGTTGCTTTTTTTTATTTCTCCTATTGCCGAATTATATAGAATAATGGATTTCTTAATGTCATTATTAATCTTATATCTATTCAATTCCATTTCCTTTATATTGATTGGATTTATTTTTTTAATCTCCATCTCAAAATTAACCAAATAATTACCTCCTAAAATATTACACAATAATACATTAATGTTTAAACAATAATATCCTCCCATTAAAATCAGAAAAACTTTGCATTTGCATTTAAAATTTAATTTATTTCTATGTATAAATCTTAGCAAATTATGTAATATAATTCAATATAAAGTCTTATTGGTAAAATATTTTCTAAGATATTTTTAAACGTACACAAAATTATTTAATATCTTCATTTTAAAAGTTGTATAAAAAACTTAAGACTATGTATAAGCTTAAAACAATTCTCTCTTATACATAGCCTTCTTTCGCTTCCAAATAATATTTTATTATAAGCAATTTCCTTAATTTAAATTTTGCCCGCTTCCAATTTGTATTCCTTGAGGAAATTTAAACACCTCATACGGATCATATTTCAATTTAACTTCTCTTAATTTTTCTAAATTTTCTCCATAATACTCTTTTTCATAATCCTCAATATCTGCGCATGGAAAATTAATATATGAACCTGTTGTGATACTATTTATGTATTTAAGCTTTTCTTTAACCCATTCTATATTCATAGGCGCATACTCAGCTTCTTCCCAAACAGATTGAAGTCCCATTATAAATTTCGCATCTCTATAATAAAAAGCTGTATCATTTTTATCTTTTTCCATAATTGCTCCACCTAATCCATATAGAGAAACAGCTGCATATACTGCACCTTTAGCCCTCTCTTCAACAAGTTCTATGATTTTTTTCATTTCACTTCTACTATAATCCTTATATACGAATCTTCCTGCCGATTTATATTTTTCATATGGAGGATGACTATCTTGAATCCTTCTATTTACATCTAAGACTGAAGTATAGTTAAAATCAAATACTCCTTTTTTAGAAATATTCTTAAAGTCGCCTAAAATTACATCTGCCTCTTCTCTGGTACCATATAATATTCCTGTAATTCTGACTCCTCTTCCTTTTATTTTTGAATTATATATCCCCATCTTTAAATTAACTCTTTTATTTAAACTCATATATAAATGTGTCCAAGTCTCAAATATATCTAATATCTCATGATCATCAGCACCTATATAATCTATATCTATTAAAGTTGCCATCTTAATTTTCTCAGGAAGTTTAAATATCATGCTAGTAACTACTCCAAAATTTCCTCCACCAGCACCTCTTAAAGCCCAAAACAAGTCTGTATTAGATTTATCTGTAGCAACTATTCTTTCCCCCTTATAATCTATCAATTCAATTTCAAGTAAGTTATCAGAGGCTAATCCAAGTAATCTATTTGAATAACCCCATCCGCCGCCTAAAGTTAGTCCAGAAACCCCAACCGTTGGACATCCTCCTCCTGGAAATGGATAGCCTAGTTCTCCCAAAACCTCGTAAAGTTCCCTATTCCTAACTCCGCCTTGTATTTTTACTATTCCTATTTCTTCATCTACAATAATCGCATTCATTTTACTAATATCAATGACCAAAGCATCATTCCCTGTTGAATATCCCTCGTAGTGATGTCTGCCTGACCTTATTCTAATTTCTACTGAATGCAATTTAGCCCAAGTTATTGCATTTATGATATCATCATTAGTATGGCAATATACAATTGCTAATGGATATTTTTCTATAGCTCTATTCCAAGCTTTTCGTTCTTCTTCATAACTAAATTCCTCTTTTGTAATGATATCTCCGGTCAATCCTCTGTAATCAAAATCTATCAAGTCTATCACCTTCTACTTTTCTGCAAATTATTTCATCTACTTCCATAATAACATATTATATTTTTTATAATAAGCGTATTCTATCTAATAAAATACTTTTTTTATACAATCTTTTGATATAAAAATAAAATTTATATAACCCTACCATGAATTTCATAGTATCAAATATATCCTTTAGGATATGCTAATATCATAAAGGATATAACAGTTAAGCAAACAAATATGTTTGAAAAACAATATACTTGTTTATCAGAATTTAATACAAGTCAAAAGACTTGTATTAAGATTAGATGCGATTTTATAGGGTTAGGAAAAGTCTTATTGTAGTAGATTAATTTTATTATAATAAGATTCCAACTTATCTTATAAGGTCAAGCTAAGATTATATTTGGTAGTGTAATAATCATATATAGTCAAAAGATTATATATGGTCGTGTAAGTATCTTATTTAGTCGAACAAAATATTAATATGGGTATTGCACTGTTTAATTATGGTCGAAAGATTATAATTAGATACTAAGTTATCCATATTAGTGTGAGTTATACTGTTATATTCTTTATTTAATGGCCATAAGTAAATTTACATAAATTTACTTATGGCTTTTATTTCTACTCATTTCCTATAACAAATCCTTCTTTGCCTTCTAACTATCCATACAATAAAGTTTTTTCCATATACCAATAAAAGTACATGGGAAGAAGTTACTTTTAGTAAATCTTCACATGTACTTTTATTTTATGTTGGAATATTTGCAAATAATAAAATTCATACAAATTATTTTTAAAGGTAATTTTTCTTAGTTATTTATTAATTTAATTTTGCCAGAAAAAATATACAACTTAAATTCAAAGTTATAAATTAATCAATATACAAATCTAGTTCTATTTTTCTGCTAATTTAACTAATTGTTCACCGAATTCTTCTGCTTTCATATCTGGTACCCATAGCCCAGATTGTGCATCCTTCTTAAATTTATAGGTACCCTTATTGGTCTCAGATGAAGGTTTAGCGCTACCTAATTCAGCTAATAAATTTTCTATATATTTATCTTTAAATTTATTAATTGCTTCTTTTTGATCAGTAATGCCTAATGCAATGGTTGAATCCTGTGCATCATTAGTTGCTTTGGTATCCATTGCATTAAAATCGATGTATGGTGTTGTTATTGTTATTGTTGCTTCACTTCCATTTTCAGAACCTGCCTCAACAGTTGCATCTAATGACTTTAATGCGTTATATTGAGCTTCTGTTATCTTGTCCAATTCTTCATCTGAAATAAGAATCCCAGCCTTAGTAAAATTCATTCTAGTTTGGTTTTTAGTTGCATCCATTTGAGTCTTGATTATGTTATTAGCATCATCTTCTTTAATGCCAAACTTACCTATATCTGTTTTATCATGTTTTATTAAAAAGTTAAAAAAGAACTTTCCACTTTCACTAGCAGTTGGTTTTTTGCTGCATCCAGCTGTTGTCAGTATAATTCCTATACATAATAAAGTAATTAGCATTAATACAATTTTTTTATTAATTTTCATTTTAAATTTTACCCCTTTTTTATTTTTTGTAAAACTTTAAAAATAAAGTATTTAATGTTTTATTTTTACAATTTTCCACTTAAATATTATATCATAAAGATTCTCAATTTCAATAAGTACTGCTTATATCTAGACTAAGAAAAATAAGCGTAAATTTAGTATTTTTTATATCATTTTTAATTTAAGAATCTATTGATCTTAACTATATATCAACCTCTTATATCTGCTTCAGAATTTTCTTTAAATAAAATTTTATCCGAATTCAATTCAGTTTCATCATGTATATATGGCTTTTTCCTAAATGCCCTTATCACTTTACCGAATAGACCTACTATGCCGGCTAAAACAAATATCCATGCTTTCTTAAATATTATTAGTATTTTGGTAAGCAAACCTGTCTTAGACACTGTACCTCCGACAATTAGTGCTGCCAATCCTACTTCTGCTACTTTATCACCCTTTATGTAACCTGAGTATCTTTTTCCTTCTTTATAAGCATAATTTTTAATAATATTTTCTAACTTAGGTTTAACTGCTGCCATTAATTCCTTTGCATCTTCTCCATCCGCAAAAATGTACTCACTAGGCAGATTTAATTTCGCTAAGTCAGTTCCTACATTTACAGTCTTCGAACCTTTAGTCCAATTTATTCCTGGAACACCTATTAAATCATAAGCATATGAGATAATTGGAATAAACGTAAATATAGTTAAAGCAGCTAATGTTCTTAATATTTTTTTCAACATTTTTATCCCCCTATGTACTAAGTTACATTTCTTATTCTAAAGTTATTTTCATTTGTTGTATATTATACTTTTGTATACTTTTTCGCTTTCAAATAATACAAGGATTATGTAAAGAAATATATTCTATAATTAGAAATATATTGAGATATTTAAAGTTGATCATCTAGAAAAAATTCAAGAATTAATAGAAAAAAGTATCATTACTAGTTTACAATTCGTCCACCATTTTTTATCGCTAATGTCAGCGCAGTATCACCTGCAGCTATTTCCATGAAGCAATCTCTACCTTTTCTTTGGGATCCATATCATAACAACACAACTACGTAAAAATTCATGGTAATATTTACAATTCAAATTCATCCTCTTAACTCTGTATATTTAATTAAGTTATGCAAATACTAACTTCGAATGATTTATATAGGAGGTGTTAAATATGCCAGGAACAGCTAAACAATATGTTGACCAAAGCGTATCTTCTTGTAAAGATACTATTAACTCACTACAACAAGCACTTAGCTCTGCAGAAAAACAAGATAATAAGAATAAAATTCAACAAGCAATAAACTCTCTTAATTCTGCATGCCAACAATTATCTGAGTATCAAGACTAATTCAAACTTAGATGTATTGTTAACAATATAATAAACCACTTTATTCTGATTAATTTAGAATAAAGTGGTTTATTATCTTTTATCTTAAATATTTCTTAAAGTTATACTTTATAAAACATAAAATTAATATAATCAGACTTATTAGAAATAGCTGTTATATCAAAACCATGATTCTTTAACAGATTTATCACAGCATTAAAATCTTATGCCAAATTTCTTTTAACAACTTCTTTTGTTTCTGCTTTTGATTTAAGTCCTTTATGAATCAACCAAAGCATAATGAACCATACAGGTGTTACAAATAGAGCTACACGAGTTTCATTATTAAATGCTAATGTAATTATAACAAAAGCTAAAAATGCTAAGATTATATAGTTCATAATTGGGTAAAGTGGCATTTTAAATTTGTTCTTAGCTGCAAGTTCAGGATTAGTTTTGCGATATTTCAAATGGCAAACAACAATAATTGCCCAAATAAAGATAAAACAAAATGTTGATATACTTGTAATTAGAACAAATACTCCTTCTGGCATAATGTAATTCAAAATAACTGAAATCAAGATAACAATTGCTGAAAACATTGTGGAATTAGCAGGTACTTGATTAGAAGTTAATTTATTCATCGACTCTGGCGCATTACCTTCTTTTGCAAGAGAATAAACCATACGGCTTGTACTGAAGATGCCGCTGTTACATGCAGAAGCAGCTGATGTTAATACAACGAAATTTACAATACTTGCTGCTGCAGCAATTCCCACTGCTGAAAACACTTGAACAAATGGACTTTTATCCGGATTAATTGAAGTCCATGGATATATGCTCATGATAATAAAAAGTGCTCCAACATAGAAAATAATAATTCTAATCGGAATATTATTAATAGCCTTTGGAATAACACGTTCTGGATCTTCTGTTTCACCAGCTGTAAGTCCTACTAATTCAATTCCAGTAAAAGCAAACACAACCATTTGGAATGAAAGAATAAATCCAGTTGCACCCTTTGGAAACAATCCGCCATGACTCCAAAGATTTGTAAAGCTAGCTGCACCAGCATCTGTAGAAAATCCTTTAATAACCATAAATATACCTATTATAATTAGAGCTAAAATTGCAACAACTTTAATTAAAGCAAACCAGAACTCCATTTCGCCGAATAACTTTACTGCTGTAAGGTTCATAATCAATAAAACGATAAGAATTATAAGACTTGGAACCCATTGAGCTACATTCGGGAACCAGTATTGTATATAAAGACCTGCAGCAGTTACATCCGCCATCGCAAGTGAAATCCAACAAAACCAGTAAGTCCATCCAGTAATAAATGCTGCTCTCTCTCCTAAATAATCATATACAAAATCTACAAATGAATGATAGTTTAAATTAGAAAGTAATAATTCCCCAAGGGCACGCATAATAAAAAAACAAATTATTCCTGTTATCATATACGCAAACAATATAGATGGTCCTGCTAAGTGAATAGACCTTCCTGAACCAAGGAATAATCCAGTACCGATTGCTCCTCCAATTGCGAGTAATTGAACATGACGATTTTTTAGTCCTCTTGATAAGTTTTGATTTTCTGATTTTAATTGATCCATTTTATCCCTCCATCTTAGTTAAAAGGCATGTACTAAAAAGCCCTTTACTAATATAAATATTTTGTGATTTGAGATATAAATGGGAATAGATAAGATCTAAATGAAGTAATCTATAATATATTACTTTGATAAGATATGTTATCTGTCCCCTGTCCTTTTACCTGAGAGTTTCGCCTTTACAACTTTCTCCTTCGGTGCTCTTTTCGAGTCTCTCCAAGGTTTCATCCAATAGCGGTCATCTCTAATTAAATAGGTACCTGAAAGATTTACTTCTTCGGTGAATGACTATAGTCATTACTCTCCCGCTATCTTCATCTGAACTTTTAGATTTTACTGTTATATAGTAATACATTTTTAATAAAGTTGCAACATTTTTTTCATTTTAATCAGAATTCTTAAGTATTTTTATCATAATTTTAAAACCATAACAAAAAGAACCCTATTTCTAGAGTTCCTAATTTTTGATATTTTATGTATCACTAAATATTTTTCCTTAACTCACATTATTTATCTTCTTTTATATAGAAATGATTTGGATATCGCTCTTTTTTAAGTTCCTTTTCAGTCCCCAATTTACACGCCATGGTGAAATAATCAACCTTGTAATTAATATGTTCCATATATTTATTTAATTCATCTATCTTCTTTTGAACATTTTCCCTGTGCTTTAATATTAACTCCAACCTTTTATATAATGTACAATCACCTTGGCTATTTAAAACAACGAATTCTTTTATCTGCTCAATGGGCATATTCGTGTTCTTTAGACAATTAATTACTGCTATCCACTCTAGATTTGACTCATCATAATATCTATGTCTATTTTCAGCTCTTTTAATATTAGGCAATAATCCTTCAGATTCATAATATCTTAAGGTAGATGCTGTTAGTCCTGTAATTCTAGCTGCTTCTTGTATAGAATATTTCATAGTTTCTCTCCTTATACTAGAAATTTCTAAGATAAATTATACGCCAAAATTACTATTTTTAGAATAGAAAGAAAAAGAAAATGTATACATAAAACTTGATTTTTTATCCCTAGCCTAGTTAGCACTTATTTCATCAATCATCCTTAACTCTTCATCTGTGAATTCAATTTTATGAACTATTCCTACATTTTCAATGATTTGCGATGGTTTTGATGCTCCAATAAGTACACTTGTTACTTCTGAATCTTTTAGTACCCAGCTAAGCGCCATTTGAGCAAGAGTTTGCCCTCTATTTAAAGCAATATTGTTTAATCTCCTAATTTGCTCTAACTTCTTCTCTGTCAATATATCTTGCTTTAAGAATCTTCCATCCACCTTTATCCGGCTATCGTCTGGAATTCCATTTAAATACTTATCTGTTAATGTCCCTTGGGCTAATGGACTAAACGCTATAATTCCTTTTCCGTTTTCTTTTGCTGCTCTTTTAAGTCCATTATTTTCAATAGTTCTATCAAATATAGAATATCTATTTTGATTAATTACAAATGGACATTTTAATTCATTTAAAATCGCAGCTGCCTTTTCCATTGTCTCTCCATTATAATTTGAAATTCCTGCGTAAAGTGCTTTTCCACTTTTTACAGCTGTATCAAGAGCCATCATAGATTCTTCTAATGGAGTATCAGGATCCATTCGATGGTGATAGAATATATCTACATATTCCAATCCCATACGCTTTAAGCTCTGATCCAAACTTGCTAATATATATTTACGGCTTCCAAAGTCTCCATAAGGCCCTTCCCACATCTTATAACCTGCTTTTGTGCTAATCAATAATTCATCACGATATAATGCTAATTCCTCTCTTAAAATACGCCCAAAATTTTCTTCTGCACTTCCTGGAACTGGCCCATAGTTATTTGCTAAATCAAAATGAGTTATTCCATTATCAAAAGCAGTAAAACATAATTCTTTCATGTTATTATAATCTGCATTGCTCCCAAAATTATGCCAAAGGCCAAAGGATATCATAGGAAGCTTCAAACCACTTTCCCCACATTTACTATACTTCATCTCATTATATCTATTTTTTGATGCTTGATATTTCATTCTCTCAACTCCTTTGTTTTTATAACTTTACTTTAACACTTAAAGTTAACTTTAAGTCAATATTACATTTTTAGATTTTTGTAAAATGAAAAACTAACTTCTTGATTGCAAGAGTAAATTCATTATTAATGACTTTAATCTCGCACTACTTTTTTTGACAAAAGGATTGAAGCCTTGTATTTTCAGAAATTATCAAAGATCAAGAATTTACTTATTCACTTAATGATTTTTAGATTGTTTAAAATATATTATGCAAAAATAAACTACCTAAACCAGGACTACCATAAACATTTAGTATTTTATATTGCATAATATATATTTTCATTTAAATTGAATTGTATACCTAATTAGCATTTGGATAAATCGAGGTGTCCCATGAATGATCTGCACTTATTTCTTGGTCTGTTAAGTTATAATAGTCATATTGTATAACATCACCGTAATTAGATACAGGATCATCCCACGTACAGTCCACATGACGCCATTTGTTATTTATATAAACCAAGTTCCATGCATGAGCCTGTCCATCAGCAGTACCCTCTACAACCATTGATTTAATTCCTGCAACAGTAAACATTTTTTGAGCTAAAAGAGAATATCCCTCGCAGACTCCAGTATGTTTAATTAAAGTATTATAAGGATCATATATAGTTAAAGATTGATCATATTTTGTATTATTTATTATCCAATCATGTATCGCACGTTCTTTCTCTGGCTGACTCATGCTATCTGGAGCAATCTGTGCGACTATGGACCTCACTTTCGAATCCAAATCTGCTTCCATTCCTGCTGTCATTTTATAATTGCATTTAACCTGTATTCCAATATTACCTGATCCATAGCTTGTCATGGTTACATCATAATCAGATACATTAAACATTTCATAAGAGTTAGTGATTTTTAACTTACTTATCTCATCTTTAATAATATTTTCTAGGTTGTTAATATCCACTCCACTACTTGGACACTCTATATAAAATGATGGATTTTGAATACTGACATTCTTTAATATTTCTTGTCCTATTAATGTATTTACTGAGTCAATCCACACTCCTCTGGAATTCAAGTAATACCCATCAATAGTAGTGTTCTGTGCCATATATCCATTTTGGTAGAAATAATACCAAAAGCCATCTATCTTTCTCCATCCAGCGGCATACGAATTACCTTCTGTATACCACCAGCCTTTATAATTAGACTTCCACTCTGCCGAAACTCCTATTGGGGTTAGCGCTGTAATCGAAGCTGCAACTAATGTACAAATAACGACATTTCTTAATCTTAGACTTTTCATTTTATTCCTCCCTTCAATACTTATAACATAATTGTATATTACTTCATCTTTTTTCAAATATGTTACAAAACAGTTTTACACAAAAAATCTAGTTACTGTATTTATATTTTACTATACAGGTTTAAATGTTTATTTTTTCAATATTCAAAAGTTACAAGTAAATAATGTTAATTAGAAAATAGAGCTAGTATTTTAGTACCCCAAAATTAATCTTTGCCTACACTCTGCTCTTTGATATGATGACATCTTTAATATATTTTCTTCCATCCATTTTCGCTGTTCATAAGAAAATCTTTTTCCAAAGAATAACATAAATTGATTGTCATAATTATCGCCTATTAATCCATAGGTAGATTGAGTAAATTTAATAAACCCAAGAGTCTCTAGCAATGCTGTGTCATGAAGATAAATTGATTTCTCTTCATCAAACATTTCTAATCCCAATTCTTTTTCCAACCTGGATGCTAAAAGATTATGTTTAGATTCACCACATTCATAAAATTTTCCATCTCTTGATAACCAACCACATATACCTGTTTCACTCATTCACTTAATAGGATAGATACTTATTATCTAGATTGTACCTTCCTATTTTACACCTCACTCTCTTGCATAATAATCTGAATATATTATTGCTAATTTTTATGTTTAAGCAGCGTTTTCATTCTGTAAACCAAGAAAATTCAGCATATTAGTATAAAAAAAACTTTTACTTTAAATTTAATATATTTCATAAATTCTATATTTCCACAAAAATGTTCAAATTCCTCTATTTTAAATGGTGTAATGATACATGAAATTAATGGATTGATATGTCAAGTTTACCAATCAATCATATAAGTGACATGCAATAAAATGCTCACCTTCAATTTCTTTAAAGACAGGAATTTCATTTTTGCATCGCTCATATGCATATACGCAGCGATTACAAAATTTACACCCATTTTCTCTATCTTTCAATGTTATCTCTGATTCTTTTAGACTAAGCCTCTGCTTTCGCAATTTTGGATGACTAACCGGCATAGATTCAAGTAACATTTTTGTATATGGATGCATCGGATTATCAAATAAATCTTTTTTTTCGGCTAACTCAACAATGTTCCCTAAATACATAACTGCAATTCTATCACAGAAGTATTTTACAACGCCTAAGTCATGAGATATAAACAAAAAAGTTAGTAGGTATCGTGTTTTTAATTCATTCAGTAAATTTATAATCTGTGCTTGAATAGAAACATCTAATGCAGCCACTGGTTCGTCTGCAACCACAAATTTAGGCTGGACAGCCAAAGCTCTAGCAATTCCTATTCGTTGACGTTGACCACCACTAAATTCATGAGGATATCGATTTATAGCTTCTTTATCCATACCACAAATCCTTAAGTATTCTTCTGCTATATTAAATGCATCTTTCCCACGTATCAATCTATGTTTCTTAATTCCTTCTGCTATAATTTGTCCAACTTTCATTCTTTTATCTAAACTAGCAAATGGATCTTGAAAAATAATCTGCATATCTTTTCTTAATCTGTACATTTCCTTGTTACTAATTGATTTATTATTTTCGATATCAAATAAAGTCTTATCTTCAAATATTACTTTTCCACCATCAGCATCTATTAATTTCAATATAGTTCTGGCTGTTGTAGACTTTCCACATCCTGATTCTCCTACCAACGCAAAACATTCTCCTTTTTTTATTGAGAATGAAATATCATTTACCGCATCTAAAACAATCTTTTCTCTTCCCAAAAAGCTTTTTTCAATTACATATTTCTTTCTAATCCGATCTACTTCTAAAATAGTGTCAATCAAAATCCTTTCCCTCCTCATATAACCAACATGCTACTTTATGATTATCTCTAATATTAAATAATGGTGGAATCTCGCCTTCGCATTTTACACAAAACTTTTTAGAACATCTATTACTAAATCGGCACCCTGAGGGCATATCTGATAAAGATGGCACTATTCCTTCAATACTTTTTAGAGGTTTTCCACTTTCACACCTATGCGGTTGTGACTCCAATAATCCAAGAGTATAAGGATGTCTAGCATTATCGAATAACTCATATACATTACATTGCTCAACCACCTTTCCTCCGTACAATACCATAACTTCATCACAGACTTCAGCAACTACCGATAAATCATGGGTAATAAACAAAATAGATGTTTTTGCTTTATTATTTAATTCTTTTAATAGAAATAGAATTTGAGCCTGAATAGTTACATCTAGCGCTGTTGTAGGTTCATCTGAGATTAATATTTCTGGTTCACAGCTTAGAGCCATTGCAATCATTACTCTCTGACGCATCCCTCCACTCAAGTTGTGTGGATAAGAATTATAAACTTTTTCTGGATTTGGAATATGGACTGCTATAAGAATCTCAATTACCTTCTCCTTAAGTGCTCTCCCATGCAAACTTTTATGTATCTTTAGTGGCTCTGCTATTTGCCTTCCTATTTTAAATACTGGATTTAGTGAAGTCATTGGTTCCTGAAATATCATAGAAATTTCATTTCCACGAATATATTCAAACTGTTTTTCTGTAAACTTACTTAAATCATTTCCATCAAATAATATTTCTCCATTTTCAATCTTACTTATCTTATCTGGTAGCAGTCCCATGATAGATAAAGCTAAAGTACTCTTACCACAACCAGATTCCCCAATAATTCCTAATATTCTGCCCTTTTCAAAAGCAAAGCTTACATCATCTACAGCTATTACTTTATCTTTTCCTTCCCCAAAACTAACAGATAGATTATTAATACGGAGAATTTGTTTATCCATATTTGCACCCCTCCTATATATTCATTTTGGGATCAAGAGAATCCCTAAGTCCATCTCCTACAAAATTAATTGATAGAACTGATAAGAATACCAATACTCCTGCCGGAATCCAAAGCCACCATTCGTATTGCAATACACGCATACTTTGAGCTGCTGATAATATATTCCCCCAGCTTGGCTCAGGCTGTTTTACTCCTAATCCTAAGAAGCTTAAACCAGCTTCCATTAAAATCCCTTGTGCAACAGCTAACGTAGCATTCACTATAACCGGTGATAATGTATTGGGTAGCAAATGATTAATAATAATCTCAAAACTGTTAAGCCCCATAGCTCGTGCAGCTTCAATAAATTCACTTTGTTTAATAGAAAGAATTTCAGCTCTTACAATTCTAGAAACTCCCGTCCATTGTAAAAGACCTATAATCAAAATTACGTTCCAAACACTAGGTCCAGCTAGCGCAGCAACTGTAATTGCTATCACAAAGAAAGGAAAACACATAATTGTATCGACTATACGCATGATTGCATTATCAATCCAGCCTCCATAAAATCCGCTGATGCATCCTAACGTAACTCCTATTAGCAGCTGCAAAACAGTTGCACTTACTGCAATCCCCAATGAAATACGTCCACCATATAATAATCTGGTAAATACATCTCTTCCAAGTTCATCTGTTCCAAATAAATGTTTTAAACTTGGTTGACTTTCTATATTCATTAAATCTATCGAGTCTCTCCCATAACTTGACAAAAAGGGTGCAAAAATCGCTGCTAATACAAATATACTCAAAAGACAAAAGCCAATTGCGGCCAGCTTATTCTTTAGAAACCTCGTTAAAATTACATGTTTTAGCACACTTTCCCTCCTTTAATCAAATTCTATACGTTTATCTACAGCTGCATAAAGTATATCTGCCAATAAATTCGTAAATAAACTTATTATTGCAACCATCATAACTATGCCCATAATAAGTGGATAATCCCTGCTAATAACAGCATTGTAGTTCAGCCTTCCAATCCCTGGCCAAACAAAAATTGTCTCTGTAAGAAGAGCGCCTGATAATAATGATGGTATCTGCATAGTTACTACTGTAATTAAAGTCAGTAGTTCATTTTTTAAGGCATGCTGGTATATAACATTCCTCTTCCTAACTCCTTTTGAACGTGCTGTACGTATATAATCTGTTTTTAAAATTTCAATCATATCAGAACGTGTATAACGCATTAAACTAGCCGTATTCATTAGTGCAAGAACTATCATCGGCAATAACATATGCTTTGCAACATCTATTACGAATGCCAAGCCAGTTAAATTAACGCCTGTAGTCACCATACCCGATATAGGAAGCCATCCTAGATTTACAGAAAACACTTTAATCAAAATCATACCAAAGAAAAAGGATGGAATAGATAATCCTATAAATGCAAATACTGTGACAATGTAGTCAGTTTTAGTAAACTGTTTTGTGGCGCTTATAACTCCACATGGAATCGCTATCAAAATACTAAGAATCATTGAACATATAGATAAGATAACTGTATTGCCCAGCCTGCTGCCTATAACATTTAGAACTGGCTGTTTAAATTGAATAGAATATCCAAGATTTCCTTGTAAAGCTTGCATTAGCCACTTAAAATACTGAATTAATATGGGATCATTGTATCCCAACTGTTCCAACATTTTTTCTTTCATTTCTTGTGAAAGATTAGGATCCATCATAGATGAAAACGGATCTCCTGGTTGCAGCTTTACAAGCATAAAAACAATTATAGAAATTCCAATTAATACAGGTATTGTTTGTATTAAACGCCTAAATACATATTTTTTCAGAACGATCACCTCCCCTTATAAAACTATATCGGTTAGGGCTTTTACCCTAACCAATACATCAAATTTTTAATTTTTATATTTCACTTCTATATCGCTCCTGCGCAGTAACTTCCTATTTTGAAATCGTCCAGTTTTGTATGTCTGGAAATACAGAATATGCTGAGTACTTATATCCTTGCAATTTAGGATTATGAGCACGAATAGCATTTTGTGAATATAAAAATACATATGGTGCTTCATCATTCAATAATTGTCCCCATTTTGCATAAACTTCTTTACGTTCATTACGATCAATAGTAGTTGCAGCCTTTTCTATAAATTCATCACTTTTAGCATTTATAAAGTTAGAAAAATTAAATTGAGAATTATTTGCAATGCTTGAAGACCAATAACGATCGGCATCACCCGGATCAACTTCTAAGGTGAATCCTAATAATCCCATGTCATAATCTCCTTGTCCTTTAGTTTTTGCCATAGCAGAAGCAACATCCATAGTGCTGATATTTACTATAATACCTACATCCTTTAAATTTTGCTGAATAATTGGAGCACTTTGTTCACGAACCTTATTTCCTGTGGGAACCATTAAATCCACTTCAAATTTCTTACCATCCTTTTCAAGAACTCCATTATTTCCAATCCATCCAGCTTCTTTTAGTAATTCTTTAGCCTTATCTGCATTATAATCATAGGTATTAAGTCCTGACTTAGGATAAGCCCATCCAGCTAGAGATATAGGTGCATTTATTACTTGTCCATGTTCACCTAGTAAACTATCAACTATGCCTTTTCTGTTTATCGCATAAGTGATTGCTTGACGTACTCTTTTATCTTTAAAGAAATCTCTATTGCCATTCATAGTCATAAATTGATAATTCGCACTTGGTTTCTCCTCTATTTTTATACCTGCATCTTTTAACATCTTTAAATCTTCTTCTTTTGTGCTTGAAAGTTCAACAATATCAAGATCCTCCTTTGCTAACTCTGAAAGCTCTGTTTCTGTATTAGCAACCTTAAAAATAAATTTATCTATTTTAGGAGCCCCTCCAAAATAACTATCGTTTTTAGCTAATTCAACATATTGGTCTGGTTTAAAATCTATAAGCTTATATGGTCCGGTTCCTACAGGCTTGTTAAGTAAATCACTTTGTTTGTCCCAATCAGCAACATTTACTTTACTCCAAATATGCTTCGGAATTATTCCACGCTGTGAAAAATTTGATAATGCTGGTGCATAAACTTTAGAATATGTAAAGCTTATGGTATATTTATCAATAACCTTAATTCCACTTATAGAATCTGCGTTACCATCGTGATAATCCTGCGCACCAACTATTTTGGAAATTTCATTGAATCTTGATCCTGTATACTTTGGATCAGCCATACTAGTAAATGTAAATGCAACATCATCTGCTGTAAAATCTTCTCCATCATGCCATTTGACATCTTTTCTTAAATTGAATGTCACAGTAAGATTATCACCTGAAAATTCATATTTATCTGCAAGTCCAGGCTTAAAATCATTATTCTCATCCAATAAAATCAATGGTGAATATACCAAGCTATTTACATTATTATCATACGTTGTATTTGATAATAATGGACTAAACAAACCTTTAGGTGAAGATTCTACAGCATATCTTAATACAGATTCACCACTTGATGATTGATTATCTGCTGATGAATTAGTTGGTATTTCTGCAGATGTACTTCCACAGCCATTTAATAGCAATATAGATAGTAACATTGAAAGCATACCAGCTAATATTTTATTTTTTCTCCGAAACATAAATATTCCTCTCTTTCATAACTTGATTTTGATTCATATAACTTAAAGTATTGATTTTATTAAAATACTTTCCAACACAAATTCTAGGAATATATTTTTCAAATTTCAATTCATAGTATTTTAATATGATTACTTTTTTTAAATTATAACCTTAGCACATTAAAATTTTTATCAAATATATATTGCAATTCACAATGCACATTTCAAAATTCACAATTGCGGCTAAAATCCTTGTAATCTTTTTAGAATTATGATGAAGAATTGTTTTTGCAACGTATATATAAAATATATTTATGAATTTTAATGTGAATAAGCACTACAATTAGACCATCCTATTTATACAAATATTAATCAGTACAAAAAAATCAATCACTACAAGATTGTAGTGATTGATTTTTACTTTTTATTTATAAATATTAGTCCAATAATGCATAATATTATTCCTAGTAGTTTATTTATATTAAAGCCTTCCTTATAAAAAATTATACCTACCGGAATGAGTATAAGTGCAAGAAAAATATTAGATACTAGAGAACCTATACTTATATCCCAGCCTGATCTATATACCATTATATATCCAAATTCAAGACCAACAATAGCAAAGCCAAGTAATATACTCGCCCAATTCAGATCATCAAAGGATTCAAAAAATCCTTTATCTGATTTATAAAATCTAAATGCTATAGCAGCTACAATTACTCCAGTTAAATAAGTGATGAATAAAGAAGAGAAAGGGTTAGCCTTCTCCGGAACTGATTTTGAGCAAATATGATAAATCATATTTGATACAACAACAATTATAATAGAAAATGCATACATAAACATAAAAATCTCCTCCATTAGTTTTACTGTAATTCTTTTATGGTCATAGATAAATATCAGAAAATTCCACCCTAGTTGATTCTAAAATATGATTATAAAAAAACTCTTTTGATGATCTGTACTCATATGTTTCGGTAACCTTTTCATTTGGTAGCATTACTATAAAAGCGCTCCCTTTGCTAACTTTACTATTTACAAAAATTCTCCCACCTAGATCCTCAACAAATTTCTTAACTAATGATAATCCTAATCCTGTTCCCTCCACTTGACGAGATAGAGAACTATCTACCTGCCCAAACTGCTCAAAAATTGTATCTATTTTATCACTTGGAATACCTATACCTTCATCGCTTACTTCTATAAATATATTTTCTTTTAAAGCATTAAACCGTACAGTTATTTTCTTATTATCAGAAGTAAATTTAATAGCATTAGAGAGAAGATTTAAAAGTATCCTTGCGAATTTTTCATTATCAATAGCCACCTCAAATTCTTTATATGATGTTTCTAATATCAAATCAATTTCTTTTTTAGTAGCATATGATCTTACAGACTCAACAATCGCATCTATAAAAAAAACAATATCTATATTCTTTTTATTTATCTTAGTACTCTTCAAATTTGAACTAGTTATATCGAGAATATTGTTTACTAGCCTTAATTGTCTAAATGTATTAAGTTTTATCATCCCCAAATATTTTTTAGTATTATTTGATAACTCATTAAAACAAATATACTCCATAGCCTGTACTGCTGAATTAATTACATTTAGTGGTGTCCTGAATTCATGCGATATTATGGAAAGAAATTCATCCTTCATAGCTATTGTTTTTTCTAATGTTTCATTCCTTTCAAATTCAGCCTGCAAAACCGAATCATGTTGAGATTTTATGATCCTTTCCTGCTTAACTTTTTCCGTTACATCTTTCATACACATCATTCCAAATAAGAAATTACCACTATCATCATATACAGGACTACCACTTATACACATATATATATTTTCGCTATATCTCTTTATAATTATTCTATACTCAGTAATTATTTCTCCTCTTAAAATTCTATCTGACGGAAGGCTCCCCTCCCTCAATTCCTTCATATTAACATCAAAATATTTTATTTCACTATCATTTTTATTTCTTCCTTCAATTATTTTTATAACATTAAAATGTTTCTCTGCTGCTTTATTAAGCATAACCAGATTGCCGCATTTTCCTATAGCTACAACTCCATCAGACATGTTATCAATAATTGCTTTTAATTGCTCTCTATTATTTCTAATTTTTTTCTCATTACTTACAAGTTCTGTAATATCATCAAAGGCGGTAACTGACATTAACACAGTATTTTCTTTATCATAAATAGGTGAAGAACTCATATCTAAAACACTTTCTTTACCATTATCTACAACTGTAATACGTTGATTTTTAATTTTCTCACCTTTTAAAGCGCGAAACGATGGCATGTCTTCAATATCAATTTCTTTTCCTGATTCATTAAAGTATTTAACTTCACTATTTTTTCCATATGAAGTCTTTGACTCATTAGAGTGTTCAATCAATTTTCTCGATATCTCATTTTGCTGAAGTATATCTCCTTCTTTTGATCTAACGAATACTCCATTTGGAATACTTTCAAATACAGCCTCCATTTCTTTGTTTTGAAGGTTAATGGCATCAATTTGTTCTTCAACTTTCTTTCTATTAAGTACCTTTTCTGTAACTTCAGATGTATTACTTACCACATATTTTATACTTTCACCTTCTGTAACTGGAATAATTATGGAATCCCAATATGTAATTCCTCTTTCATATCCAATATGTTCATATTCTTTTACTTGAACTGCTTTTCCTGTAAGTATAGCTTCCTTCCAAAACTTTTCTACTTTACTTCCGCTCCATCCTAATATAATCTTATCTATATTTTTTCCTATACTATAATATGATTGATTAAACGGATGTTCTAAGAAATCTAAATATTGCTGATTCGCCTTGATAAGTATCATATCAGGAACACTATAAACAGCTACTCCCACGAAGTTTGATTTACATAATTCCGATAAATATGTATGTTTAGCTTCAAGTCTTGAATTTGGTTTTTCTCTAATAATAAATAATTGACTATCTTCTTCCTTAATTATTTCTATTGAAATTGATCTAAATTCAAGAGATTTAGTAAATAAAAAATAGTCGGCCTTTTCAGCGATGTTTTTTATATCAACGCTTGGGCCGACTCTTAGAATTTTAAATATCTCTGCGATACTTTTTTCAAGCAAGTCAGCAGTTGTATATTCCGTAATTTCTGCAAACTGTTGACTCACCTTAAAAACCTTATGATTTTTTAATAATATATAAGAAATCTCTTCTATGCACTCAAGGTACCTTCTATCTTCCATAATAGTATCCTCCTAAGCTATCCATTATCATTAGCATATGCAACAAAATAAGTAATATTTTACCACAGTATTTTGTATATTTCTACTCCTAAATTTTCTTAATTTAAATTATTTTGAATTTTTCTGCATTATTCTTTCGTTATATTTCATTCTAAGAATAAGTTTAAATTCCCAATAAAGTAAATCTTCTTAATTCATTTATATTTTTGCAAATGTCTTACTATAGGAAATTTATAAAGGATATCATATATGGATTATTAATATAAACCATAAAAATATTTTTCTTCTGTTAACTAATCTAAGTAATTGCAGTTGTTCTTCTAATTGCACCATTAATATGATCTCAGTATTTTAAACTTAATCCTTCCTACCTCTGTCCATTATTTAAACTTCTTCGCCATTAGATGAAATTACTTTCTTATACCAATCAAATGATTTCTTCTTCGATCTCTCTAACGTTCCATTTCCTTCATTATCTTTATCCACATATATAAATCCATAACGTTTCTTCATTTCTCCTGTAGTAAATGAAATACAATCAATACATCCCCACGGAGTGTATCCAAGCAAATCAACACCATCTAATTCAATGGCTTTTTTCATTTCTTTTATATGTTCCCTTAAATAATCTATTCTATAATTATCATTACATGAACCATCTGCCTCCTTAACATCAATAGCACCAAATCCATTTTCCACTATAAATAATGGAAGTTCATATCTTTCATATAATAAATTTAAAGAATATCTTAAACCAACAGGATCAATTTGCCATCCCCAATCTGAGGCTTTTACATGTGGATTCCTAACACTTGCACTTGATCCTCCATTTACCGAATCCTTATTAACTTCATTAACTCCTGATTTAACTACATCAGACATATAATAACTAAACCCTAAATAATCTACAGTCCCCTCAGCTAAAATTTTAGCATCTTCTAGTTCCATCTTGATATCATACCCTTTTCTACTCCATTCTTTTAATGCATAAGAAGGATAATGACCTCTGCAATGTACATCAGCAAAAAAATAGCGATCATGCATTGATTCAACTTGAAGCATCATATCATCTGGATTGCAGGAGAAAGGATATATGGGAACAAATGAACACATACATCCAATTTTAAAGTCCGGATTTATTTCATGCCCCTTTTTAACTACTAATGCACTAGCAATTAATTCATGATGAACAGCTTGATACATTACCTCTTCTCTATTCTCGCCTTCTTTAAACTGAATTCCTGAACAAGTCCATGCAAATATAGAATTTACAGTATTTTTCTGATTATTAATTTCATTAAAAGTCATCCAGTACTTAACTTTGTTCTTATAACGCTCCATTACAGTGGTTGCATAGCGTACGAAAAATTCAATGACTTTTCGATTACTCCATCCTCCATATTTCTTGACCAAATGATAAGGCATTTCAAAGTGACTTAATGTAATAACAGGCTGAATTCCATGCTTTAATAATTCATCAAACATATTGTCATAAAATTTCAAACCTTCTTCATTAGGCTCAAATTCATCACCTTTAGGGAAAATCCTCGTCCACGCAATACTTGTTCTAAAGCATTTAAAACCCATTTCTGCAAAGAGTGCAATATCTTCTTTATAATGTCCATAAAAATCAATAGCTTCATGGTTAGGATAATTTTCTCCATTAACCACTCCATCTGTTATCCTTCTCGGTACTCCATGAGCTCCTGCGGTCATTACATCTGCGACACTCGGGCCTTTCCCTCCTTTATTCCAACCACCTTCAACTTGGTGAGCTGCAACAGCACCACCCCATAAAAAATCTTTACCAAAAGCCATAAAACTTCCTCCTGACATTTACAATAAAAAAATAATTTTTTAAATAACTATATTATAATCGAGTTTCTACACTCTAATTTTATTTTAATATTTAGCTTACTTCAATTCTAAATACAAATTCACTATTAAAGCATAAATATTAACATTAATACGATAAATAAAATTAATGATTATAAAAACTCAATGATACTTCCTATATAATGCATATTTAAATTTCGCTAAAAATCCCAAATAAATTAACTATTTAATTGCGGAAATTTATTCAAATATTATGCTAAAATTCTTTCGATGTTAACTATAAATATTACACTTTTCATTGGGTATTATAGTTACATTCTATAATAAGCATAACCTAAAATTATATACATATGTACTAATAAGACAAAAAAGTATACCCTAAACGGCACAGTCTTTTAGACATTACCTTTTAGAGTATACTCTCCTCAGTTCAATTCTATTGATTATGTATAATTAAATTAAGCTTATGATTAAACCAAATATCAAAAACTAGAAATAAAGGACTTTCATAAAAATAATTGTCCTTTATTTCGATAAGCCACATGTAATTATTATAGCTTACTAGTTTGAGAATTCTTGTGTTCCCATGTATTTACCATTTCCATAAAGAACCCCTACACCAACTTTAGTATATGCAGAATTCATCATGTTTGCTCTATGACCTGGTGAGTTCCACCATTGAGTAAATAATTCAACAGCGTCATATGTGTTGTATGCTATATTTTCACCTGTTGTAGTATATTTATAGCCTACTGCTTGCAACCAGTTTGTCCACTTTGTTCCATCTGGATTTGTATGGTCAAAGAAATTATTTTGGATCATATCATTACTCTTATACCTAGCCACTTGTAATAAAGTATTATCTAATGTTAACGGTTTTAAACCAGCTTCTGTTCTCTTTGCATTCATTAATTCAAGAATCTTTTGTTCAGCAGCAGCTTGTACAGTTACAGAATAATTAGCAGGTAACTTAGGCAACCCCTGAACATCTAGCGAGCTTGTACTTGTAGAAGTATTAGCTGTACTTCCTGAATTTGTTGTATTTCCAGTTGTTGTAGTACCAGTACTATTTGTGTTTCCTGTTGTAGGTTTTGTTGTCACAGTACCAGTTGTACTTCCTGTTGCAGGTTTAGTTGTTGTTACAGTTCCAGTTGTACCTCCTGTTGTAGGGCAAGTTGTACTTGTCGTATTTGAAGGTTTTACTGTAGATGTTTTATTATTATCTTGTACTACGTTATTTCCAGAATCGAATACCTTATCACTTGATGGAGCTTTAGTCCCTATAATTTGTCCACTTTGAGAAGTTGTATATATTCTATTGTTTACTAAAACCTTTCCAATCTCCATTATACCATTCTGATTTAGGCAATAAGTCTTACCATTAACTTTAATAACACCAGTTTGCATTACTCCACTATTATCAAAGTATGACCATTGACCATTGTTATTAACCCAACCAGTTTGTAATCCTCCATTAGAGAATACATTGTAATAATTGTTAAACATTGAATTAGTAGTCGCTGCAGATACTCCTAATGGTGCAATACTAGTCATTGTTGTAGCAGCAATAACAGCCGTCACTATCTTTCTTAAAAAAGCTTTCTTCATTAGTTTTTCTCCTTTGTTTTTTTATTTGTCTTCTGAATTTTTAAAGTAAACATTTTCTTTATTAATTGCTTTACTTGTTTACTCTTTCAACGAAGTCCATGCCTTAATACTATCATCTTTTCGACATTATTCAACACGATTTTCCTTAAAGATTCTCTTTGAAAAGAAAATAGCTGTAACTTTCTCTATTTTGCTTATTTTTACTCCATCATCCGCCCTTATATGCTCTAAACCCTGACTCTGCAAAGGACTCCCCCCTATATATTTTTTCAAAAATATAATAGTATTATTAAAAATATTACTAATTGAAAACCTTATTTTTTACATTTTATTCATAATTGTTATAATAATTTTAACATTATTTATCTATATTTAAATTTTATAGTTTCACAAAAAAATACAGGTGGATAATCCACCTATAAAATATTAATATAAGAAAGTTAAGTATTAGTTAATGGGGGATCTACACAGTATACATTTTTTTCTCTAAATATATTCCATGTCATTAAAAATAAATAAGATTTATTTTTAAATAATTTTCATTATTTTATCTACAGTTTCCAATACAGAAATGTTGCTTGTATCAATCTTTTTAGTTGACATTTCTTTATATAAATCAAGACGTTCAACACTTCTACTTACGCACTCTTCATCCCGTAACTTTAACTTTACATCTCCTAAAATTCTCTTCTTTAGAGCATCTTCATCACAAATTAAAGTTATCTTGATAACCTCAAAATTCAAATCATTTAGTGGTTCTAATATATCATCAAAAATATCTTCCATATGTATAACCCAATTAAAAATAATATATTCTAATGATGAATTAGTAAGAAAGTTTCTCAATAAATAATTTATATTATTTATCACCATTTTCTTATTTTCATCGTTAACCACGAAAGGATTTATCATCCAGCACCAATCTCCATCAAGCCACACTGAATTTTTCAACTTTTTATTTAATTCTCTACAGGTTGCACTTTTTCCAACCCCCATAGTTCCATTTATTATTATCATTTTTTTCTTCATAACTCTCTCTCCTTTTTATAATGTCCAATTCACACAAACTAATAGGGTACCTCTTTAGAACAACTCCTTTTATAGTCCCATATTTATAGTAGCACTGTCCATTTGATTGTTAAAGATGCCCTTTTTATCATATATCTTCAATGATAATCAGTACATTGTCTATAAAAAAACTTTTAACCCTTATAACAAAAAGTCAAAAAATATAGATTGTACTGCAATCATTTCATGTTTTTCATATAATATTCCAACATTGCCACATAATATTCTAAACTATATGATATAATAATTAATCAAAGTTATTTATTCTATGAAACAAAATATAATTATATCGAAGTGCTAAAACAATTATGTTTTTAAAAGGAGCTTAAAAATGAAATACGAAAAAATATTCCTATCAATCACTTTTTTATTAACTTACTTTATAAGTATAATACTTTTACCGAAAGGTTTTATCGGAGCCTTAACTATTATAATGGTTATTCCAGCTTTCGCTGCTATAATTTCAATATTGATGGAATCAAGGTCATTAAAAGTATTACTAAATCCCTTTACTTACAAAATCACATTGAAGGGCTTAATTTTCGCTATTGCATTTCCATTAATTGTGATCTTTCTATGCGGGTCATCTGCATATTTAACTAAACAAGGTGTATTATCAGAAAATATATCGTACATATTTCTCGATGCTATAAAGATTACTTTGATCTCGTTAACACTTTTTATAGCAGGATTATTTGAAGAGTATGGTTGGAGAGGTTACCTTTTACCTCGACTCTTAAAAAGATACAGTATTAAAAGAACTAATTTTATAATGGGTATTATTTGGTCATTATACTATGTTCCCGCATTCTTTATTCTAAATATGCATTTTGGCTTACCTAAAGCCGTTACATATGTAGTTTTGCAATGTGCAGCTATTTTTGCGTTAAACTACTCCTTTACTTATCTTTATACAATGTCACCAAATGTACTTCTACCAAGTATAATGCACATATTATGGAATAATATAAACATAGCCACACTTGGCTACTCTTATAATAATGTTTCTTATGGATTTGTTATTGGCAATGTAAAAATTATTAATGGGGAAGGATTATTAGGGTTGATTTTTTTAAGCTTATTTGCTATTTACGCTCACAGAAAATTTTCCAATCATCCAAGTTTAAATATATAGATATCTAAAATTAGCTTAATCATAGTATACCACTCAAAAAAAAAAAAAAAAAAAAAAAAAACAGTATAACTCCATACTATGATATCATTACAGACTATCGCATATATGGTTTCGTTCTTTAAAACTCTATCCTAATATTTCTAGTTTTAAATCTAATTTTCTTAAAGAATTAAAGATAGGCCGAGCCACGCTCTACCTATCTTTAATTTTGTTTTTCAGATTATTATGTTTGAATTGTTTTGCTTATGTCTACATTATCATATTATAACAAAATAATCCATATTTTCTTATACATTTGTAAAATCTCACAAAAATAAGGAACCTTCAACAATTTTAATATAAAAGTCGTTTCTAGAGCTTCTTTGAATAAAATAAACTAGCTTAACTCGTTATATCATTTAAACTAATTAAATGCTTTTAAAACCAAAGTTGCATTGTGTCCCCCAAAACCAAATGAATTACTCAAAGCATAAGTAAATTCGAAATTCTTTCCTTCATTAGGTACATAGTTTAAATCACAATCCGGATCTTGATTTTTGTAATTTATTGTTGGAGGGATGAATCCTTCTCTTAGCGCACATGCTGTTATAATCGCCTCTATAGCACCCGAAGCCCCCAAAAGATGACCCGTCATTGATTTTGTTGAGCTTATAGCAAGCTCATACGCATGTTTCCCAAAAACAGATTTTACAGCCATAGTTTCATTTTTGTCATTTGCTTTTGTTGATGTTCCATGAGCGTTTATATATCCTATATCAGAAGGTGTAATCTTTGCATCTTCAAGCGCAATTTTCATACATCTTGCAGCTCCCTCCCCTTCTTCAGCCGGAGCAGTTATATGGAATGCATCATTAGTACATCCATATCCAACTATTTCGGCAATTATATTAGCGCCTCTATTTAAAGCATGCTCATATTCTTCAAGTATAAGCACACCTGAACCTTCTCCAAGTACAAATCCATTTCTTTCTGAATCAAACGGCCTAGATGCAGTAGCCGGATCATGATTTGTTGTCATAGCTTTAATTGCACAAAAACCAGATAAAGTTAGTTTCGTTACACAAGCTTCTGCTCCACCAGCAATCATTATATCTGCATCATTTCTTTGAATTACTTTGAATGCGTTCCCAACTGCATTTGTTGAAGTTGCACACGCTGTAACAGTACATTCATTATAACCTTTAGCTCCAAATTTTATAGCAACGAGTCCTGAAGCCATATTAGCTATCATCATTGGTACCAAAAATGGACTCACTCTTCGAGGACCTCTCTCTTTCAATTCATCATACTGACTTTCTAGGGTTCCAATTCCTCCTATGCCGCTGCCAATTATTACTCCCATGCGTTCTTTATTTATTTTTTCCAAATTAAGCGCTGAATCTTCCACGGCCATTTGAGCTGATGCCAGAGCAAATTGTGCAAATCTATCCATTCTTTTAACTTCTTTTTTATCGACAAATCTACTTGGATCAAAATCTTTTACTTGAGATGCAACTTTAGTAGGTAGATCAGAAACATCTATTCCCTCAATCATACTAATTCCAGACTTTCCAGCCTTTATTGACTTCCAAAGTTCATCTGCTCCAATTCCAAGTGATGTAACTGCTCCAATTCCTGTAATAACTACTCTTCTACTCATACTTAACCTCCTACTTTCTGTAACCAATACAGCATAATTCTTTCTAATTTACAAAGTATTTACTTTATAACTTTTAATCGATATAATAAATCTAAACAATTTAATATCGTCTTTCAATATGATTTTATATGTAAATTGTTAATTAAAATGAACAGATATTGCTTTTTTAATGTCCGATATATTTCCAAAATGAATAAATTAATATATTTAATTTTGTTCAGCATCAAATATATTATATAAAATTATTACCTCATTATCTTTCGTTTATCTCAATAACTATTTTTTTAGAAAAGGTGTTTAAAATATGAAAGACTTAAAAGAAACTATTATTGAAACTGTAGATTATATTGAAAATAACCTCTATAATAAGATTTCTTTGGCTGATATCTCACTACATACAGGGATATCAAAATATTATCTACACAGAATCTTTAAATCTTTAACCGGCGAATCTATTATGGAATATGTTCAAGGTCGAAAATTAACATCTAGCCTTAATGAATTAATTAATACAACTATGCGAATTATTGATATTGCTCTTGAGTACGGTTTTGATTATGAACAATCCTATATTAGAGCATTTAAAAAATGTTTTGGACATACACCTCTTAAAATCAGATCTGATAAAATTTCTTTGAGTTTAATACTTAAAGAAAAAATTAATTGTAATGATATCTTATCCATAGGTAATTCTATTACATATAATCCTCAATTTGTCTTTAAACAAAAATTCAATTTGATTGGGATAAAGCATAAGATATTAAGTAAATCTGGTGATAAAAGCGCAAATTCATATGGCCGAGATTTCTTCTATAATCATAAGCATAAAATTAATAATTTGATAAACCCACACGAATACTTTGGTTTTACAGATTGGGGTAGTGATGATTTCATATATTACATTCCAAGTGTCCAAGTTTCTGATATAAATACTATACCTGAAGGAATGATTAGTATTTCTATACCGGCTCATAAATATGTAGTGTTTCGTTTTGTTGGTTTCTTTCGCCCTGACGATCTTAATGGAAGACATTTAGGCCGTTTATTAGTTCAGTTATATAGAAAATGGATTTTTAAATCTGGCTATAAATTTGCTGCCACCTTCAGGTTTGAATATATAGACAATTCAAGATCCAAAGATAATTACTGTGAACTATACGTATATCAGCCAATAGAAGATCTAAAAAGAGAAAACTAGACTCGTATTTACTAATTTAAATTAATAAATACGAGTCTAGTTTTCTTAGCTTCTGAATATCATATATTAACAATATAATTAACTTTTATAATTATAATTGAAAAATTATAAGGGAGCAATTTTATGGTATTATTTTTGTTATTAGTTTGTGGATTTTGTTGGTCGATTGTTTATGTAAAATTAATTCATTTAGGTTTTAGATATAAATCTTGCGGAATTCCATTTATTGCGTTAGCTCTTAATTTTACTTGGGAAAGTGTCAATTCTTATTTTGATTTAAAAGGTAATATATTAAATA
This sequence comes from Candidatus Clostridium helianthi, assembly GCF_045310795.1. NCBI lineage: Bacteria > Bacillati > Bacillota > Clostridia > Eubacteriales > Clostridiaceae > Clostridium > Candidatus Clostridium helianthi. The sequence continues at coordinate 34,121 of NZ_JBJIAB010000031.1, forward strand.
TTACAACTTATATCACTTTAATTTGGCTATGCTTAGACATTTTAGTCGTCTTAACTTACCTATTATATGGGAAGCGCTATTTCCCAAAACATACAAATAAAGAATACTTCTGGCCATGGACTTTGATTATATTTATAATGTCTTTTGTTATCCAATATTTCTTTATCATAGAATTTGGTGATTTAGCTAAATTCTATTCCGCTTTTATTCAAAACCTCATAATGTCTATATCATTCATAATAATGCTTGTCGGTAGACCCGATATAAAGGGGCAAAGTTTAACTATAGCTATTAATAAATGTATTGGTACCTTAGCAGCTACAATCTCATCTAGCATTATTTTGCATAGCGGATTAATCATTACTTTAGGAATTTTCTGTTTTATATTTGATACTGCATATATATACTTTTTAAGTCATATAAAACGATTGCATTCTGATTTTCTTAAATCATCTGCAAAAATAATTTCTAAATCATAATTCAATAAAAGATAAAGGCACCATTAGCGGTGTCTTTATCTTTCATTAAATATATGTTAAATTAGTAATACTAAAATGTAAAACCTCAATTACAATATGCATAATTTTATTAGCAATTTATTGCTGTAATATAAAACGATTCTAATATATAAATTTATGCACCTTGTTCCTTTAACCTCTTTCACAAAATAAATTCTAATCTACTACCAAATTTTCATTCTATCTTCTGGTTTAACATACATCTTATCATTCTCTTTAATTCCATATGTTTTATAGAATTCATCAAATTGTGCTAATACTATATTGTCTCTAACTTTATTTGGTGAATGCACATCATATTGAAGCTTATAATCCTCATATTCTTTTGTGCCAATTTCACGCCACATAGTAGCATTACTTTCAAAGAAGGCCTTGTAATCTGGGTCAGGCATTTTCTTTAAAATATCTAAAGCACAAGCCACTCCACCGATATCAGCTATATTTTCTCCCACAGTAAGATCTCCATTTACATTTTTACCATCATCTACTTTGACAGTATTGTAAAATTGTCTAACTTTATTAGTCTTTTCTTCAAACTTTTTATAATCGTCTGTACTCCACCAATTATTTAAATTTCCATCTGCATCAAATTTCGCTCCAGTATTATCAAATGCATGACTTATTTCATGACCTATAATTGTTCCTATTGCACCTAAGTTTTTTTCCTTACTAGAATTTACATCATAAAACTCACCTTGTAATATTCCAGCTGGAACTGTTATGGTATTGGCTGATGGATTGTAAAAGGCATTAATTGTTTGTGGTGTGCATGCAAATCTTGATTTATCAACAGGTTGATTTAGCTTGCTTATAGACTTTTCATAAGCGAACTTACCTAAGTTCTGAATATTTTCCCAAAGAGATCCACCATTTTCATATGATCTTATTTCTAACTTTGAATAATCTCCCCATTTATCTGGATATCCAATTTGTACATTGAGTTTGTCTAATTTTTCAATGGCTCTTTCCTTAGTAGCACCACTCATCCAATCAAGATTATTTATTCTCTTTTTATAAGTTTCTATCATTTCATTAGTCATATCTTTAACATTTTCTTTAACTTTATCTGAAAAATATTTTTTAATATAAATTTTACCAAAAGGCTCACCTAATGCTAAATTAACCATCCCAATAGCTTTTTCATCTCTAGAAATATCTCCTTGTGATCCTAAAAGTGCGTTTGTAAAATCATTTGCAGCCTTTTCAAAATTTTCTCCCAAATACTGTGACGCTCTAGTTATATTTATAACTTCAATATAATCTTTTATCATTTGCAAGTTTTCTTGTTTGTATACATCATTTAAGGCCTGAAACCATTTTGGTTGTGTCAAAATTATTTTATTTGCATTATCTACTTTAAAATTTTTCATAATTGTCTTTATTCTTAGGTTTGGTGCCAAAGAATCAAGCTGATCTAGAGTATACACATTATATTCTTCATCTATAGCATTATTATTTTTTGATGTTTCTTCTTTCCCCTTTATTGATGATGCTATTGTACTTTCAAATTTAAACAAGTTGTCCACTTTACTTTTAGCTTGTTCTTTTGTATACCCGCTTAATATTAAAACAGTATTATAATAATTTTCTGCCAAGCTTTTAATTCTTGCACTATTTTCTGTTGGCTTTACATATTCATCTGAATTTCCTAAACTAAGAGCTGTTGGTTCTATATAAAGAGCATTTTTAGTTGCATCTTTTAAATCTACAGAACAAGAAAATCCTATTAAAGGACTTTCAACTTTTGATTCAGGTGTCAACGCCGAAAGATCATCTATTGTTTTAATATTTCTCAATTCTTCCAACATTTCTTTTATCGGTTCAATTCCTTGCTTATTCCTTGCATCAATATTTAAAGTATTTTTGTATAAATTAATTATCTTCTTTTCATCACTATTCTCTGCGTAGTTTTTTTCATTAGCTAACAAATCATTTATTATTTGCTTTTTTTGTTCTGTTAACACCTTGTTAGTTTCCATAAATGTTGAATTAGATGTTTTACCAATATCAATTTTAGCTGTATTTAACCATTCTCTATTCACTGCTGAATAAAAATCATCTTGAATTCTTAATGAACTAGGCACGATTGCGCTATTTATATCAGCTGATTCTGCTGCTTTTGCATAAGTTCCCTGACACAGTAAAAATGAAAATATTAATGTACTTGCTACGACTCCTTTTATTTTTAATTTCCCCATCTAAAATCCCTCTTCTCTCATTTTGATAATTTTGCCAATTCACAATAATTATACATCTTATTTATGTTTTTACAATTCTAAAAAGCTTAATTTAACCTTAAATAAATTTATAGCTTTAATTCTTGAGAACAAGATGAAAGGCAGCTCTGTTTATTAATATTTCTGCACTTCTGCCTTATGGAACGCATGTGAGAAAAGTTTGGCAAGCGAATAAGATTTCTTTTTTATTCTTTTTAAAATACCAAAACTATTCAACTGACCTTTTTAAGCTATCCACAGATTTTAATGGAATATAAATTCCTAAGGAATAAAAAAACAGCACTCAGATATATGGAAATATCTAAAAGCACTGTTTTAAATTATTCACTTAAATTTTTGATTAATACTTGATTTATTCTTTTTCTATCGCATTTTAAAATTATAAATTCATACTTGTCATAATTTATCTTTTCTTTAGGTTTTGGATATGACTTCAATTGAGAGTAAATCCATCCACCAATAGTATCAATATTTTCAGCTTCAATATTAGTATCTAAGAGTTCGTTGATATCTCCGATTAAAACTTTACCATCAACTACATAGCTACCATTATCAGTCTCTCTTATTTCCTCTTCTCCGTCATCATCAAATTCATCTTGAATTTCACCAACAATTTCTTCTAAAATATCTTCGGTAGTCACAAGCCCTGCTGTACCACCAAACTCATCTATAATTATTGCCATTTGAGCTTTTTCCTTTTTAAAAGTTTTAAACAATTCACTAATTGATAATGATTCAGGAACAAATTTAATTTCTCTAATAATTCCTTCTATGTTATCACTGCCTTCAAATTTAAGTTTATATAAGTCCTTAATATGTATGAATCCAATTACATTATCTTTACTATCTCTACATACAGGATATCTAGTCAGTTGTTCTTCTAAAGCATAATTTATAATTTCATCAAAAGTATCTTCAATAAAAATACATGCCATATCAGTACGCGGTATCATAATATCTCTTACTGTTTTTTCTGAAAAGTCAAATATGTTATCTACAAAAGTTAACTCTGTTTGATCTATTAATCCATGTTTATAGCTATCTTCGACTAAAAGCTTTATTTCCTCATCCGTATGAGCTGCTTCTTGTTCATCAATTTGTGAAATTCCAAATATCTTTAAAACCAAATTAGTACTATGGTTAAAAGTCCACATTATCGGATAAGTCAATCTATAAAAAGCTATAAGCGGCAAAGCTGTATACATTGCTATATTTTCCGTGTTTATAATTGCCAATGATTTAGGCGCCAATTCGCCAAGTACAATATGAAGACCAGTTATAATTGAAAATCCTAAAACCACTGAAATTGAATGCAATGTTATTTCAGGCAAATTAAATAGATTTATTAAAGGTCTTAACATCTCTGCAAATGCAGGCTCTCCAACCCAACCAAGTCCTAATGATGCTAACGTTATTCCTAATTGACATGCAGATAAATATGAGTTCAAATCTTTAACAACTTTTAATGTATGCTTTGCATTTCTGTTCCCTTCCATTGCCAATGTTTCTATCCTTGACTTTCTTACCTTTACCATTGCAAATTCTGTTGCTACAAAAAAACCATTCATAAATACAAGCAAAATTACAATAATAACATTTAATATTATAATCATATATTGATAGTTTCCCTCCCAAGTTATTGTATGTATACTACTATATAATACTATTTTAAATACTAATTAACATTATAACATATATTGTTTAATAAGTTAGAGTATAAACAATTAATAATTCATTTTATTTTATATTCTCCATTCTCCAATTAATTAAACCCTACTATTTTTCTTACTAAAACAAAATCTGTATACACCTATGAGGAATGACTTTTTATCAAGTGTGTCCATTTAAGTTCATTTTTATCTACTCCTTATCTATACTTTCAACATCTGTTTTCATAGCTTCAACTATATAGATATCCAACTTCTGACTCAACTTTAAAATTTTATTATAGTCCAGCCTTTCACTAATTATTTTATTTAATTCATCCCTTAATTCTTCAATTTCTTTCTTTTTATCCATACCCTACCTCCAATAAAATACTTTTTAGCTATATATTGTATTTAATACCATTAGTAATTACATTATATAACAAATATTGTTTACTACCAGGAAACTTTCGACTTTTTTCGAAAGCTATATAATGAGGTGATAAGTATGTTAAAGAGAAAAAGAAGGGAATTAAATTTAACTCAGTCGAAATTGGCAAAAAAATTAGGAATTAGCAAAAGTTATTTATCTAAGTTAGAAAAACATCCTTCCACTTGCAATCCTAATATTAATTTTATTTTAAAATTATCAAAAGAATTAAACCTAGATCCTACAGAAATTTTTTTATATTTTATAGAAAATAAAGATCATCTTATTAAATAAAAATTATATACCATTATCACATGCAATTCTTACATATCCTATCTAATAAATTACATTAACAAAATAGAGTATATTTTTTTTACTAAAAGACAACCTAAAACTATTAATTATATTAAGAACCTGGAGGCTTCAAATGAAGGTATTAAAAAAAATAATAATTTTCACTACTATATTAACATTATTTATCGTCGCATCATTAAATATAGTAAAAAATAATATATATGCAAACGCACAAATTAAATCAGAAAAAACAAAAAGAATAGTAGTACTTCTCTCTTCTTTTAATGACGCATATATCTCTTTGATTAAAGATAGCTTAGAAAGTATTCAAAAGGAAAACGCTAACAATGTAGAATTTATATTTCTTGATGGGAAGAACAATACAGATATACAAAATGAACTTATAGATTCAACACTTTCAACAGATTTTGACCTTTTATTAGCAAACTTAGTTAATTTAGATGCAAATAATATAGATTCATTTATTAACAAGGTAAAATCCAAAAATATTCCTGTAATTCTATTTAATATAGTTCCATTTGTAACAACTTCAATAAAATCTTATCCTAAGGCTCTTGTAATAGCAACATCAGCTGAACAATCTGGAATTTTACAAGGAAATTTAATTGTTAATACATGGAACACTAATAAAGCAGCTATGGATAAAAATAAAGATAATATTCTTCAATATATTATGCTAACAGATAAAAACAATAACACACTAACTACCGCAAGAACAAGGTATTCTATATCAACAATTAATGACGCCGGAATAAAAACGGAGAAACTTTCCAGAATATCTTCAGAGGGAACTAAAGAAGCCGCTCAAATGATTATGGAATCAACGTTTCTAAAGTATGGTGATAAAATTGAAGCTATAATTGCAAATAATGATACTTTAGCTATAGGAGCTATTAACGCCTTGCAAAAATATGGTTATAATATAGGTAACAAATCAATACCAGTTGTTGGAGCTGATGCAATACCAGAGGCTAGAGAATTAATTAAAAAAGGTTCTATGCTCGGTACTGTTATCCAAGATCCATCTGCGATGGCAGAAGCTCTTTATACAGTTGGAATGAATTTAATTTATAATAGGCCACCTCTTAGTAATACAAACTATAAGTTCAACGAAACCGGCTTTGTAGTAGAAATGCCTTACAGCGAATATAAAGAATGAGTGAATTTAAAATTATTAATACACTCATTCATATGATATTAAGAGTAGCCAAATGGCTACTCTTAATTAAGTTACAAATTTATTATTTTTCATCTTTATTAGCAGCTGTTTCTGCTTCATTTAAATTCGAATTACTACTTGAAGTAAGTAGTGATTCAAATTTCCTTAATTCACTTTTTAGTTTCTCATTTTCTTCTTGTAACTTAGAATTAATATCATTCAATTCCTTAATTACTTTTGCATTACCAAATGTAAAATCTTTGCCTAGATTTAAATTCTCAAGTATATTTTGTTTTAATTCCTCAATGTCCTCTTTTTTTAATTCTGGAAACTTAGATATTAACGTATTATCAAACTTGTCTATTTTTAATTTCAACACATTTTCAATCGTACTTGAAATTCCAAAATCCTCATCAATCATATCCCAAATTTCTCGTGCTTTTGAAATGTAATCTGGATGCTTTGTTAATTCCTCCTTCAATCCAGATTTATTAAATCTGCTAGTAAGAATTTTCTCCATTGGCTTTAAAATTGCTTTTAACATTATATACTTCCTTCAATATTATTTTATAACACATATTATGAAATACCGACCTTAAAATCCACTTTTCTTATGACAATATAATATAAATAATTTTTAGTGAATGTTAAATTAAAATTTCTTACAAACTATACCATGACATTAGTATTATTAATAATGCACAAAAAAGATGCGGCCTAACTTAGCCGCATCTATATTTATAAGAGATTATGAGATTATTAAGGTTTTATATAATTTGAGACATACTCTTTTGTACACTTATATATTAACATAATCCGACAAAATATTCTATTGTTTTTATTATATTTTTATAAATTTAATATTTAAGTATAATAGATGACGATTTTGCAGAATATATTTAATGCATTAATCTCTATTCCTCTAATTAACTTAATTAAAGACGCAGCCAGTATTTTATTGGCTGCGTTTAAAAAATTATAACTGCATTAAAGCGAGGTATAAATAATGAAAATAAAAAACTTCTTAGTAACTCTCTTAATATTTTTTATCTTTACTATAAGCAATGCTAATGCAACGATTCCAATAGCAAACACTTACAAGCAAGGTATATATAAAATTTCCGAAAGCAGCAAAGAAAATTATACTGCAAAACTTATAACTCCTAATAACATTACAAGTTTAATTATTATAGATCCTGATGGAGATATAAAATTTTTTAAGAGATTCGATACAATCAATGAAACGATTAACTTAGGTCCTATGGTTAAAGGTGATATAGTATCAATAATCGGTACTGGAGAAATAGCCGCTAATTTTATAACCATAAGTTAAAACCACTCTCTCGAGTGGTTTTCTTACATTATTTTAACATTCCAAAATCTTTAAAAGGATAAAATATAAACTGAGCCTTTCCTTCTATTTTAGAGCTATCTATATAATGATCTTTCCAATACCTTGCATCTAATGATACAGGTCTATTATCTCCTAAGAAAAAATACTTTCCTTGTGGTACTTCAAATGATCCATTATAATCATCCTTATTTTTTACATAGTCTTCTTCCAACTTTTCTCCATTTACAAATACTATCCCATTTTTTATATCTATCTTATCTCCTGGCAAACCTATTAATCTCTTTACTAAAGTTTCTTTAAGTTCATCTGAATAAAATACAATTACGTTTCCTCTTTTTAGATTATCAAAGTTATGTATTCTTGTTACTAAAATTTTATCATTTAAATTTATAGTTGGAATCATTGATCCTGTTGGCACATATACATTAAAAAATACAAACTGTCTTAGTAAAAACGCTATTACTAAAGCACAAAATATTGGTACTATCCAATCTTTAATAAAATTACTTTTCTTCTTATCTTTTTCTTCTATTTTAGTACTTTCTTCCAAAGCATATCATCCTTCCTAGATTATAATTAATATTTCTGCTTTTACTATATATACAAATTAATTTAGTAACCATTTATTTAACTTACCAATAAAATAAGAATTAGTCAAGTTTACTTATGTTATATTAATCATCTTAAAAGAAAATATAAGGTACTATTCTAAACAATATATATTCTTTAGAATTTGTAACCTTATAAAAAAGTATAATTTCTATATCACATTACCATCTTTAACTTAAAATCAAAATTTCACTTAATGACATTCACTTACTTTTCATGAATATTACTGTTCAATGAATTTTGTTAACTCTTCATTAAATTTTTCTTTTTCATCGTAGAATAATCCATGTCCACTATCAGCAAATGGTATAATTCTAGAATTCTTAATGATTTGCTTTTGAGCTTCAGCCAAAGCAAATAAACAAACTTGATCATGAACACCATGAAGAATCAATGTCGGAACATTAATTTTTTCAAGATCAGAAAACAAACTTTCTTCACCTAACCAAGTATTAGCAACTTCTGCTGTAGCCCAACCTGCTGCCTGCAATCCAAGCTGAAAGAACCAATTTAAAAAACTCTCTGTAATATGCTTATAGAAAAAAATATCTCCAAAATCTTTAAGCATTTTAGGTCGATCATTATATGTTCCTTTAATTATATCAATAACAGCTTGTTTCTGTAACCCATGAGGAAAATAAGATCTTTGAATAAGACTTGGTGCTGCCGCTGCACAAAGAACCAACTTAGAAACTTTGTCATTATCATATCTTGACATATATCTAATAGCAATTGCTCCACCTGTAGAATGACCCAGTAATGTAAAGCTTTTTAAATTAAGTACTTCCACAACTCTTCTAACATCATCCGCTAATCTATCGTAGTCATACCCCCTATATGGTTTATCTGATTCACCAAAGCCTCTTTGGTCTATCCCAATACACCTGTATCCCATTTTAGGAAGGATATTAAACTGGTATTCAAATAATTTATGACTTCCTGGCCAACCATGTAAAAATACAATTGTATTTCTTCCTTCTTCATTAAGATCTTCTACATAAACTTTAACATCTGGTTCTACTTTAATATAGTAACCCATGCAAATTGCCTCCATTAATAAACTTTCTTTCTAAAAACAGCTTATTCTTTTACAACAAATAGGTGAATTACTACTATTAAGTTTCTAAAACTAATATTAACATGCAATTTGATTAAAATAGATATTTATGATTTATTTATACGTGTATTTATCATATATCGCTTACGCCTTCTATAAAAGCCTCTCCCTCATTCTTTCTCACTATTTCAATGAAAGCCGCCGAAATTTCAGGATCAAATTGTGTCCCGCTGCATTTTTCAAGTTCCTCTGCTGCTTCCTCATAAGTTTTTCTAGTATTATATGGTCTATTTGATGTCATCGCATCAAAGCTATCCACAACTGTCAGAATTCTTGCTAAGTAAGGTATTTCCTTGCCCTTTAATTTATTAGGATATCCGTTTCCGTCATACCTTTCATGATGACTTATAATTAAAGGTATGATATCTTTAAGTGATTCTACAGACTTTATTATTTCAACTCCATTAGCAGGATGTTGCTTTAATAATTCCCATTCTTCATCTGTTAGTCTCATTTTTTTCATTAACACTTCTTTATTAATGTTAATCTTGCCAATATCATGCATGTAGGCACCATAAATTAAAATTTCTTTTTCTCTTTTGCTTAATTTGAGTTTATCAGCAATCATTCTACTATACACTACAACTCTTTCTACATGACCATAAGTATATCTATCTTTAGCATTAATAACACTAATCAAGGTTTTTATCGAAGTGACAAGTTCAATATCTTTTTCATCTATATTTTTTTTGATTTCATCTAGAATTGAGGTATACGCCTCAACCCTATTCTTATTGAAAAATTTTGCTCTATATAACGCATCATCTGCACTTTTTATTAATTCTATATCATTTCTCGCTTTATTTGGATACACTGATACACCCATGGAAACTGTAACTTTCCCTTTAGGCTGACTTTCTTCCCCCTCAAAATGTGTACACTCTATTTTTTTTCTTAAATTTTCTGCCATCTGCATTGCTTCTTCCTCATTTGTATCGGGCAGTATTATCGCAAATTCTTCGCCCCCATATCTTGCTGCAATATCTTCTTTCCCTACATTACCTCTAATAATTTCACCAATTTTTCTAAGGACGTAATCACCTTTTTGATGGCCATGAGTATCGTTATATTGCTTAAAATAGTCTATATCTATAAAAATCATGGATACAGGTTTGCTATTCCTATCTCCATTCTTAACTTTCTCTGCTAACGAGTCACATAAATATCTATGGTTATAAAGTTCAGTAAGTCCATCAATATTTATTAACTCTTCTAACTTTTTAATGTGTTCTGCTTCTATCTTTACATAGAATCCCAAAGGCCATGCAGTTAAAATAAATACTCCTGCCAGGATCAAATCATTTTCAAAATATGTATTTACTATTATATTAGGTTCCATAAATATATCCATAGCTAAAATAATTAGAGATGAAATACAAGAAACCACAATACCTTGTTTCATTCCATATTGAATTGTTGTTGTTATTATTATAAATAAGTATAAAAATTTATACTGACTTTCATTTACTCCACATATAAATATAATTATCGAAAACACTATTATAAATACTGCTATTTCGATTTTATTGATAATGTCTACATATCTTTTATTAAATCTATTTCTAGTCGAAAAAATCCATATTAAATAAATCAAAACAGATACCATTAACGGTATAAATAAACATATCAACGTATAATATACTTCTGGAACCCATATTATCCTACTATCACTTTTAATAAAATTTTCACATAAAATTATCCCTATAAGCAAAAGTACAGCTAATTTCACTACAGATACTATATCATTTATTTGTTTTTGTTTATTATTTTTTGCTCTTCTCATATCATATACCTCATAATAAGTCACAATAAGACCAATATATATTGGTCTTATTGTGAAATTACTCTTCTCTTAAGCACTTTGGTTCCTGTGGCTGATAGTGACCATACCAACATGCTGAAGTTGCCATTATTGAAGCAATAATTGTTGCTAATGTTGCTATACTCATTAAAATTCTATTTTTCATTAATCTCACCTCCTTACAATCTAACAAAATAAAGGCTCCAGATTTATCCTAATTTCCCCAATATTAAATGTCCACTTTTAGTTAAAGAGAAAACTTGCCATAATATCCCCATATATATACATAATGAATAAGTCAATAATCTGAAGTTTTCTAAATACATATAACATGAAATATTACTTATTATAATAATCAAATATATACTTAGTATCTTGATAGAGACTTTTTTAAACTTATTTCTTCTTTCGATACTTTTGATAGGTTTTGCCACGCTATCTACAGGTGCCAACTTATATACAATATAATATGACCAGATAAATATAATACCTCCACTTAATATGACAGTGCTAAGAGTAACATCATTTATATACTTACATATTAATGCCATACCAACACTTGAGGCTGTACCTATAATCGCACATCGTTCAGGAGATTTTGAATGAACTCCACCAGAACTTTTTCTTAATATACTTATAGTAAATGATACTATGAGCGCTTCAATAGTCACATTAAAAATTAATCCAAATGCTATAACTAAGACTATACAGATTCCCATTTGAATAAATGCAAATATTCCATAATTTATTACAGACTTTTTATCATCATCAAAATTTAATTCTTTGGCAATATAGTTAGAAATTTTTTCACATGTATTTTCAATTTTAAGCATCTCTAAACATTCCTTCTTTTTAAATAATAAATCAAAGTTATAGTGGCAAAACATATTAATGAGGGCAATCCATATACTGTTCTTAATATTACATTTGACATTATTTTTTCAAATTCGTCCTTAAAAGTAATATTTAATACTAATATATTTACGCCTTCAATAATAAATAAAACTATAGTTATTATTAATGATGATTTTATAGCTGAGATAACATCTGCTTTATTTATACTCCACATAATAATAATCATTACAAATATATCAAGTATGGTTGGCACTCCATAATTTATAGGCAGAAGTCGTATTCCATATTCACATACTGCTAATAATAAACTCGAAATTATATATCTTTTTGCATTAAGTTTTACATTAGATAACGCTATCATTGCTAATATTAATACAAATGCTTCTGGAACTAACCTAAATATAAATTCAAATACTGTTAATCTCAACATTTTCTTTTCTCCCTTGATTATTAATTTTCTTTAAAGCACTATAAATTACTATAAACACAAATGCTCTTATAAATATATCACCTACGCTAAGAATAGTGTATCCTAAGTCTATAAAGTCAGTTAATATCTTTAATTTAGTTTGTGTATCTCCTAATATATGAATGTCATTCATTCCTTGAAAATTCTCTAATGAACGTCCTGTAAGGCGCGATAATGATTGGTAAACTGGCATAAATCCGCAATTAGCTTTTATTGCAATATCGTTCAATGCGCCGCCTAAAATCATAAAAAACGATCCAATTATCGAACTTATGTATAATTCATATTTTAATATTAAAAACAAATATGTAATTAAATAAATAGGCGTTAATCTCCCCATGGTTTTTATAAGCACATAATTGCCCGAAAAAGCAGCAACTTGTCCAACAAACGTGAATATTTCAAATATAATTAGGGGATAAATAGCCCATGATTTAAATAATGGACATATTTTGTATCCTCTAATTTTTGCTAAAAAAAATGTAAGTAGTACTGTTTCTGGCATGTTTCCTCCGTGATCAAATTTACTTATAATTCACAATAATATGCATCATAAGAAAACAAATAATTATGAATTATAAGTAAATTATTATGCATATTAATATATATTATAATACCTATTTTGTACAGTTTCTATATCTTTACCTACAAAAGGATAAATTTAATAAATTAGTTATAAAAATACTAAAATAAACTCTACCTATATAGGCTTATATCAAATTTGAATTCAGTTCTATTAATTTATATTTTCTTTTTAAATATACCTATTCTCATATCTATAGTTATAGCTAAGGATTCATAATCTTCTAGCTTCTCTTTATTCTCCGGTGTAGATTTCCAATAATGAGGTGTCATCTTTAATAAGCTCAATAATTCTTCTTTATTCAATGTTATATCAAAAGTTACATTAGCTTCTTCTATATAATCATTTTCTTCTGCATTTGCTTTATAAACTTTATCATTTAAATGAACCTCAGAATAAATAATATTCCTAAGTTGTATTAAATGATTAGTTCTAGGTAAAACTCTAACAAATATTCCATCATCCTTTAAAACTCTATTACACTCATCAATATCTATAGGACTAAATACTGAAATAATACAATCCACTGTTTTATCCCCAAGTGGTATGTTAAAATTGTTTCCGACCGCCCAAACACAATCTTTGTTTAGTTTACTTGCATATTTTACAGCTTCTTTAGAAACATCTAAGCCATAATAATTAGCTTGAATATTTTTCTTATTCATATAATCTTTTAGGTTTGTTAAGTAATATCCTTCGCCACATCCTAGATCTACAATATTCAATTTCTTGCTAGTTTTATCTGACATCCCATCAACTATTATTTCATTTATCTTATCAGACAGTGGTTTATAATATCCTCTGGATAAAAAATCTATTCTTGATAAAACCATTTCCTTTGAATCACCAGGATTCTTACTTCTTTTCTGATTGCTTATTAGCAAATTTACATACCCTTCTTTTGCTATATCATATGTATGTTTGTTACTGCATCTGTACATTTTATTTGAAATATCCTTAACTAATTTTTCCTTACAAACTGGGCAAAGCAGCAAGGTCTCATTTAAAATATCATTCATAAACTTACAACTCTCTTTCTATATATTATGTATTATATTTTAATTGCTAAAATCAACATCTACGGTAAAAATCTTCATTATTAATCAATGTTTTTAGACTATTGTATACTTCTTCTATTTCTCTTGGTATATCAACATGGACTATAAATCCCTTTCCATTAGGTCCATACCCATTTTCGTCATCTTTTAATCTTGGGATCTCTCCCATCAAAAGTTCAAAATATCTTTTATAATCCCAAATTCCATTAATTCCAATATTACTTAATTCTAAATTCATATCAATCTTAGGAATAAATGGAGCATAGTTTATTAACTTAACATTATTATATGTATACTTAGAAAATGAAGCAAAAGTTCTAAGCTGCATAGTAGGATCTTGAATCAAAATTAAAGATTCATATTCTATATTTAATTTCCATAATAATTCTATTGTCTTTTTAGCATTATCTCCACAATTCGTAGATTTATTTTCTATAATAATTTTATCTGAGTTAACACCATAAATTTTAGTCATTATATCAAAAAATATATCAGCTTCCGGCCTACCATCTACTTCAATCGAATTAAACTCTGAACTTCTCCTTATTTCATCTCTTAGTATTTGGGTAGAATGTCCAATCCCCCCACTAATTAAGATTTTATCACATATATTATTCTTCCATGCATTCACAGCACACTGTACTGTATAAGGGATAGAATTACCTAATAAGACTAATACATCAACTTTTTTTAATCCAAATTTTTTTCCTAGTTCCTTAGAATTTAACGTGTTGATATCTCTAACTGCTAAAAATTCAGATATCTCATTAATACAATATTGGATTTCTTCACTATTCATTGTTATTTCCTCCTACTAAAAGCATATAATAACAAAATCACTACTGATATGAATTAATAAATTATAACATAAACTATAATATATTTTTTTCACTAACTTTACCTATTTATTTTACCATAATATTATCTTTATGTTATTTATATCATCGTTAGTAAACTCTAATATAATAATCATTAATTGGATAAACACTATAAAAATATAAATATATATTATGAAATTAAATTTTAGCAAAAAACACATTTAAGAATCATTAAGTATTCTATAATAAAAACTTAGTTATAAAGTAAAAAAAAATAAGATAGACTAATCTTTTAAGAATAATCTATCTTATCCGTGGGTATAAATAGGAGAGGGTTTATATCTTTTGTATAACTACATATTAACATATTTCAACAATAAACGCCATATATTTTAATATATTTCCTATTTATTTTTCGACATTTATTCTCCTTTATCCAGCTAATGCCTTCGTCTCTTTTTTGTATTATTATTTCTAAATTCATTAGATCTATCAATATAACTGGTATGAAGCAAAGATTCTGCTTTTATACTATTAGGGTCCCCTATATAGCTCTTATACATATTTTCAAGATTCTCATTTTCGTCTGACACTCTTTTTATTGATTTTTTATCAATATTCCTTAGAATATCTGCTCTCAATATTTTATAATCTTTTCCTAACAACTCATTTGAGGATTTATTATAACATTTTACCTGTACAGCTTTAGCTCTGCAGACGTTATTACATAATTTACAGCCAACACACTCTTCTTCTTTAACCTCTGCCCTTCCTCTAACATTATATTGTATCGCATTGACAGGGCAATTTTGTATACAAGTACCACACGATATACATAGATTTTCATTAATTTGAGACTTTGCACCTATTCTAGGAGTCCCTCCTCCATTTATGCACCCTCCGTTACATGCCACTACTTCAATGAAATAATATTCCTTCCATTTGTTACTGATTAAAAATTTTTCGATTTCCTTTAGACCATTTACCACTGCAACTTTACAATTTTTATTCCCTAAAATAACCGATGCTTCCTCTATTTCCTCATATCCTTCTACTGGTTTTAATATTATATTTTCAGCCTCAGACATATCGTTCTTTAAATAACTCATTACTGTTCTAAAAATTGCTTGCATTGCTCCTTGACTCATACCAAAAAGAGCTGCTGCTCCAGTATATTCCCCCATAAAATCATCTGGTTTTTCGTCTGGTATAGCAGTTATATCTATGCCTTTCTCTTTTAAGAGATTTGCATATTCTTTTACAGTTAGGACAATATCAATATCTTTGTAACCATCTCTCCCCATATCCTCTTTATCAGCCTCATATTTTTTAGCACTACATGGTTGTACAGATACAACAACTATATTGGTAGGCAAAATATTATAAACATCTGCAAAATATGTTTTTATTCCTGCTCCCATCATCTGCTGAGGAGATTTTGCTGTAGATATATTATCCAATATTTCTGGATGATATATTTCAGCGTAACGTATGAAAGAAGGACAGAAAGACGTAAACATAGGAAGTTTTTCTTTATTAGCAATTCTTTTAATGAATTCACTACTTTCCTCTACAACTGTCATATCATTCCCAAATTCAGTATTAAATACTTTTTGAAAACCTAATTTCTTTGCAGATGGAGCTATTTTCCCTCCAACGTAAGTACCTATTGGAAGATTAAATTCTTCTCCTAGTGTTGCTTTGACTGCTGGAGAGGCCGTTAAAATTAAATATTTCCCACTGCTTAAGGCTTCTTTAACTAAATCTACGTCATTTCTTACATCAATCGCTTCTGTTGGGCAGACAAGTGTACATTGTCCACAATATAGACATCCAGAAGCCCCAAATCCTCCACTTTTAGTATCCACGGTTTTCCTTCCCGAATCTACTTCCTTTAATATCGCCATCTTAGTTTCTTGAGCACACGTAAAAGCACATGCAGTACATCCAATACATTTTTTCTTGTTTATTTGTATAATATTATCCTCTTCAATTCTATTGTTTTTCTTTGACTTTCCCATAAATTTCTCCATATTATTCATTTCTATAGTTATAATTACTTTTTATCTTCTTTTATTATTACTATATCTAGTTTATTAATTATTTAAATTTTTCATAACAACTGAAAACTATCATTTAAAAATAAACATAAAATCTTAACTCTGATCGTTGCTTAAATATTTAATGAGCAAAAAAAGACAGGATTTAAATAAAATGTTGCTATATAATATAGAAAAAGATTAAATGAGGTGAGTGCCTTACATGAATTATGATGCTTGTATAAAAAAGTCCATTGAATATATAGAAAATAACCTAAATAAGAAAATACAGCTAAAGGAACTTGCAGACAAAGCCTTTTTATCCAAATACCACTTTCATAGGGTTTTTCATTCAGTTGTTGGAGAACCTGTTGCTGAATATATCCGTAAGAAAAGATTAGAGGAAGCTGCAAATGAACTATTGACTACAGAAAATAAGATTATAGATATAGCGCTAAAATATCAATTTAGTAATCAAGAGTCATTTACCAGGGCTTTTAAAAAGCTTTATGGAATCCCCCCTAAGGAATTTAGGAAAAACAAAATAAATTTAACAACAATACATTCAAGAAAGAATTCTACAACTTACCTTTCTATGGTTGCTTAGAATTCATCAAAAATATTTTTTAAGGAGTGAATCTTATGAGCTATGTACCAATGGTTATTGAACAAACAAGTCGAGGCGAACGTTCCTATGATATCTATTCTAGATTGCTAAAGGAAAGAATAATTATGCTAAGCGATCAAGTCAGCGATTCTACCGCAAGTATAATTACTTCACAATTACTATTTCTTGAATCAGAAAATCCAGATGCTGATATTCACTTTTATATAAATAGCCCCGGTGGTTCTATTACAGCCGGAATGGCAATATATGATACAATGCAATATATAAAGCCTGACGTATCAACAATATGTTTAGGATTAGCTGCAAGTATGGGCTCGTTTTTACTTGCAGCAGGCGCACCTGGAAAACGATGTGCTCTTCCAAATAGTGAGATTCTAATCCATCAGCCATCTGTACATGGAGGTTTTCAAGGTCAAGCTACAGATATTAGGATTCATACTGAATGGCTGCTAAAAACAAAAAATAAACTAAATAAAATATATAGTGAAAAAACCAAAAAGCCAATAGAGGAAATCGAAAGAGACATGGAACGAGATTATTTTATGTCTGCTAAAGAGGCTTTATCTTATGGAATAATAGATAAAATTCTTTGATAAATATAAATTATTATTATAAATATATTAAAAAGATTCAAAAATTTTTGAATCTTTTTTATTATGTTTATATTATTCACATCTTCATTGGCTATAATATAAATAGTATTCTTATTCTTAACCAAAAAGCAGGTGAAAGTATGTATTATGTAATATATGATTTAGAATTTAATCAAAAAAGTAGTGCCTCTGAAAATTCGGATGTTATTAAACTTTCAGAATCTAATAACGATACTAACACACCAATTATTCCTTTTGAAATAATTCAAATTGGCGCTATAAAACTAGATAAAAATTTTCAAGAAGTATCTACATTCAATTCCTTAGTCAAACCAACTCTATATAAAACCATTCATCCATATGTTGAGAATTTAACTAAAATAACCTACGATAAAGTTTCTTCTTGCAAGAATTTTATTAATGTCCATGAAGCCTTTTTGGAGTTCATTGGAAATGATGACATACTACTGTGTGTATGGGGCGTTGGCGATATTAAGGAACTCTATAGAAACTTGGGATTTTATAATCTATCTACTTCATATATTTCAAAATATATTGACATTCAGAAGTATGCTTCAAAATACCTTAAAGCACCTAAAAATTCTAGAATTGGTTTGAGGAATGCTGTTGAAATTTTAAACATACCAATTTATGGTGAATTTCATGATGCACTTAATGATGCTTACTATACTTCTGAAATTTTTAAGCGCATTTATAACAAATACATGAAACCTGAAACTTACGTTCCTTCGCCATCAAAAAGAACTACAGAGCCCAAAGAAGTAGTTGATACTGTAGCTTTATTAAAACAATTTGAAAAAATGTATAATAGAGAACTGACTAAGGATGAAAAATCAATGATCAAAGTTGCATACATGATGGGAAAAACGAAACAATTTCTGAAATAAATGCAGCTAGTAGAAAACTTTTTTAAATTTAATATAGAAAGGATACTCTATTACTAATTTTTAGAGTATCCGTGAATTCATAAACCGTAACATTATAGACCTTTTATTTTATATTTATACAATGGCCTTCCAATCTTTCCATACTCTATGATTTTCTCTAGTTCACCTTGTTTGCTCATATAGTCAAGGTATTTCCTTACAGTAACTTTTGCAATGCCTAACTTTTCTGATAAGTCCTCAGTAGTAAAATACCCTTCTTTAGTATTATTAAGCTCATTAGCAATTGAATTATAAGTATACTTATTCAAACCCTTTTCTAGATTTGGTTTTGTTTCACTACTGTTTGTTTTCTTATTTTTATTACTTAAAATAAACTTA
Source organism: Candidatus Clostridium helianthi (assembly GCF_045310795.1). Classification (NCBI taxonomy): domain Bacteria; kingdom Bacillati; phylum Bacillota; class Clostridia; order Eubacteriales; family Clostridiaceae; genus Clostridium; species Candidatus Clostridium helianthi. The sequence continues at coordinate 53,636 of NZ_JBJIAB010000031.1, forward strand.
TCTAAATCGCTTTGTTCCATGGTCTGGTTATTTTCAAAACTATTTAATCTTTCTCTAAAAATATTTAGAGATTCGTTAAACCTTTCAAATGTAAAGGGTTTTATCAAATAGTCTACAACACCATATCTAAAAGCATCCTTTACTCTTTCTACACTCTTATCAGCAGTAATTAATATAACATCAGATAATATTTCATTTTGCCTTAACCACTTTAGCAAATCTATGCCATTTTCATTAGGAAGAAAAATATCTAATAAAATTAAATCCACCTGCTTCTGCATCAAAAATTCTTTTGCTTCAGAAAGGTTTGCAACCGCTTTTTCCAGTGAAAATCCCTCTATTTTTTTCAAAAACTTAGAATTAATTTGTCTTACCATCGGATCATCTTCAACAATCATAGTTTTAATCATATATTCAACTCCTCCTCATAGGTATAGATATATCCCATTCAGTACCATCATCAACTTTAAATTTAATAGCTCCTTTAGCTTCATCAATGATCTTTTTCACTATATACATTCCAAATCCCCGTTCCCCTTCTTTACTTGTGATTCCAATGTTGTAAATAGAATTTCTGATATTCTCTGGTATCCCACAGCCATTATCCTTCACCATAATTTTCATTTGATCATCTTCCTCAAAGATTTTCATATATATTTCACCAGATCCATCATTTTTAACTGCATCAATAGAATTTTCTATTAGATTTCCTACAACAGATCCTAACTCTTCTGATGTCATATATTGTGGTAATTTAATTACTCTTGAGTTATCATCTATTATCAAATTGATTCTAGCTTCTTCACACTTACTGTATTTAGATAGTATTAACGCTGCTAAAGATACATTTTTTATTTTATCAGATATTATAGTGGTTATATTCTTTTTACTTTCCACTATTACATTAACAAACTTAATTACTTCATCATATTCTTCTAGTTGTATAAGTCCTGAGATTGTGTGAAGTTTATTCATAAATTCATGATTTTGTGCTCTAAGTGACCATGCCATTTTCTTTATACCAGTTAACTCCTCAGCCATTTTTCTAACTTCACTTAAATCTTCAAATGTTACAACTAATCCAAGAATTTGTTTTTTAAATCCTCTTATAATACTGTATTTACACATAACGTTTACTCCAGGGCGTACTTTTATCTCAATATTAGTCATAGATTTCCCGCTGTTTAAAACTTTTAGAGCCATACTTTCGTAAGTAAAATCAGTAATCGGCTTCCCTATATCATTTTCTTCCAAATGTAAAATTTTACTAGCTTGCCCGTTAAATAGCGTTATGCATCCATTATTATCTAAAGCTATTATACCTTCCTTTATATTTTCAATTACAGTTTCTTTTTGCTTTAAAGCCAAGGCTATTTCTTCTGGTTCAAGTCCAAATATTGACTTCTTTATATTATAAGAAAGAGCTATAGCTCCCGATATACCCAATATTAATCCCATTAATATTATAGGAATAAATTTATACATTTTCGTATAGACTTCGTTATCAAATTTATTATACAACATACCAACAGCAACTGCACCTATCTGCTTATTACTATCATCATAAATAGGTGCAAATGCTCTTACAGAAATACCAAGTGTACCGCTTCCTGTTGATATATATTGCTCTCCTGTGCTTAATACCCTATCTTCATCTCCACCAGCAAATCTTTCGCCTATTTTACTTTTATCTGGGTGAGAATATCTTATACCATTCATATCCATAATTACTATAAACTCTACATTTGTCTTTATACGGGCCTTCTCTATCTCACTATTTAACAGATCAATCGGAATTGCCTTATTTCCTTTCAAATATTCTTTAACTTCATAGGTTGATGCAAATGAATCCGCTATATTCAACATATTTTTATCTATTTGATCTCTTAATAACTTTTTCATTTCGATAAAAGAAAGTATTGTTATACTTCCAATTGAAATTACAAGGATAGCTATTACAAGAGATATTATTTTTCCTTTTAGCTTCATTTTATCCCCTCTATCTAATTCTAAATTTTAGTTTACTTACATTATATATAAATAATTCCTTATTACCAAATAGTACAACTTCTTTAGTAATACGTTTACTTACTGTTTGTCAAAGCAATTTCCCACAAAAAGTTAAGAGCGTATCCCTAGGAATCCGCTCTTAATTCATAGTTTATTAAAGCTAATAAACTAATACTCAATAATTATAGTAATACTAAATGTTATCTTTTCAACTACTTTCTAATCTTTAGTATATATAGAAGTCTATTTATATTCTTTAACTTCTTCTTGCCCGTTTAAAACTCTTAGTGCACCTTGAGCTAAAGCAAGCATTTCATCTTCACCTGGATAAACAGTTATTGGAGCAATAAATTCCACTTTTTCTTTTATGATGTCTACCATCATTTTTTCGTAGGCAATGCCTCCAGTTAAAATTATCGCATCTACTTTTCCACATAAAACCGCAGCTGCTGCACCTATATCTTTTGCTACTTGATATCCCATAGCTTCATAAACTAACTTTGCTTTCATATCTCCTTCTGATGCAAGCTGTCTAACTATTCTCCCATCGTTTGTATCAAGATATGCTACAAAACCTCCTTTTCCAGTTATCTTCTTCAATATTTCTTCTAAAGTATATTCCCCGCTAAAACACATTCTAGCTAAATCACCAGATGGTATACCACCACTTCTTTCTGGTGAAAATGCGCCTTCTCCATCAAGAGCATTATTTACATCAATTATTCTTCCATTTTTATGTGCGCCTACCGAAACACCGCCTCCCATATGAGCAACTATAACATTTATATCTTCATAGTTCTTCATATTTTCTTGCGCATACCTCTTAGCCACTGCCTTTTGATTTAATGCATGAAATATACTTTTTCTTGGAAGTTCTGGCACTCCTGAAAGTCTTGCTATATCTTCCATTTCATCTACAACTACTGGATCTACTATAAAAGCAGGTTTATTAATAGACCTCGCAATTTCATTGGCAATTATAGCACCAAGATTAGATGCATGCTCTCCTTGAACATTTTCTTTTAAATCTTTTAACATATTATCGTTTACACTGTAGGTACCACTAACTATAGGCTTTAAAAGTCCACCTCTTCCAACTATTGCATCCATTTCAGTTATATTTATTTTATTGTCTTCTAGTATTTTTAATATAACATCTGTTCTAAAGCTTTGTTGATCAACTACGTACTTAAACTTTCCTATCTCTTCTGATGAATGTCTAAGTGTTTCCTCAAAAATTTCCTTTTCACCTTCATATACTGCTATTTTAGTTGATGTGGAACCTGGATTTATAATTAATAATTTATGACTCACACATTTTCCTCCCCTACGTTATATTTAATTATAGTATTTGCATCTATTGTTATTATTATAAACACAGATACAAAACCTGTTTTTAAATTATACTCTGTAGGTATCAGCTTTAGCAAGTATTTTTCAATATTAAAATTAATTTTATTAATTCATACTATAGCTCTTAACCCAATACTAATAATTATTTTATTATTGTACTACTGCTTCTCTGCTCAATTTCTTTTCTTTATTTGCTCTGAGCATTTTAAACACATAAGAAACAATGAATGGACAAACAATAGCAGATACTACGCATGCCGCTGCAACTTGTGCTGTTGCTATTGTTGCTATTGCAGCCAATGTTGGATCTGCCGCTGCAACAGCTGCTGGTGTGGCTACTGCATTTCCCGCTGTTGATCCTGTTGCAAGTCCAATTATAGGTTCTTCTCTAAATAATTTTAAAAGTATATATGCCCCTATTCCAGTAAAGGCAGCTATCACTCCTAATAATATACCAGGACCTCCAGCTTTTGCAATTGTATCAAGATTCATTCCTGCACCTAATGGGAATGAGAAGAATGGAATTAATAACAACTTACTGCTTCCAAGAAACTTTCTCATATCAGGGTCGGCGTTTCCTAAAATCATTCCTATTCCTATTGGAATTAACACTGCAACAAGTGACATAAATGGAATTTGAGCAAGCCCTGATGCACCTAATGCAACCAAAGTGAAAAATGGACCATCTTTTAAAGATAATAGAGCATAAGCACCTACATCTGTTTCATCGCCATATTGTGAAGCTAGAGATGCATATAATCCACCGTTGCAATTTGTTAGTGCTGAAAGAATCGCTAGTGGTGATAAACCTAGTACCCCAGCTGGTCCAAAAACTTTTCCTACAATTATACCGATACCAGCACCCACTATAAATTTTCCAGATATTAATAGTGCACCTTTTTTTAGTGCTTTAGGTGCTAATTTGAAATTAATTTGTGAGCCAATTAAAAACATAAAGCAAGCCAGAATTGTTGATGATGCCGTCGAACTAAATAGTGCTGTTGTATATCCACCAATTTTAAGAAATTGCGGACAAAAAGTATTAACTAGTACTCCTAAAAAAAGTGGAACAAGCATCATACCACCTGGTATTTTATCGAGTGTTTTCTTAATTGGGATTTGCATATATATACCTCCTAAAATCTTGTTTTTTTATTTTTAAACATTTACATATTTGTCATAGTAAATTTTTATATAAACAACTCTAATTTATAATCTTGTGGGATACAATTATTTATAATTATGTTTTACTTATAATTTGTACATGTCACAAATGCATTAATTCTGATTTCTTACCTTTTAGCAACATGTACAAATTGAATTATCTTATTTTCTTGCGACCCCACTTTCTCTTGCAGCATTTGCAATTGCTTCTGCTACCTTTGTAGCAACATTTTTATCTAAAGCACTTGGAATTACATTATTTTCATTTAAATCTTCATCTCTAATGTATCCAGCTATGGCATATGCTGCAGCAAGTTTCATTTCCTCATTTATTTCTTTTGCTCTAACATCTAAGGCACCTCTAAAAATACCTGGGAAAGCTAGAACATTGTTCACTTGATTTGGAAAATCTGAACGTCCTGTTCCTATAACTCTAGCTCCAGCTGCTTTTGCTTCATCTGGCATAATTTCCGGTGTTGGATTTGCCATTGCAAAAATTATTGCGTCTTTATTCATTGCTCTAACCATTTCAGGCTTCAATATTCCTGGAGCAGATACTCCAACAAATACATCGGTATCAATTAAAGCATCTGCAAGGCTTCCTTTTATATTATCTGGATTTGTTATTTCCGCTAAAGCATCTTTAGCATCATCAATTTTTTCCATGCCTCTATATAAGATACCTACTTTATCGCAAGCAATTAAGTTTTTTACTCCTGATGATAATAAAAGCTTAGCTATTGCAGTTCCTGCAGCCCCCGCTCCATTTACTACTACCTTTATATCTTCAAGCTTCTTATCTACTACTTTAAGTGCATTTATAACACCAGCAAGAACAACTATTGCAGTTCCATGTTGGTCATCATGGAATACTGGAATGTCGATTAATTTTTTAAGTTTTTCTTCAACTTCAAAACATCTTGGCGCTCCAATATCTTCTAAGTTTATTCCACCAAATGTTGGCGCTATCAATCTAACTGTATTAACTATCTCATCAACATCGTTAGAATCTACTAATATAGGGAAAGCATCAACATCTGCAAATTCTTTAAATAAAATTGACTTTCCTTCCATTACAGGCATTCCTGCCATTGGCCCTATATCTCCTAGTCCTAACACTGCACTTCCATCTGTTACTACTGCTACCAGATTTCCTTTTGATGTATATTTGTAGACGTTTTCTTGATCTTCATGAATTTTTCTGCATGGTTCTGCAACTCCTGGTGTGTATGCAAGACTTAAATCATCTCTTGTTTCAACCTTAACCTTAGATGTGATTGAAATCTTTCCTTGTTTTTCTTCATGTAATTTTAAACTTTCTTCAAAATAATTCATTTAAAACATCCCCTCTATATTTAAACATTTACATTTGATATTTAATATTTTGTTGTTCTTTGGTGTAACTAGATAATATCATTTTGTCTGAAAATTTAAAATATTAAGTAACTTTAATTTATATTTAGTAAATTAAGAATACTTTGTGTTTTTTTTAACGAGTATTTTAATTGCCCTGAATAACTTTTTCACATAGTATCAATAAATATCTTTTTAGACATATTATCTTATGTACTATACAAATATAAAAAAATATATCATAGAAATAAAAAAATAAAATGGAGATCCTATTCTTTTGAACATGATCTCCATTTTGCTTTTTTCATAAACCCTTATTTAAATTCAGCCTATATGTGTAATTCCTCCCCAGAAAAATAATATGAATATATGGGTAGGATAATAAAAATAAAACAAATATTTTAATCCACGTCCCTTTTTTCCATTATAAAGCATCATTAGCGGTATAGCGAAAATCATAATCCATTGATTGTAACCAAAAAATATATTCTTAAATGAAAAACTCGCAAATGGAAAAAACGATACTGAAAAAATTGCATAAATAATCATCATTTTTTTCTGTCATTTCTTAAATAAAAAAATATTATTCCGAGAGCAACAAATGAAACACTTCCTTCACAAAACAATGGACAGGGTAAAAAGGATATAATAATTCCAGCTATGTTTTTTGAAAATATTGAATAAGTGCTTATTGGTAATACTACTTCAAACATTATCGCTAAAAAAATAATATAAATTTTCCTGTACAAATCTTTGTTTTCATCTCTTAAATATTCAATTAGTAATATATTTAATGCTATTAAAAAGAATGTCTCGAATATATTATTGCTCACTGGAAAATATGATGGATTATTCACTGATATCTTCCATGAAATAAATTTTCCTAAAGACATTACTATTGAAAATAAATATAATCTTTTAACATAAGTTTTTCTATTCCTCGTATAAAAAAAGCCTTCTGCCATTGTAAAGAAAAAAAGTGGAGCTGATAATCTCCCAAGCCAATTAAACCAAATTGGAATTCCATTTGATGCTAAGAATTCATGCATATGATCCATTGTCATTAATATTAATGCGATTATCTTCAAAGAAAATCCACTAAACCCCTTTTGAATAATATTATTATTTGCTATATACATACTGTATCTCCTAGCTATCATTAAAATTTCATACGTAAGTTCAATAACATTTATTAATAACTATTTGTTTAGATATATTCCATAAACTTATTTATGTTATTATCTATTTCTACTTCTGAAAATGCAATAATTGTTGTTGTTAGCGAATATTCTGATATATCATTTATAAACTCTTCTATCTCTTCTAAATTCTTTACAGATAATTTTACTAAGAAACACCCATCCCCTGCTATCCTATATCCCCATTCACTCCTTCTATGATTTTTAATAAAATTTTTAAATTTGTTATATTCTCCGTTTTTCATTGTAATCTTCATTATACAATCAATTGATAATCCTAGCTTTTTCTTATTTATTCTGATTGTATAACCTTCTATAATACCACTATCTTCAAGCTTGTTCACTCTCTCTGTAACGGACGGAGGTGATAAATTTATGCGCTTAGATAATTCTCTTATTGATAACCTACTATTTTTTTGCAACTCTGATAATATTGCTATATCTATTTCATCAAATTTCATATGTAACACTCCCAGTATATTTTTTATTTCAAATATAATCTTATCATTAGTATTATATGTCATTTAGAATGCAAATAAGACTATAACTCCTATATAATATTAATTGTTAATATTATATATAAGGAGATTTATTATGGCAAGAATCAATTTTTCAAAAGAAGGAAATACACCATTTCAAAAACTATTAGGACACAATAAAGATATTATGTTAAAGTGGTCTGATTTAGAGAATCTTCTTTTCTCTACCAATACATTCACTTCTGAATTAAAAGAACAGGTAAGACGTACTTTGGCATTTAATAATGGCTGTGAATATTGTATGGCTAAAGGTAAGCCATTCAATAATATAAACGATTCAAAGATTTTAGCAGCTACCAAATTTGCAAATTCATTTTCAAAAAATTCTGTAGTTAGTGATGAGGATTTCATCCCTTTAAATAATGAATTTTCTGAAAAAGAGATTTCAGAGCTTATTGCTCTAATATGCTTTATAACAGCTTCTCAAAAATTTGGAGCTACTCTTAATTTACAACCAAGTTGTTCAATTAATATTTAATAAAAATACCTACTAAAAGTAAATTATTTTCTTTTAGTAGGTATTTATATATATCATGAAGTTAAATTTTATATTTCTCTAAATCATTTTTAAAGGTTTTTGTAATACCTTTAAAATCAGATATATTATCTATAAGTTTTTTTATCTCATTTGTATAATTTATTACACTAGCACTTACTTCTTCCGATGATGCTGAATTTTCTTCCGCAATGGCTGCTAACGACTCTATACTATCATATACATCAGATATAGAATCAGCTTCAATATTTAACTTGCTTATAGTCTCAATCATAGAAGTTGCTACACTCTGTACTGATTGATTAGCTTCATAGCTAATATTTCGTACGACATCTAAGTTATTGGTTTCTTTTTCTAATACATCATATTGAACATCTATATGATCCACTAAGAAACCTATTTCTTTAACAAATTGAGCTAAATTAGAGTTAATATCAAGTACTGCCTCTTTGGACTGTTCAGCAAGTTTTCTTATTGATTCTGCAACAACAGCAAACCCCTTCCCTTGCTCTCCTGCCCTAGCAGCTTCTATGGATGCATTCAACGCTAATAAATTAGTTTGTTCTGCTATTCCTGATACTATAGATACAATATTATTTATATCTTTAGCCCTTCCTTCAAGCTGTGTGCCCTTCTCTTTAACTTCATTAAAACTCTGTAAAGATTTCAAAATATTTTTACTTGCATTTTCAACATTTTCATAGCTATTATTAATCTTAAGCATGGCATCTTCAAGTTCTGATTTATTTTCATTCTCGTTTTCAACTATATTCCTTAAGGCTTCGATGTTTCCATTAAGTGCTTGTACAGCTTTATCTGTATTTTGAGCTTGTGTAACAGCTCCATTCGCAACCTGTTCAACAACGCCACTTATTTCTGTTGAAGTATGATTCATCGAATCAGAAATCTTGTTTATAGTATTTACAAAAGTATTCATTTCATCTGTAACACCTTTAAATCCAACGAAATCTGCCTGAATTACTTTTTTATGTTCCTTAAGTAAATCATAAATTTCTTCAAAGAAATCATTAGTGGTGATTTTTCCATCAATATTGTATTCATTTTTAATTATTCGTTCTATTTCTTCTTTTATTTTTCCTATAGGTAACATCATTAAAGAAACACCTACAAATGTAGCTAAACCAGATACTAGGCTCCCTATTAAAACCTTTGTAATATCATTTATTCCTAACATTATCAAAAAAACTATAGCTGATATTATAAATGAAAATACTCCTGTCTTTGCCCCAAAACTTTTTATAATACCCAAAGAAAAAACTCTATTAAAAAAGTATTTTTTATTGTAATATACATCTCTTTCAAAAGTAAGTTTTAATTTAAGTTCACTGCTTGTTCTTGATATTTCTTTTATATCTACTTTCTCGTTAAAGTGTTCGCAAGTCCCTTCAAGCATACCTAAAAAATAGTCAAACATTCCTCTAGAAGAATTATAACTAAAGATAGCTTCCCTACTCGATATTGGCTCTATAGATACCAAAGGTGGCTTCGCTCCTGCAAACTTTTTTGTCATCACTACATGTACATCAAACATGGACTTTAAAAATGAATATACATTGTCATGTTTGAAAAATGCCGGATAATCATGACTAAAAGCTTTTATATTATCTTGTCCAATTTTTCTCCAAAGAGCTCCTACCTCTATATTTTGAGATTTAGCTATGTATGATATTATTTTCTTAACTTCCCCATCGTCTACATTTTCAATAGGTGAAAATATTTTTGTTTTTCCCCAACCTATATAATCCATTGCTTCATTAACAATTGAGTCTCCAAACAACTTTCTATTTGTCTTCATCCATGTTGATACGACTGTCCCTTTCATAAACACATTACCTCCTTTTCTATTACAGTATTTTATGCCATTTATTATATTTCACGTTATATCTAATACAATTATACACTTATTTCCCTTAATCAGTAAATATATTATTATTTAATATAAATTATTATTTAATATGTTCATTTTTTGTTTTTAAATAACTATCGCATCATTTTATTGACACAAAAGAAATAGTATGGTAAATCTAAAATAATTGAAATAAATTAATTCTATACAGTTTAATTACATTTATAAAATTGATTAGATATTGGTATTAACAATATAATTTAAACATTAGATGTTTTCTTATTAGATTTATTGTTACTTATCTAAAGTAGTGAGGTGATTCAGCATTGATATTTTCTAATCTTAATATAAATAAAGATGAGCCTATTTATATTCAAATTGAAAGACATATAAAACAAGGCATTAAAAACGGTGAATTAAAAAAAGATAGTAAGCTTCCATCTACAAGAGAAGTAAGTAAATTTTTAAATATAAGTAGAAATTCTGTAATTTCAGCCTATGAAGAATTAGAAAGCATAGGAGTAATAACAACAAAAAGAGGGGTAGGTACTTTTATCTCCATAGAAAGTGAAAATGAAAGCTATGAATATAATGTAGATTTTTCTAAAATGATTAATAATTATGGAACTACCTTAAAGAAGTTTGATATCATAAAAAGTGAATTACCGTATAAGAAGGGAATGATATCATTCAAATCCATTTCTCCTGAAAGTCATCTCTTTAATCTTGATGATTTTAAAAGATCTCTGTTAGATGCTTGGACTTACGAAGAAGCCAATCTATTAAATTACGGTTATGCTAAAGGATATAAGCCGCTAATAGATTATTTTTTAGATTATATGAGAGATAAAAGAGTTGATACTAATAACAAAGATATTTTAGTAACTAATGGATTTACTGAAGCTTTTGATATAGTAATTAGTTCGCTAACAAATAATGGTGATATTATTTTATGTGAAGAACCAACACATAATACAGCTTTAAAAATTATGAAAGCCTATGGACTAAAGATAATTCAAGTAAAAATGGATAAAGAAGGCCTAGATTTAGTATCTCTTGAAAATGCTTTAAATAAATATAATCCAAAGTTCGGATATTTAATCCCGTCTTACAATAATCCAACTGGAATCGTAACTAAAACTGAAAGAAGAAAGGAAATATATAAACTTTTTAGAAAATATTCTGTTCCTATAATAGAAGATGGCTTTAATGAAGAATTACTCTACTCAAGCTCCCCAATTGATCCAATAGCATCACTATGTGGAACTGGTAATGGAGTCATATATATAGGAAGTCTTTCTAAAATACTGTTTCCAGGTCTTAGAATAGGATGGATATTCGCAGATGATAAGCTTATAGAAACTTTAGAAAGTGTAAAACGTGGAAGAAATATTCATTCTTCTTTTTTAGATCAAAGCGCATTTTTCTATTATTTAAAAAGTGGTGCCTTCAACAGATATGTTAAAAATGTAAGAAAATATTATAGAGATAAATACAATCTTGTACTAGATATGGTTGAAAAATATATTCCATATGAATATATAACTGGTGAGGGTGGCCTTCATATATTCATAAAGCTAAAGAACAACATAAATGCAAGAACTCTTCTAGAACTCTGCTATAAAGATAATGTATTATTTATGCCTGGTGATATTTTTTATGATAATTCCAATGACAATGTAGAATTTCATACTAAAACCGATGATAACAAGCCTATTAGCCATAGAAAAAAAAGCTTAAAAGGCTATGATACTTTTAGAATTGGGTTTGGTCGAGTAAGTGACGAAGATATAAAAAAAGGCATTGAGATAATAGGAAAAAATATAAGGCTTCTAGATAATTAGTATCTAAATAAAAAAATCATTGCCACAAAATTATTAAAATGTACCCTATAGAGTAGACACTATAAAAAAAGTCTACCCTATAGGGTTTTTCTATTTATAATAAGATTATA
>NZ_JBJIAB010000032.1:0-45116 GCF_045310795.1 Candidatus Clostridium helianthi
GATTAGTTTGTACAGAAATCGGAGTTTGGTTCATTGTATTTTATGGGATTTCTTTTTAATTACTTGTAAAGTGGTGTCATATTATTAGAAATGAGATAAAATAAATTAAGGGCTATTTTATGATATAAATATATTAACGTATAAAGTAATTATTAATAAAGAAAGGAAGTAACGTATTGATAAAAGAAGTAATAGTCGTTGAGGGTAGAGATGACGTTGATGCTGTAAAGAAAGCTATAGATGCAGAAATAATTGCTGTGGGAGGATTTGGCATAAATGCAAAAGTCATAGCAAGAATACAGGAGGCCCAAAAAAGAAAAGGTGTAATTGTATTAACAGATCCAGATTTTGCAGGGGAAAAAATAAGAAGAATAATAGCAAAAAGAGTTAAAGGGATAAAACATGCATATATTGCAAAAGAAGATGGACTTAAGAATGGAGATATTGGAGTAGAAAATGCATGCCCAGAAGTTATTTTGAAAGCACTTGAAATGGCAAAGATAACACAAGAAGAAAAACAAGAATTTTTTACTATGCAGGATATGTTTTATTTCAAGCTTACAGGAGATAACACTTCAAAGATTAGAAGAAATATGCTTGGTAAGTTATTAGGGATAGGTTATGGGAATGCGGCACAGATGGTTTCTAGATTAAATAATTACGGAATAACTAAAGAAGAATTTACTAATGCTATAAAAGAAATAGAAAAACAATTGGAAGTAGGTAAGAAATAAATGGATTTAAAAGATATAAAAACTCAGGAACTAGTCAAAAAATATAATTTTAAGTTCTCAAAAAGCCTTGGGCAAAATTTCTTAGTTGATGATTCTGTTCTTGATGATATAGTTAACGGAGCAGAAGTTAACAATGAGGATTTTATTATAGAGATTGGACCAGGTGTAGGTACACTTACTGCTCAACTTTTGATGAAAGCTAAAAAGGTAACATCTATTGAATTAGATAATGATTTAATTCCGATACTTGAGCAAGAGTTGGGAGAAAATGAGAATTTTAGTTTAATACATAAAGATGCACTTAAAGTGGATTTCAATGAACTTATTGGAGATGAGAAAAGTGTTAAGCTTGTAGCAAATCTTCCATACTATGTTACAACCCCTATAATAGTTAAGCTTCTAAAAGGTGGATATAATTTTAAATCATTAACTATAATGATTCAAAAGGAAGTTGCAGAGAGAATTAATGCTGAACCTAATTGTAAGGAATATGGTGCATTGTCGGTTTTAGTTCAGTATTATTGTAATACAGACATAATAAGGAAGGTACCACCAACTTGCTTTATTCCTAGACCAAAGGTTGAATCTATAGTAATAAGATTAGATAGATTAGATGAACCAAGAGTTAAAACTAAGGATATCAATATTATGTTTGAGATTGTAAGAGCAGGTTTCAATATGAGAAGAAAAACTCTATGGAATGCAGCAAAAACATTAAAAGTAGATAAAGAAAAATTAGAAGAAGCATTTAAAAAATCAGGAATTGATCCTAAGAGAAGGGCTGAAACATTAACACTAGAAGAATTTGCGGTTTTATCAGATTGCATATATGATATAAGAAACTAAAAGGTTGAGAATGAGTAATTATTGAATTATTCATTCTCTATTTTTTAGTTTCTATTAAATTTGCTGTGCTGCGTAGAGTATGAAAATATAGAAAAGTATTAGTTAAATCATAATTCTAATTTCCAAACATATACTATATGGAATAAATATATGTGGAGGGAATATAGGGTTGGCACACAACAAATTGTATAGAAACTTTATAATATTACAAGAAGATGAAAGAGGATATTCTCAATCTAATGATAAAGCTTTGTCTGGATATGCTAAGGTGGAGGCCAAAGGTGATAAATGCAAAATCTCATTTTATGCGCAAAACCTTAGGCAGGAAGATAATTATTCCATGGTACTTATATGTTGTAAGAAGGATTTAAAACAATTAATTGATATTGGACCTTTAGCAATAAATGAAGTCGGAAAGGGAGATACTAGCAAAGAATATTATGTAAATAACATAGCTGGTCTTGGAATATCTTATGAAAAAATATCTGGTGCTGCTATATGCAGGGTCAAAGATAATGAAACAGAGTTTGTGATGCATGGCTTTATGAATGGAGAAGAATCTGCTGATAATTGGAGAAAGTTTAAGATTATAAAAGTTGATTCTAGGAAATCTGTTGATAAAACAACATTACAAATTAAGGATAAAGAAAATTTGACTGTAAGTACACCAAGTAAAATTATAGCTCAGTCAGATACAAAAGTGGATGAATTAATAAAGGCACCTAAATTACAAGATGAATCAGTTGAACGAAAAAAAGATGAGATTGATCTTCAACCTAAAGCGAACATAGAATCTAAAGTTGAAGATAAACAAAATAGGATTCCAGAAGATCATCAAAACATAACTGAAACTATAGATAATTTAGATGAGGAAAGAAACAAGAATAAAGAGAGCAAAAAATGTGAGAAAGATTATAAACATGACAAGTGTGATAAGCATGATAAAGAAGATAAATATGATAAGTGCGATAAACACGACAAATGTGACAAAGAAGATAAATATGATAAGTGCGATAAACACGACAAATGTGACAAAGAAGATAAATACGATAAGTGCGATAAACACGACAAATGTGATAAAGAGAGTAAATATGATAAGTGCGATAAACACGACAAATGTGATAAAGAGGATAAATACGATAAGTGCGATAAATATGACAAATGTGATAAAGATGAAAAATATAATAAGTTTGATAAATATGATAAACATGATGAGTATGACTATTTCGAAAAAGAAGAAGATATGGATGATGTTATTGGTAAAATAGCTAAGAAATTAGATACTTATGATGGGGTAATAGACCTAAAAGTAAGTCATCACATGTATGAGGATGTTATAATATATGGATTCATAAAGGATAAGAAGAATCATAATTCTAAATGGAAGAAATTCAAATTAGAAAAGAAATGTAGAAATGAAAATCAGGATATAGATAATGTGCAAGTTAGCTCTAGAAGAATAGAAGAAAACTTTAAATTGGATAAATTAAATAACGTAGATACATCAGATAGAATGGACATAATAGATTTCGATGAATATGAAAATAATATTCAACAAGGAAATTTAGGTGGAGCCACAGGATCAAATGATACATCTACGATGAATACGACTGGTACAGGGAATACTACGACTGGTGCAGGGGATACTATGGAGCAAGGCAACTCAAATACTGGAATGAGCCAAGTTGATACAGGAACAATGTGGCAACCATGGTCAGGGAACTCGGCAAATCAGACTAGCGCAGGAGGTATGAACCAGACAGGCACTAATACTGTAGCAGATCAAACATCATCAAATACTGGAATGAATCAAATGAACACAGGAACAATGTGGCAACCATGGTCAGGTGGAACAATGAATCAGACAGGAACAATGGGAGAGCCAGAGACTAGCGGTGAAACTGGAGGCATGGGACAGCTAGACTTAAATATGGGAGATACATCAAATGAAAATAATAATAATCAAAATACTTCAAATCAGGGATTCACTATAAGTGGAGATATAGGTAAGTATTTTGAGAAGTTAGCACAAGATTTTAAACCGTTTATTGGAAAATTAAATGATATAAACTTCTGTAAGTGGTATAAAATCATTGTAAATGGTATAGAAGACTTATCAAATGATTCAAATTATAACAAATATACATTAGCATATTATCCAATGTTAAATTATTATCCTTACATTAGTAAAACAGGACATTTCTTATTAGGATATAAATGCAATAAAGATGGAGAAATGCAATATATTATATATGCAATACCAGGAAGCAAAGAAAAAAATGATCAACCATATGGTGGAAGAACAGGTTTCGTAACATGGACTAATGATAGTAATAATGGCCAAGGATATTGGTTAATGTTCTATGATTTTAAAAATTCTTCAATCGTAATTCCAGCAAGATAGAGAACATTGTTATGAATAAGAAGCAGTTGATTGTTACGTCAATATTGTTATCATTGATGTTGATACTGGTCATAACCCAGGGCTTCTTTAAAGAAAATTTCGAACAGGTAATTCTTATGGATCAGGGAATAAGCAAATTTAAAGAATATTCTTTTGACGAGAATAAATATGTTATATCTCTGCCAAGTGAATGGAATGTGGAGGAAAAAGAAAGTAAAGGGCAATATGTGAGTTATGAATTAGATTTTAAAGACAAAAATAATAAGCTTACTGGTTTATTGCAAGTAGTAAATACAAAAGAGGATATAAACGTGTTTGCAGAAAAAGATTTAAATAGTCAATGCCTAGAATATTATAATTCAGAATTAACACCTTTTAAAAATTCCTATAATTCAGGAGTATTAGTTAAATATGAAACAAAAGTAAAGAATGGGTATGATTTTAATAATGAATGCTATTATCTAAATTTAGAAGAAGGTAAAACAGCAAAGATATTATTTAATCTTAAGTCAAAGGATTATAAGGATAATATGAAGACTATTTTAAATACGATTATCTCAAGTATTAAATCATCTCAAAGTTGAAATTAACCAATTTATTGTATATAAAGTTTTCTGGATCATAAGTGGTTGATGTGAAAAGATTACATTAT
The DNA here is from genome assembly GCF_045310795.1 of Candidatus Clostridium helianthi. Taxonomy (NCBI): domain Bacteria; kingdom Bacillati; phylum Bacillota; class Clostridia; order Eubacteriales; family Clostridiaceae; genus Clostridium; species Candidatus Clostridium helianthi. The sequence continues at coordinate 4,637 of NZ_JBJIAB010000032.1, forward strand.
ATGCTTAATATAAAACATATAATTGTATGAATGTTGAGTTGATGAGTTAAATAAGATTTGCCAAGGATAAGCATAAGTATTATAATTTAAGTATCAAGGAGAGGCCAGGATAGCTTCTCCTTGATACTTATTTGACGTTTGGAGGCGAGCAATGAGGATAATACTATTTGAGATATTTGGGATACAGATAAAGAGTTATGGATTAATGATTGCAATTGGAATAATAGTTGCAGCTGCTATATTTATAAATAAAGGAAAGAAAAAAGGCTATGATGAGGATTCCTTATTAAATTTAGTAATTTTAGCTGTAATAGGTGGAGCACTTGGTGGAAAGGGATTATTTATATTAACTGAGATTAAAGATATTATTAAAGAGCCAAGCATATTACTGAACTTTGGATATGGATTTGTTATATATGGTGCCATAGGTGGAGGAGCCTTGGCTATGTACTTATATTCTAGGAAAAAGTCTTGGAACATTGTTGAAATGTTGGATATGACGGTTCCAGGTCTTGCAATAGCCCAAGGTTTTGGTAGAGTTGGATGTTTTCTGGCTGGATGTTGTTATGGAGCAGAAACCAAGTTACCAATAGGCGTTACATTTCCAAAGGGATCTTTAGCACCAGCTGGAATACACGTGCATCCAACGCAAATTTATTCATCAATATTTGACTTTCTGTTAGGATTTATGCTTTTGTACTATAGTAAGAAAGAAAAACAAAAAGGAAAAATAGTGGGACTATATTTAATAGTATATAGTATAGGTAGATTTTTAGTAGAGTTTTTAAGGGATGATCCAAGAGGGAATATCGGGATTCTATCAACATCACAATTTATCGCAATATTTACTTTGGTGATTGGTATTGTTGTATTTAATAACCATAGGATTTTCAAAGGAGCGAAGAAGAACAGTGAGAAATAGTAAGTTTTTAACAATAGTTTTACCATTGGTAGTAGTCTCTAGTATGATGCTCTCAGGGTGTAGCTTCATTGATAATATAGAAGTTAAAATGAATCTTAAAAATCAACAATTTGATTATATAAAGCAAAATAAAGTCGATAAAATTATCATACAAAGTGTTAGAGATAGTGGATTTAGGTTTGTAGTTAACGATCCTAAAGCCATAGAAGACATTTACAAGATTTTATCAGATGGAAGTGAAGTTTCAAAGAAAAGCTCATTAGATCCAGATTATATTTTTGAGGTGTGCATTGGAGATGAAGTGAGAAAGTATCAGTATGTAGTTGGAGCTAACGAACATGGGACAGGAAACTTTTATGATGACGATAAGGCATTTTCAGTACCTAAAAATTTAGAGAATACAATAATGCAAAATCTTTCATTCATAAGAAAGCCAAGAGACTTTAATTATATATACTATCAATCAATATTAAAAGTTATTGATAAGAAAAAAGAAAGTTTATCCAACGGAAACAAAGTTGGAGTGAACATAGCTGGAGATACAGATTGTTTGAAATACATATTTTCTGTGGATTTAGAAGATTTTAAGAAAAGTTTGAACAAAACTTTACCTAGTGTTGATTTAGTAAATAATAATTATGAAGATTTTGATACAATAATTAAAGTGAAAAATAGAGGATATAATAGTACTGTTTTCAAAACACTAATAACAGTAGATAATAAAAAGGATAATTCCTTTGAAAGCTATTATATAACAGCAGAATATAATTATAAAGACTGGGATATTAAAATAAGTGAGCCTAATAAAACCCCACAAGATTGGTAAGCAAAGGAGCATATATAAATGAGTTGTGAAAATTGTAAAAGTAAAGACACATGTCAATCTAAAGGAACAGGATGTAGTGAAGAAAGTTTAAAGTTAACATCCAGATATGGAAATATTAAAAATGTTATAGGTATTATAAGTGGAAAAGGTGGAGTTGGTAAATCAACTGTAACTGGAATGATGGCAAGTATGTTATCTAAGAAGGGATATAAAGTAGGAGTATTGGATGCAGATATTACAGGTCCATCTATGCCTAGATTTTTTGGAGTTAACAATAAAAGAGCTAAAATAATTCCATTAGAAAATGATATGGTAAAATTTGAGCCAGTGGAAACAGAAAGCGGGATAAAAATAATTTCCATGAATCTTTTAACAGCAGTAGAAGATGAACCTGTAATCTGGAGAGGACCTGTAATTACAGGGGTGTTAAAGCAGATGTTTGTAGAAACTAATTGGGAAGAGCTTGACTATTTACTTATAGATATGCCACCAGGTACAGGAGACATTGCTTTAACTGTAATGCAGGAATTTCCTATTGATGAAATTGTAATAGTTTCTACACCACAAGATATGGTGTCTATGATAGTCAAGAAAGTTGTTATTATGGCCCAAAAGATAGGTGTAAAGATTAAGGGTGTAGTAGAGAACATGGCATATATAAACTGTCCAGATTGTGATAAAAAGATACGAGTATTTAGCAGAAAGTCATCAGAAGAAAATGCAGATTATCTTGGAATTCCTTTAATAGGAGAGCTACCAATTAATATTGAACTTACAGAAGCATTGGAGCAAGGAAAAGCAGAGGAATACGTTAAGGAGAATCCGCTATATTCACTGATATTTGAAGGATTATATTAATAGAAAACTTCTTTTCCTTATACTATATTTATTTCATTATTTTAAATTATATTATTAAATATACATAACTTAATATTTCTTGGGAAATAATAAGTTTGTAATTTGATATTAGAGGAGATGAAGTAAACCATGAAACCAAAAGTAGATAAAGATACTTGTATAGCTTGTGGATTATGTCCATCTATATGTCCAGAGTGCTTTGACATGCAGGATGATGGAAAAGCAGGAGCTATAGTTGATGAAGTTCCAGAAGGTTGTGTAGATGAGGCAAAAGAAGCAGAAGAAAGCTGTCCAGTAAATGCAATTGAAATAGAAGAATAAAATTTAATTGCAAAATACAACTAAAACGTCTAAAATAAATAATATTTATTTGTTATTTGATCAAAAATAGGATTAATTTTGTTTTATAAAACAAAATTAATCCTATTTTTATTCTATATGTTTTGCATTAATAAGCTTAAAACGCAGATAAGTGAAATGTTTAATTACTACGTAGAGCTTCGAAACTTAATTGTATATATATAAATTGTTTTATATAATAGTTAGTTTGAAATAGTATTTACTGATGATGCATGAAATATTCTTTCTATAGGAAGAACAGCTAAAATTACTAAGCATATGATTCCTTCTATTCCAACCATAGGACCATTAACAAGCAAAGAATAAACTACTGGAGACATTCCTTCTGGGGCAAATGATCCAAAGAAAACTATACCAGAAATAAGATGACATAAAAATCTGACCAGTACTGCAATGCTTACCCCAACTAATTTTCTTTGTTTGAAAAATCCGGCAAGACCTAATGCTGTAAAGGGCAATGGATAATCAAACAAAACTTGAACAGGATGTAGTATATATGGATCCAGTATTAAGGTTATTACACCATAAAGAAATCCTGTTAAACATCCAACTTCAGGACCATATATGAATGCTATGAGTAATACTGGTATCATGCTGCCTAAAGTTATGCTACCACCTTGAGGAAAATGATATAATCTTAGCATTTTTAATATAGTGGCTAACGCCAATGCTATACCAATCCTAGCAATTAGTTCTGGAGTGAATTTTATCTTTCTTGCCTTAGCTAATACTATAAGCAGTAAAATACATCCTAATAAAGTTATAATGGACATTGGACTTGCAAGAATGTCTTGAATGTTTTGTGAGAAATTCTGGAAAAGTTTGGAAAACTGTTCGATCCAATCATTAAAAATTGACATAAAAAAACCTCCTTAATTGTGCTCGGAGATTATCAACCAAATAAATAGTTTAAAGTTTTTAAGAGGTTGCATTCCCTACGCTAGAATTAACTAGATCAGGTTTTAAGGGTTTATGAATATCAAATCTCAGCCGCTCGGCTCCCCTAGCACATTATAAATATATTACACTTACACTATTTTATACCTATTATTATAGATAGTCAATTAGATTGTATGTATTAAATTTGTTATTATTACTTAAATTGGAATGTGAATTTGAGCTAGAAGCAATCAAATTTATAGAGTGATGTGGGATTGTGTTATTTGGTAATTTATTTGATGAAATGGTGAAGATATCATCATTTCTATTGACAATAGTAGCATCTTTATATGTTGAATCTAATATAAAATCTTTCATAATAACAAAACAGTCCTTTCAGTAAAGATTTCTTTGTTATTATTATTTACAAGTAGAAAAGTAAGTATACTTGTAAAAGATTAAAGAACTAAATAAAAAAATATGAATTTTAATATTTAGCTCTTTAATTATGAGTAAATAGTTAACATATATATTTTTCGATTAATCTAATCTTTCAACTATAAATCCAACAAGACCAGGTCCGGTATGAACGCCAAGAGCAGGTCCTATTGATCCTCCTAAAGTACATTCAATTAGATTAGGAAGATCTTTTATAGAATCATAAAGCATTTTAGATTTCTCAGGTGCATTCCCATCTAAAACCCAAACTTTACATTTATGATTTTCTAGATAATTTGTTAATATATTTGTTAATTTAGATATACACTGTTTTATGCCTCTTATCTTACAAACCGTATGGTATATGCCGTCATCGCCAACAGTAATAATAGGCTTTAGATTGAGTACACCCGCTATAGTTCCGGCAACTTTACCAACTCGGCCTCCCTTTATTAAGTATTCTAATGTATCTATTGTAAAAAACACGTCAATCTTATCTCTAAAGGAAGGTAAGGTCATTACTATTTCATCAAAGGATTTCCTTTGCTTTATTAGGTTTAGAGTTTCAATGACCATAGCTCCTTCTGACATAGTTAAAGTCATAGAATCAAATACCAAAGTTTTCACTTCAGGGACATTTTCAGATGCAAGTCTTGCAGAGTTATAAGCGCCAGAAAGGCCACTTGATATTGTTATAATAATTGCATGTGTATATCCCTCATTTTTTACCTGTTCCAAAGCATCTGTAAAATCCTCAACGCCAGGTAAGGAAGTTTTAGGTATCTCCTTAGGCAAATATTCATATAAAGTCTTTGGTGTTATATCTATTCCATCAATATACTCTCTATCAGAGAATATAATTTTAAACGGGACTACTTTAATATTATTTTCTATTACGAAATTTGCATTCAAATCAGAAGCACTATCAGTTATTAATGCTATTTTATCCATATTAGTTCCTCCTAGAAATGTATAGTCTTAGTTTAATTATAACACTATTTGTAAAAATTACATTTCTTATAGCTTACTTAAAGAAATAATTTGTATTATAAGTTTTAAATAATAAATTCCATTATTTATAAAATTGTTTGGTTTGCATAACATGATAGTTTGAAATAAATTCTACTCAATTAAGCTTTTAGAACACAGATAATAATAATTTTCTTATAGCTTATTATGAAAAAATACTTGAAATCATAGTAAATTACAACAATAAAGATTATCTACAATAAGTCAAATATAAAAAAGTCGTAAAAAATGAATAAATCGAAAGATAATAGGATGTAAATTAAGATAATTAAAATCTAGTGGCTTAAAAATAAAAAATTAGAAGTATTGCTAATGAATACCTAATACAGTATAATAGTACGGTAGTAAAAATACTATATATTGTGCCATGGAGGGAATAATAATGCTATATGTTGTGAAACGCGATGGAAGAGAAGTTGAATTTAATTCAGATAAGATAGCTCAAGCAATTAAAGGATCAGCTAGTGAAATCGGTTTAAATTTAAAAGAAAGTCAAGTTCTAGATACCGTACATAAGGTGATTACGTATATAGAAGAAGAGTATAAAAAGACTATAACTGTAGAACAAATACAAAATTTTGTAGAGAAGGCATTAAGAGATGAGGGACACAAAGATATAGCAGTCGCTTATTCAGCATACAGACGTGAAAGAACTAAAGTCAGAGACATAAAATCAGATTTAATGAAAGCTATAAGACAAATTGGAGTTGAAACTGATAGAGATAATGCAAATGTAGGAAATAACTTCAGCTCTAAGTTATTAAGAATAGCATCTGAATCAAATAAGTGGAATACACTAGCTACTATGCCAAAGAATTTAGCAAAGGCTCATGAGAATGGAGACTTATATTATCATGACTTAGATAGCTATAATTTAACTGTAAACTGCTTGCATATACCAACAAAAGAGATATTAGAAAATGGATTTAATACTGGATATGGGACAATTAATGCTCCTAAGAGAATTGAAACCGCTGCTGAATTATCATGTATATTATTACAATCAACTCAAAATGATATGTTTGGTGGTCAATCTCATCCAGATTTTGATAATGATATGGCTATATTTGTAGAGCCAACTAGAGAAGAAATTAGAGAAGAATTATTGGAACTAGGTGTATCAGACGAAAAGTTAGAAGCTATGGTAGAAAAGAAAGTAAGAAAAAAGGTACAACAAGCAATGCAGGGTGTAGTTTATAACCTTAATACAATGCATTCTAGAGCAGGATCTCAAGTACCATTTAGTTCAATTAATATTGGTTTACCTACAAGCTCAGATGCAGCATTAGTATGCGAAGTTTTTCTTTTAGAATATGAAAAAGGATTAGGTAAAGGTGAACAACCAATTTTCCCTAACATAATTTTTAGAGTTAAATCAGGTGTTAATAGAGAAGAAAATGATGAATATTTTTATTTATATAAGCTAGCATGTAGAGTGGCTGCAAAGAGAATGAATCCAACTTTTATGAATATCGATGCAGATTTTAATAAAGAATATTACGATAAAGGTTATGTTCCAGCTACAATGGGATGTAGAACTTATCTTATGAAAAATATAAATGGTGAACCTGGTTGTAAAGGAAGAGGAAATATAGCACCTACAACTCTTAATCTTCCAAGAATAGGCTTGCAGGCTAAAAATGATATAAATAAGTTTTTTAGTATATTAGATGCAAGATTAGAGTTAGCAAAAGATTCTTTAATGCATAGATATGAGATTTTAAAAAATCTAAGAGTTAAGGATTTACCTTTTGTCGCAGGTCAAGGACTTATGAAAGGTTCAGAAGGATTAAAACCCGATGATTCTATAGAGCCAATATTAAAGCAAGGAACTTGGGGAATAGGATTCATAGGTGTTGCTGAAACCTTATTAGCTTTAGTTGGAAAGCACCATGGTGAAGATGAAGAAGCAAGGAAATTAGGAATAAAGATTGTTGAACATATAAGACAATACTGTGATAGACTTACAGAGGAATATAAGTTAAATTGGAGCTGTTATGCGACTCCAGCAGAAGGACTTTCGGGTAAGTTTATAAAGCAAGATCAAAAGATATTTGGATTGATAAAAGGAGTAACTGACAAGGAATATTACACAAATAGTTATCATGTACCTGTTTCATACCCAATATCTATTAAAGATAAGATTGATATTGAAGCGCCATATCATAAACTTTGCAATGGTGGGCATATAAGCTATATTGAAGTAGATGACACACCAGATGCAGAAACAATAATGGATATAATAAATTATGCATATAGAAATACTAATATCAGTTATATGGGTATTAATTTCCATATAAGATATTGTAGAGAATGTGGTACTTATCTTCAAAACAATGAAAACAAGTGTCCTAAATGTGGCAGTCAGAATATTCAAGGAATATCAAGAGTTACAGGATATTTAAGTTTAGATGAAAGATTTGGTGCTGGAAAGTATCATGAAAGAGAAGATAGAATATCACATACTGAGAGACATGGGCATCATTACTAAAAGTATACTGATGATAGATTTTTAATTTATAAATTATAATATAGAAAAGGAAGATGGATTTATTAATCTCATCTTCTTTTTTTATTTAAAAATATATCAATATATATTTTTAAATATTTAATTCATCAGATGTTATATTGGATTATAAGGCAATATAAAACAAATAATCTTATGGGGAATGAGTTATATAATACAGAAGTTATATATTAAGGAAGCAAAAAAACATATTTTCTATAAGAATTATTAAAAAATAGAGGCATAAAAAGTAAACTTTAATATATTAATGAAATTAATAGAGAATATAATGTAACTATTTGGTATGAATACTAAATATATTGGGTAAATCTGTTAAAGAAAATGGACTGTTAATTTATCAATGTATTGCAACATCAAAAAAAAAACTTGCAATAATTGAGAGTATTTTCATTAAAAACAATTAAAATTTGAAAATACATGAAGGAGAGTAGCTGTTTCGTTGCAAAAAAATAAAATAAATCTTGTATAGATTTATTAATATATGATATTATAAATATACAGTAAAAATGTTAATTTATTAAAAATATGCTTTAAGTAATAAGAAAATAATATAAATGGGGGGACTAAAATGGCACTTAGTAATTTAAAAACTAATAAAAAAGTTTCTATAGTAGATACTACTCTTAGAGATGGTGAGCAGACAGCAGGGGTAGTTTTTGCTAATGAAGAAAAAATAGTAATAGCAGAAATGTTAAGTGACTTAGGTGTTGATCAGCTAGAAGTAGGGATTCCTACAATGGGCGGGGACGAGAAGAAGGCTATAAAAGAGATTGTAAAAAGAAATTTAAAGCCTAGTATTATGGCATGGAATAGAGCTGTAGTCAGCGATATAGAACAATCAATAGATTGTGGAGTTGATGCAGTTGCCATATCAATATCAGTATCGGATATACACATTCAGCATAAACTTAAAACATCTAGAGAATGGGTATTAGAAAGCATGGTTAAATCTGTAGAATTTGCAAAGAAAAATGGCCTTTATGTATCTGTTAATGGGGAAGATGCATCTAGAGCAGATAAAGACTTTTTAGTTGAATATATTAATGCAGCTAAACAAGCAGGTGCAGATAGATTTAGATATTGCGATACTGTAGGAATTATGGAGCCATTTAAAATTAGAGATGATATTAAATATATATATGATAAAACAGGCTTTGATATAGAAATGCACACTCATGATGACTTTGGAATGGCAACAGCTAATGCGGTAGCAGGTATTAAGGGTGGAGCATCGCATGTTGGAGTAACTGTAAATGGTCTTGGAGAAAGAGCGGGTAATGCAGCATTAGAAGAAGTTATAATGGCATTAATGCTTGTTTACGGATATAATGGCGATGGAATAAATACGCAAATGTTTAGAGAAGTATCACAATATGTATCAAGAGCATCAGGAAGAGAACTTCCAATATGGAAAGCTATTGTTGGAACAAATATGTTTGCACATGAATCAGGAATTCATGCAGATGGAGCAATAAAAGATCCTAAGAATTATGAAGCGTTTGATCCAGATATAGTTGGCCTTGAAAGGCAAATTGTTATAGGAAAGCATTCAGGAAGAGCTTCAATAATAAATAAATTTAGAGAATATAATAGAGAACTTACAGAGGATGAAGCAAAAGGAATACTTGAACTTGTAAGAGCTACGTCAGTTAGATTAAAGAGAACTTTATTTGATAAAGAAGTAGTTCAATTATATAAAGAGTATCATAGACGATTAGAAGAAAGAAATAAGCAATAATAGGGGGGCGTAAACGTGGGAGATAATTTAGTTTATAAGATTTTAAAAAGCCACATTGTTGAAGGGGAATTAAAGGCAGGAGAGCCTATAGCATTAAAGATTGATCAAACGTTGACTCAAGATTCAACAGGAACAATGGCATATCTTCAATTAGAAGCTATGGGAATAGATAGAGTTAAGACAAAGAAATCAGTAGCATTTATAGATCATAATATGTTACAACAAGGTTTTGAAAATGCAGACGATCATAAGTTTATTCAAACAGTTGCATTTAAATATGGAGTATATTTTTCAAAGCCAGGGAATGGAATCTGTCATCAAATTTTCTTAGAAAGATTTTCAACACCAGGAGATACATTAATAGGTTCTGATAGTCATACCCCAACAGCTGGTGGTGTTGGTATGCTTGCCATGGGTGCAGGTGGATTAGATGTTGCTCTTGCTATGGGAGGTGGAGCGTACAATATTAACACTCCAAAAGTTGTAAAGATTGAACTAACTGGAAAATTAAATAGAATGGTTGCTGCAAAAGATGTTATTCTTGAAGTCCTAAGAAAATTAACAGTTAAAGGCGGCGTTGGTAAAGTATTTGAATATGCCGGTGAAGGTGTTAAGACACTTTCAGTTCCAGAAAGAGCTACTATAACTAACATGGGAGCAGAACTTGGAGCTACAACTTCAATTTTCCCAAGTGATGAAAGAACATTAGAATTTTTTAAGGCACAAGGAAGAGAAGAAGACTTTATAGAATTTAAGCCAGATGAAGATGCGGTATATGATGAAGTAGTAACAATCAATTTAAGTGAATTGACACCACTTACAGCTAAGCCTCATAGTCCAGATAATGTTGCTAAAGTTAGTGAAGTTGGTAAGATTAAAGTTGACCAAGTATTTATAGGAAGCTGTACTAACTCTTCTTATGAAGATTTAATGAAAGTTGCAAAGATATTAAAGGGAAATAAAGTACATCCAGATGTTAGTTTGGTAATTGGACCAGGATCAAGGCAAGTTATGGAGATGATAGCTAGAAATGGAGCTCTAGCAGATATAATTAGTTCAGGGGCAAGAATACTTGAAAATGGTTGCGGACCATGTATCGGTATGGGTCAATCACCAGGAACTGATGCAATTTCGCTTAGAACTGTAAATAGAAACTTCTTTGGTAGAAGTGGAACATTATCAGCACAAATATATATAGTAAGTCCTGAAACTGCTGCAGTTTCGGCTATAAATGGATTTTTAACTGATCCAACAGAAGTAGATGTAGATTTAACAATAGATATGCCTAAGGAATTCTTAATAGATGATTCAATGATTTTAGCACCGGCACCAACAAATGCTGAAGTTGAAGTTGTTAGAGGACCAAACATTAAGCCATTCCCAGTAAGTAAGCCGTTAGCTGAAGAATTAGATGGTAAAGTACTAATAAAGGTTGAAGATAATATTACAACTGACCATATTATGCCTTCGAATTCTAAGTTATTGCCATTTAGATCAAACATACCTTATCTTGCAGAATATTGCTTCAACACAGTTGATGCAGAATTCCCTAAGAGAGCTAAGGAGTTTAATGGTGGATTTATAATTGCTGGAGGAAATTACGGACAAGGCTCAAGTAGAGAACATGCAGCATTGGCACCACTATACTTAGGAGTTAAGGCTGTTATAGCTAAATCATTTGCAAGAATTCATAAAGCAAACTTAATTAATAATGGAATAGTTCCTATGGAATTTAAGAATGAAGCTGATTATGACAAGATTGAGCTAACTGATGATTTAAAGATGGAAGACATCCAAGCAGCTTTAGAATCAGGAATAGTTAAAGTTAAGAACTTAACTAAGGGAACTGAGTTTGAAGCTACAGTTGATTTAACAGAGAAAGAAATTGCTGTTATTAAAGAAGGCGGAAGACTTAATTACGTTAAAGCAAATAGTTAATTATAAGATAAAGAGTGAAAATGCAGGGTCTTTAAGACTCTGCATTTTTTTATACAAATAAGCATGTAAATGCTTAAGGTCTATAATTCAAATTCAAGATAGGTGTAATATGCAGGTGATTTGTAAATGTGATTATACTTACGTTATAATTAATTATCTAATAGAATGTATATAAATAGATTGATGAGAAAGAAGTGTAAGTTTGATGGAAAAGACTATAAGATTAGCAGGAATAGCATATGAGAGTTTAGTTAACGGGCCTGGTATAAGGAGAGTATTTTTTTCACAAGGTTGTAAACATAACTGTAAAAGTTGTTTTAATCCTGATACTCATGATTTTTATGGCGGAGAACAAAGAGATATAGATGAATTAATTAGCGATACATTAAATAATGAAATTATAAAGGGTGTAACATTTAGTGGCGGAGATCCGTGGGAACAGGCAGATAAATTTGCATATATGGCAAAGAAGTTTAGAAAAAAAGGTTTAAATATTTGGAGCTATACAGGATATACTTATGAATATATTTTAGAAAATAAGGATTCGAGATTAGGCTGGAGTGATTTATTAAACAATATTGATGTTCTTGTAGATGGAAGATTCGAAGAAAGTAAGATGTCAGATGGACTTAAGTTTAGAGGTTCAACTAATCAAAGAATAATAGATGTTAAAGAAAGTATAAAAAAAGAACAAATTGTTACTATAGAACTTTAACATTAATATAAGATGTTTTTGAAAATATCCACAAATGTGTGAGTATAATTAGAAAAGTTGTGGATTATTATTTGAACTATGTGGATAAATTTTGGAGTAATAAAATAGGCGCATATATCACAACATAAGTTATATTACTTATAGTGAAAGTTAGGTGAATGAAGCTTGATTTTAAATAAAGAATTTTATAAACAAGGTGCATTAATTTTAGCGAGAGAACTTTTGGGAAAAGTTATTATAAGAAAGGTTGACGGAGTGACCTTAAGAGCTAAAATTGTTGAAACAGAAGCGTACATAGGAGAAATAGATAAAGCATCGCATGCTTATAATGGAAGAAGGACTGAAAGAACTGAACCTTTATTTAGAGAAGGTGGGATTGCTTATGTTTATTTTATTTATGGAAAATACTATTGTTTTAATGTTATAAGTGGATTAGAAGATAAGGGAGAGGGAGTTCTAATAAGAGCATTGGAACCGTTAAATGAATTTGATTATCTTGCAAAAAAAAGGTTTAATCAAAATTATGATGAACTTTCAGAAACAAAGAAAAAGGCAATTACAAATGGACCGTCAAAACTGTGCATTGCATTTTCAATAGATAAATCAGAAAATTATAAAAGGTTATATGAGGAAGGTGACTTTTATATAGAAGAAGGAGAAAAAGATACGTTTAAAATAGTAGAAACGAAAAGAATCGGAATAGATTATGCAGAAGAAGCAATAGATTTTCCATGGAGATTTTATATAGAGGGAAATAAATACATATCGAAAAAGTAGCAAACTTTCAATGTAATTCCTATTGGCATTTAATTTAAATACAAATTTTTACTAAAAAGAAATAAAGCGTAATATATTTAATACGATAAATCTATCATGAGATATTTTTTTATAGGAGATAGATTTATGATTACTAGAGTAATTAATAGAAATTTTAGTACGTATAAATATAAAAAGAGAAAAGCATCTTTAAAAATAAAAGTTACTAAAGAAAATATTATATCGTTTAGTGAAATACTTGAGAATGTACAAATGCTTAGGAAAAAAGGAATTATATCAGTATCAGATCTTAATAGAAATATATCTAAGTCTATAAAAAAATAGTAATATAAAGATGACAGTACATGGATTAATTAAGGCATGTACTGTCATCTTTATATTACTCATTTTCTTTATCAACATTGATTAATTTATCTGAAATGATAAATCTAGGTCTGTGTTTAGCTTCATTATATATTTTCCCAATATATTCCCCTATTACGCCAAGAGATAAGAGCTGAACTCCGCCAAGTACCCAAATGGAAAGGGTTAATGAAGTCCAACCAGTAACTGTACGGCCTAAAAGTTTAACTATAAGAGTATAAAGTAGGGCTGCACCTCCAGCAAAAAATATAGTAAAACCAAGGAGGGTTATTAATCTTATTGGTTTTATGCTAAAGGATGTAATTCCGTCCAAGGCAAAGGCTATCATCTTTTTTAGAGGATATTTAGATTCACCAGCAAATCTTTCATGACGTTCATATTCAACAACTGAGTATTTATATCCTATTAATGGAATCATTCCACGAAGAAATAAATTAACTTCCTTATATTGACTTAGCCCGTCTACAACACGTTTGCTCATAAGTCTATAATCTGCATGATTATAGACCATGTCTACGCCCAGAATACGCATTAATTTATAAAAACCTAATGCAGTTGTTCTCTTGAAAAAGGTATCAGTTTCTCTAGTGGATCTTACTCCATAAACAATATCGCATCCATCATAATATTTTTCTACAAATGCATCTATGACATCTATATCATCTTGTAAATCTGCATCTAATGATATAGTCATATCTGAATAATCTTTAGCAACCATGAGCCCAGCAAGTAAGGCATTCTGGTGGCCCCTGTTCCTTGAAAGATTAATTCCTAAAAATATATTATTTTTAGAATGAAGCTCTTCAATTATGCTCCAAGTTCTATCTTTTGAACCATCATTAACAAAAAGTATTTTGCTTTTATTAGATATTAAGTTATTTGAAATCATAGTCTTAATTTTTACTAGCAATCTTTTACTAGTTTCATGTAAAACTTCTTCTTCATTGTAGCAAGGAATTACAAGATATAGTATATCCTTCATAAAATCGCCTCCAATGATTAGTATAACCAAATAAATTAACAATATTATTCAATTGTAGTTTTAATATTCATTATTTTATAATTCATATCTTATATTTGATATAACTACAGAGGTTTCGCTTATTAAATTAATTTCAGTATTAACCCTATCTGGTCTAGAACTTTTAAGAATTTTTACAATAGGTCTTAGTGGGAAGTTAGGTATAGTTTCTTGTACAACAGCTATGTCACCATTACTTAGATCAACTAAAGTTCCTTTTGAGAAAGGAATTACAATTTTGCAGAATATATTAACAATTTCATAGTCAAATTTTTTGCCTGCATTAGACATTAAATATTCAAGAACATCACTTGGAAACATTGCTCTTTTATTAGGTCTACCGGTTGATAAAGAGTCATATGCGTTAGCAATGCTTACAATTTTACTTAAGGTATTTATCTCATCATTAGCTAGCTTATTAGGATAACCTAATCCATCAGGTCTTTCATGATGCTGTAGTGTTATTATTTTGCTATTAGCGCTCAGATTATAAGAGTCTGATAAATATTTATATCCGAGTATTGGATGTTGGTCTAATATCGTAACTTCTTTATCCGTTAGTTCTTCTTCTTTCATAAGAATTTCTTTTGGAATAAATGTTTTCCCAACATCATGAAGCAAAGCTCCAATACAAAGATATTGAAGTTGTCTTTTTGGAAGCTTCAGTGCAATTCCAAGGACTAGCGATATTACAGCAACATTCACAGAATGAGAGTAGATATAATTATCCATGCTTCTTATGTCTATTAGTGAAAGTAAGACACTTTTATTATTTAGAACATTTTCAATTAAATCTTCAGCCATAGACTCAATATTATTGAAATATACTGATTCCTTTTTTGAAAACTTATCAGCAACAGTAAGTCTATTTATATTTGAAAAAGCTTCTTTTATTGTTAGAATTGCTTTTTGTCTTAATTCAGGTTTAATAATATCTTCAATTTCATCAGAACTAAATTCATCAATTATATATATTGATAAAATATTTAAATCCTTTATCTTAAAAATAATTCTTTCACTAAGGACCATACCAGCCCTTACTAATACTCTACCATCAGAATCATATAATGTCTTACCAATAACTGTATTCGGTTTTACACATTCAATTGGAATTAATCTCATATTATCTTCTCCTCAAATGTTGGTTATAGTACAATTTACAACATAATTCTTAGTTAAATGTTAAACATAATAGTAGTATATCAGTAAAATTGGCGTATTTATAGTATTATGATGAAAAAATATATTATTTTGTTTAACATATTTAAAAAATAGAACTAACCACTAGTTAGAAAACAGGTCTGATAGTTAGATTCTTATACAACATATTTAATATAGGATACTAAACTCATAATTGATAATAAGTTAAGTATTTTAGCAGATTTGAGTATATATAAGTCCATTAACTTTTTATATTAATAAATGATAATTTTGTTACTTGATATTTAAATTGTGTTATAATATTATAGATTACAAATAAAAATATCAAAGGGGGCTTTTTCAATGTCAAGAGTTTATAATTTTTCAGCAGGACCAGCTGTATTACCAGAGTCAGTCCTAAAAGAAGCAGCGGGGGAAATGCTAGACTACAAGGGGACAGGCATGTCAGTTATGGAGATGAGTCATCGTTCTAAAGCGTTCGAAGAAATCATCACAGATGCTGAAAAGACATTAAGAGAATTAATGAATATTCCGGATAACTATAAGGTATTATTCCTTCAAGGTGGGGCATCACAACAATTTGCAATGATTCCAATGAATCTAATGAAAAATAGAGTTGTAGATCATATTATTACAGGGCAATGGGCAAAAAAAGCAGCGTCAGAAGCAAAAATATTTGGAAAGGTTAATATATTAGCGTCTTCAGAAGATAAAACTTTTTCATATATACCAGATTTAAAGGATTTAAAAGTTTCAGATGATGCAGACTATGTTTACATATGTCATAACAATACAATCTATGGAACTACGTATAAAGAATTACCAAACGTTGGGGATAAGATATTAGTAGCAGATATGTCATCGGATTTCTTATCAGAGCCAGTAGATGTATCAAAATATGGACTAATATTTGCAGGAGTACAAAAAAATGCAGGACCAGCTGGTGTTGTTGTAGTAATAATTCGTGAAGATTTAATCACAGAAGATGTATTACCAGGGACTCCAACAATGCTAAGATATAAGGTTCATGCAGACAATAAATCACTATATAACACACCACCAGCATATGGAATATATATATGCGGAAAAGTATTTAAATGGGTTAAAAACAAGGGTGGACTAGAAGCTATGAAGAAAATTAATGAAGAAAAAGCTTCTATTCTATATGATTTTCTTGATTCAAGCAGTATGTTTAAAGGAACTGTTGTAAAGAAAGATCGTTCTTTAATGAATGTACCATTTGTAACAGGTTCAGATGAACTAGATGCTAAATTTGTAAAAGAAGCTAAAGCAGCAGGATTTGAAAACCTAAAAGGACATAGAACAGTTGGTGGGATGAGAGCAAGTATATATAATGCTATGCCAATTGAAGGTGTTAAAGATTTAGTAGAATTCATGAGAAAGTTCGAAGAAGATAATAAGTAATAGAATAAAAATAAATTAAATTTAAGGAGATAATCAGGTTTTGGTTATCTCCTTAATTAATTTTATAAATAAAATTATACTAATATCTGAATTTATAATATGTATTATGTATAGATAATCAATACAATATATACAATTTTAAATGTTATTAGTACATGTAATATTTTTATAAGCTAATATTAGATTAATTGCCATATAAAAGACATATATAAGAATATTCAGGTGTAGATTACAGATGAAATAAATTGCAGATAAATCTATAGAGGTGTAATAGCCATATAAAGATATTCAAACAGAATACAAGGTAGAAAAATTTAATATAAATATGGTTTGGATTAGTTCATAAATCCTAATTTGCTAACTAACTTGATAGAATTTTAAAGGCAAAGTTACTATTGCAATATATATATTAAATTAATCATGATATAATATCAAAAAAGGAGCTATCGAATTAATCGATATACCCCTCTTTATTAATAATATAAAATTAACAGTTAATTAATTAGAACTCGCTTGTTCCAGGAGTTCTAGGGAATGGAACTACGTCTCTAATGTTAGTCATTCCTGTTATATACATAATTAATCTTTCGAAGCCTAAACCAAAACCAGCGTGTTTAGTTTCTCCATATTTTCTTAATTCTAAATACCACCAGTAATCATCTTCGGATAGGTTTAATTCAGTCATTCTATCTTTTAGAACATCTAGTCTTTCTTCTCTTTGGCTACCACCTATAATTTCTCCGATTCCTGGTACCAAAAGATCAGTAGCTGCTACTGTTTTTCCATCTTCATTTAATCTCATATAGAAAGCTTTAATGTCTTTAGGATAGTCTGTTACAAATAGTGGCTTTTTAAAGTGTTCTTCAGTAAGATATCTTTCGTGTTCTGTTTGTAAATCAATACCCCATGATACATCGTAATCAAATTTCTTTCCACACTTTTGTAGTATTTCAACAGCTTCTGTATACGTAACTTTAGCAAAATCTGATGAAACTACGTGATTTAATCTTTCTAATAAACCTTTATCAACAAATTGATTAAAGAATTCTAATTCTTCAGGACATTCATCCATAACATATTTAATAACATACTTAAGCATATTTTCAGCAAGTTCCATATCATCTTGTAAATCTGCAAATGCAATTTCAGGTTCAATCATCCAAAATTCAGCAGCATGTCTTGTAGTATTTGAATTTTCAGCTCTGAATGTTGGTCCAAATGTATAGATATTTCTAAACGCTAAAGCAAAGCATTCAGCATTTAACTGACCAGATACAGTAAGATTAGTCTCTTTGCCAAAGAAATCCTTGCTGAAATCTACACTTCCATCTTTGCTTAATTCAGGAGTTTTAGGATCAAGTGTTGTTACCCTAAACATTTCTCCAGCACCTTCACAATCGCTGCCAGTTATTATTGGTGTATGAGTATACACGAAATTTTGATCTTGAAAGAACTTATGTATCGCGTAAGCAGCAACAGAGCGAACTCTAAAAGTTGCAGCAAATGCATTACTTCTAGGTCTTAAATGAGCTATTGTTCTTAAGTATTCAAAGGTGTGTCTCTTTTTTTGAAGTGGATAATCAGAGTTTGACATACCTTCGATAATAATATTCTTAGCCTGAATTTCAAAAGGTTGTTTTGCTTCAGGAGTAGCAACTAAGGTGCCGATAACTGAAATTGAAGAACTTATAGGTAATTTAGATATTTCTTTGAAGTTATTTAACTTATCGTCAAAAACTACTTGAATATTTTTAAAGAAAGAACCATCATTAACTTCTATAAATCCAAAAGCGTTAGATGATCTTAAAGTTCTTATCCAACCTGATATTGTTATTTCCTTTGATAAGAAATCATCAGTATTTCTGTAAAGACTTCTAATTAAAATTGATTTTGCCATATTGCATGACCTCCATTTTATAATTAATCTTGTGATCAAAACATATTATTAATGAAAAAAATTTTTCACTATTTTAAAATATCATTTATGTAACCTATTACCCTTGATAATAAATAGATTTTACAATACTTTTTTGGTGAATGCAACTTAGGACCTGTCCCTAAACATATAATAAATCAGTGCTTTAGATCGCCTGAGTATAAATAATACGTGAAATAAATATATAAATTATAGATATATGTAATTTATAATAAAAAAGCTTTATTTTTTATAGTAAAATTATAAAAAATAAAGCTTTTTTTATATTAAGAGTATTTATTTAACATGCTTGTCTATTCCAAGCCATTTTCAAAACTCTGAATCAATTCTTTTGGAAAGTTTAACATTGTCATATCTTTAACTATTCTTTTATAGGCGTAGGGAATTTCTTTTATCTGAACTTTCATTCCATCTTCCTTACTGATATTTAGAATACAATAAGTGCTATTTGGTCTACCAATCTTAGGCTTTCCAACACTACCAGAGTTTATATATACCTTATTTTTAAAGTCCTTCATTCCAGGTATATGCGTATGTGCACAAATTAATACATCGTTAGAAATAGAGTTCATAACTTCTGAAGTATTATCTCCATCCTTTAATAGATATTCATCTATTTTATCTGGACTTCCATGAACAAATAAGAGACTTTTATTAGCAATATTCAAAGTTAAAGTTGAAGGTAAATTAGCAAGAAATAGTCTGTTTTCTTCTCTTAATTCTTTAACGGTCCAAGGAAGAGAAAAAGCATTAATAGGAGTCTCTCTTATATATGAATATTCATTATTAACTACAGAACTATCATAATTTCCTCTTATGCAAAGAATATGACGTCTTCTGATCATGGAAATTACTTCGTTAGGGTGAGGACCATAACCAACCAAATCTCCTAGGCAAATAATTGTATCAACTTTCTCAATATCAATATCTTCTAAAAGATTAATAAGAGCATAGACATTAGCATGAATATCTGAAATTATTGCTATTTTCATGAGCATTCCTCCTAAGTTATTTAGCAAATTAAGTATTTAGGCTTTTAAGTATTTTTCCCCAACAATAACTACATCACCAGCACCTACTGTTAATAGCAAGTCACCAGAAACTAGTTTTGATTTTACGTAATTAAGTGCTTCATCATGTGAGTGAACATTGGTACATTTCAATCCTTTATTTCTTAATGCATCACCAAGTTCGTCAGAAGATACTAGTCCAGTATTTTTCTCTCTAGCTGCATAGATGTCCATTAGTATAAGTTCATCTGCATCATTGAAACATTCTGTAAATTCATCAAATAGGGCCTTTGTTCTAGTATATGTGTGAGGTTGAAAAATACAATAAGTCTTATTATGATTCATTTGTTTAGCAGTACTTAATGTGGCTTTAATCTCTGTAGGGTGATGAGCGTAGTCATCTATAACAGTTACACCATTTAATTCTCCCTTATATTCGAATCTTTTATGCGCTCCTTTGCAGTTTGATAATCCTTCAATAATACAGTCATTAGAAATATTAAATATAAGAGAAACACAAATTGAAGCAAGGGCATTCAATATATTATGCTTACCTGGCACATTTAAAGTAATATTGAATAAGTTTTTACCGTCCTTATACACATCAAAAGTGGCACATCCATTTGTATTGAAATGAATATTTTTAGCAGTTAAATTAGCATTGTCACTAAATCCATAACTTAGAGTATTGCAATTTGTCTTAGACAGAATTTCATTTACCCTTTGATCGTCAGCATATCCAACAAGATAACCATCTTCTGGGATAAGTCTTGAGAATTGTAAAAATGTATCAGCAATTTCATCTATATCTTTATAGTAATCAAGATGATCAGAATCAATATTTAGAATTATTCCAACATAAGGTGGGAATTTTAAAAATGAACGTTTATATTCACAAGCTTCAGTTAAGAAATATTCACTATTACCAATCCTGAAATTTCCTCCAATTGCATCTAATTCACCACCAACTAAGATAGTTGGATCTAAATTATCAGCAAGTGTTATATGAGAAAGCATGGATGTACATGTAGTCTTTCCATGGGTTCCAGATATTGCAACACTGTATTTGTGGCCCTTCATAATTTGCCCTAAAAATTCAGCTCTGTCCATTAATGCAATATTTTTTTCCTTGGCTTCTAAAAGTTCAGGATTATCAGATGGGATTGCAGCGGTATAGACTACTAAATCTACATTGTTAATATTCTCTCTTCTATGACCTATGTAAATTTCAGCACCTGAAGATCTTAATTTATCAATGATTGCAGAATCCTTAAAGTCAGAGCCAGATACACTATAACCACTATTTAATAAAACAGCAGCAAGTCCGCTCATACTAATTCCACCAATGCCAATGAAATGAATTTTTTTATCTTTATCTTTTATAAAATTGAAAGACAAATGATCAACTCCTTTTTAATTAATAAAACTAAATGTTATTATAAGTTCCAAAATTTGAGTATAGAATTTTTAGTTTTATACTTTAACTATAATTATATACATTTTTCAAAAAATCAACCATAGTAAAAAATAAATACACAATATTTTATGCATATTTAGCGAGTTTGTGAACAAGTTATAAATATAAATTAACTTTATAACTAAAAATATTGATATTAACTTGAAATTAGCATAAAATATGAATATTAAAGCGATTTAATATAAAAAAATTCGTGTGGGTGATTTTATGGAGAAGTTTACAAGAAATAATAGGGTAGTTGCCATAACAAAAATATTATTAGAAAACCCAAATAAAATATTGGGATTAAATAAATTTTCAGAATTACTAAATGCGGCTAAATCTACTATAAGTGAAGATATTGTCGTTGTTAGAGAAATTCTAGAAAGACTTGAAATGGGTAAAGTTGAAACAATTGCAGGAGTAGCAGGGGGGATAAAATATATTCCTCAAAGTGGCGAAGAAGAGAAGAAAGCTTTTGCATTAGAACTATGTCAGCAATTAAGTGATGATGGAAGAGTTATACCAGGAAATATAATATATATGACGGATCTAATGTATGATCCTAAGATAATAAATAAAGCAGGAGTTATGCTTTCATCATGTTTTCAAGGAAAAGAGATTGATTATGTAATAACAGTAGAAACTAAAGGTATTCCTTTAGCTTATGAGGTTGCTAGAAATTTAGGAGTACAATTAGTTATTGCTAGAAGAGATAGTCAAGTAACGGAAGGGCCAACAGTTACTATAAATTATGTGTCGGGAAGCAATGGAAGGTTGCAACAAATGTCACTATCAAAAAAGTCCATGAAACCATCAAGTAGATGTATATTTATCGATGATTTCATGAAGGGTGGAGGAACTGCAATAGGTATTAAGGACTTATTGAAAGAGTTTGATAGCGAGCTAGTAGGAATAGGTGTATTAGTCGATAATAAACAAATTGAAAAAAAATTAGTAGACGAATATGTTTCCATTGTAGAGTTAAAAGCTGTTGATAAATCAGCAATTATAGGAATACAACCTTCAAAAACATTTTCTTAAAATTAACAGAAAATTTTACTCTAAAGATGATGCGTAATTCCAAATGCTTTTAATTTAGTATACATATAAATAAATATTAAATTTGTAGCTAGTACCAACAAAAAACATGAATTTCATTGCGAATATTTATTGTTACTTCAAGTTGTCGTGAATAGAAATTGTTCTGAAATTTAAATAGGACAATCTCAGAAATTTAGTATTTGTATAAGATTACACAAAAAAATAAATTTTATAAGGATTTATCAAATATAAAAAAGGAATTTAGAAATTTGTGGAGAAATTATATAATATTAAATATTTTTAAGGCAACTGGGAGGGGTGGAGTAAAATGCAAATAACAGATGTTAGAATTAGAAAAATTGCATCAGAAGGTAAAATGAAAGGAATAGTTTCTGTCACATTTGATAATGAATTTGTAGTTCATGATATCAAAGTTATAGAAGGACAAATGGGTTTATTTATTGCTATGCCTAGTAGAAAAACACCAGATGGAGAATTTAAGGATATAGCTCACCCAATAAATACAGAAGCAAGAGAAAAAATACAAACTGCAATTTTAGAAGCTTATGAAAAAGCAGTTTCAGAAGAAGTTGTAGAAGGCTAGGTTTTTAACAAAAGGAAGTTTTAATGACTTCCTTTTGTTTTGTCATAAAGTATTTCTATAGCCAAATATTAAATGTACTAATGGGTTGAAATAAGAGTAGCTTTCCAATATAATTAAATTGATATGAATATTTAACCGATTATTGCAAGTAAATAATCGTGTTAATATAAATTTATAAATGAGGTGTGGTATATAATGTATAAATGTGCACTGGTTTTAGCAGCGGGTCAAGGTAAAAGAATAAAATCTGATTTACCTAAAGTATTGCATAAAGTATGTGGTAAAGAAATGCTAAAACATGTTATAGATTCGATAAGAAAATCAGGAATTGATGATATAGATGTAATTATAGGGAAAGGTGCTGAGCTTGTTAAAGAGAGAACATTAGATAGAAATGTTAGTTATTCAATGCAAGCTGAGCAATTAGGAACTGGCCATGCTGTTAAGTGCGCTGAAGAGTTCTTAAAGAATAAGAAAGGAGTAGTCGCAATTTTTACTGGTGATACTCCTTTAATAAAGCAATCAACAATCGAAAGGTTATTTAATGAACATATAGAAGCAAAAAATTCAGCAACTATATTAACAGCAATAGTTAATGATCCTACAGGTTATGGAAGAATCGTAAGAACGAATGATGGCGTATCAAAAATTGTAGAGCATAAAGATTGCAATGAAGAAGAGCTTAAGATAAACGAGATGAATTCAGGAATATATTGTTTTGATATTGAGCTACTTGTAGATGCATTAAATAAGATAACAAATAATAATGGACAAGGTGAATATTATCTTACAGATGCTATAGGAATATTAAAATCTCAAGGTAAAAAAATAGGTGCAGTCGTAACTGAATATGAGGAAACTATCGGAGTAAATTCAAGAGTTCAGTTAGCAGAAGCAGAAGAAATACTTAAGAATAGAATAAATCTTATGCATATGGAAAATGGAGTTACTCTAATTGATCCTAGAACAACATATATAGGGATTGATGTTGAAATAGGTAAAGATACAATAATATATCCTAATAATATTTTAGAGGGAAATACAAAGATAGGTAATAACTGCTTAATTTATCAAAATTCAAGAATTGTTGATAGTAATATTGGTAATGAGGTAGATGTTCAAGCTTCAGTTATATTAAATAGTAATATTGGTGATAATACTACTGTTGGTCCATTTGCGTATATAAGACCAGAAACCACAATTGGTAAGCATGCGAGAATAGGAGATTTTGTAGAGATAAAGAAATCTACTATTGGAGATGGAACTAAAGTTTCTCACTTAACTTACATAGGAGATGCAGAAGTGGGATCGGAATGTAATTTCGGATGTGGTACAGTAGTTGTAAATTATGATGGTAAGAATAAACATAAGACTATTATAGGAGATCATAGCTTTATAGGCTGTAATACCAATTTGGTATCACCTGTCACAATTCATGATAATACTTATATTGCGGCGGGATCGACCATTACATCTGAAGTAAAAGAGGGTGATCTTGCAGTTGCAAGAGCTAAGCAAAGAAATATCAGTGGATGGGTAGATAAAAAGGGATTAAAAAAATAATTTTTTAATAATAAATCAGCCAAAATTTTAAGGAGGTCTTCTCAATTATGATAACTCATGGAAGAAATATAAAAGTATTTACTGGAAATTCGCACTCACAGTTAGCTCAAGATATAGCAGATATTTTAGGAGTTCCAGTAGGAAAGTCTAAAGTTTCAACTTTTAGCGATGGTGAAATATCTGTTGATATTAATGAAACTGTTAGAGGGAATGATGTGTTCATAGTTCAATCTACATCTTCACCTGTTAATAACAATCTAATGGAATTGCTAATTATGATTGATGCATTTAAAAGAGCATCAGCAGGTAGAATTACAGCGGTTATTCCATACTATGGATATGCTAGACAGGATAGGAAGGTTAAGTCAAGGGATCCTATAACTGCAAAACTGGTTGCAGATTTATTAACTGCAGCGGGAGCAAATAGGGTTTTAACTATGGATTTACATGCATCTCAGATTCAAGGATACTTTAATATTCCAGTAGATCATTTACTTGGAGCACCAATACTTGCTGAGCATTATATATCAAAAGGATTAGTAGATCAAGATGATGTTGTTGTAGTTTCGCCAGATTTAGGAAGTGTAACTAGGGCAAGAAAATTTGCGGATAATTTACATGCTCCAATAGCAATCATAGATAAGAGAAGGCCAAAGGCAAATGTTTCAGAAATAATGAATATTATTGGTGATATCGAAGGAAAAAGATGTATATTAATTGATGATATGATAGATACAGCAGGAACTATTGCAAATGCAGCAAATGCGCTTAAGGATTTAGGGGCTAAGAATGTTTATGCTTGCTGTACACATGGAGTATTGTCTGGTCCTGCAATGGACAGAATAAATGCTTCAGCAATTGAAGAATTAGTACTATTAAATACGATTCCGTTAAAAGAAGGTAACGATAATAGTAAAATTAGATCTATATCAGTAGCTCCTTTATTTGCAGAAGCAATAAAGAGAATTTATGATGATCAGCCAATAAGTAAGTTATTTGAATGTCAACAATAGATAATAATTTAAAGATTTGTTAAGTGAATAAGATATTAAAAGGAATGTATATTTACTCTAAGTAATTAGGGTAAATATATATTCTATTTTTTATAGTTAAATAAATTTATTTCATTACGTCAATATTAAGATTGTAAACGAGAAAAGTTTTATGATTTAATTAAAATAGGGTCTATTAAATAATTATTATACTTATATATTTTTAGAATATTTATTATAATTAAAGGATGATTTTGTTTTCTATAATAAATAGTATATTTATGTTATATTAGGATATGAATGCTTATGTAATAGTAATAAATTAAGGAGGAAAGAAGAGTGGATGGAGTTACAACCAAGGTTCTGATTGTGGATGATGATGAAAACATTAGTGAAGTGATAGACATGTATTTAAAAAGCTCTGGATATAATACAAAAATAGCCTTGAATGGTAAAGAGGCTCAAGAATTTTATTTAGAATATAATCCAGATATTGTCTTGCTTGATGTTATGATACCGTATATAGATGGAATTGATATTCTAAAATGGATACGAAAACAGAAGGAAACTCCAGTTATAATGATTACAGCAAAGGGGGACACCTTTGATAAGGTTTTAGCACTGGAAATTGGTGCAGATGATTATATAGTGAAACCTTTTGAACCTAAAGAATTATTAGCGAGAGTAAAAGCTGTATTAAGGAGATATTCTTCAGAGAATATTAAAAATGAAGTAATAAAATTAAGTGATTTATCAATAGATTCAACTTCCTATAAGGTTATATATAATGAAGAAGAAATAAAAATGCCACCAAAGGAATTTGAATTATTATATTACTTGGCTAATAATAAAAACAAAGTCTTTACGAGAGAACAATTACTTTGTGAAGTGTGGGGATATGATTATCCGGGAGATTCTAGAACTGTAGATGTTCATATAAAAAGATTAAGGGAAAAATTAAGTAGTGGAGAACAGTGGGAAATCCAAACAGTATGGGGTGTTGGTTATAAATTTGAGGTAAATTAAATGAAAAAGAGTGGAAGCTTACTTCAAAAACTTATAATAACATTTATAGTTATTTTGACTATTGTTTTAGTTTCATTAGCTTGGCTATTATCTATATGGTTTAGAATAACATATTTTACTGAAAAGAAGATGCAGTTTCAGAAAGATGGAGAGTATATATCCGAATCTATAAAAGCATACAATTCTGACAAAAATTCATTGGAATATGATAAATTACAGGCTATAGTGGATATGTCAAGTGTTGGAGCAAATGCTGATATTACTGTTTCTGATAAGTTCGATAATATATATATATATTCTAAAGCGTCAAGTACTAAGGAGATAGACAATAAACCAGAGAATCTAGAGAATAGTAAAGATTCTTTACTTAATGGAAAGCCAGTAGAGTATATTGGAGACCGTTACACCTATATATATCCAATATTAAAAGATGATGAATTTCAAGGATATATTGTCATGACAGCTCCTTTATCAACAATAGGTAAACAGTTGCATAGAATATATCTTATTGTATGGATATCGGCATTAGGAGCAATGGTATTTGCATCTGTAGTTTTATCATTAGTTTCAAAGAAAATATTGATTAATCCTTTAGCTGAAATAAACAAGGCGGCCAAAAGGTTTGCTAATGGAGAAGTTAATAAAAGAGTTCATATAGAATCGTGTGATGAGATTGGTGAGCTGGCAAGTTCATTTAATATAATGGCGGAGTCTTTGGAAAAGGTTGAGAATAATAGAAGAGATTTTATATCAAATGTTTCCCATGAGTTGAGATCACCAATAACTTCTATAAAGGGATTTATTGCCGGAATAATAGATGGAGTGATTCCAAGGGATAAAGAAGGATATTATCTAGACATAGTATATAGTGAGATAAAAAGACTTACAAGATTAATTAATGATTTACTGGATTTATCAGCTATTGAATCAGGTAAATTAAAATTCAATATGAAAAAGAACGATATAAATGAGTTAATTAGATTATGTGTTATAAATAATGAACAAAAGATAAGAGAAAAGCAAATAATGTTAAAAGTAGATTTGAAAGATCAGAATTGTTATGTAAAAGCGGATGAAGATAAGACAATGCAAGTCATGACTAATTTATTAGATAATGCAATAAAATACTGCGGAAACAATGGAATTATAAGAATTAGTACATATTCCAAGGGTTCTAAAGTATTTGTTGAGATATATAATAATGGACCTAAAATTGCAGATGAAGAAATAAGGCATATATGGAATAGATTTTATAAATCAGATAAGTCTAGAACAAACAAAGTTAGCACTGGACTCGGATTGCCAATAGTAAGAATGATAATTATGCAACAAGGTGAGGAAGTATGGGTCAAGAATCATCCTAATATAGGAGTCACATTTACATTTTCACTTACAAAATATAAGAATAATAAGATTAGATAAGAGCGCTAAGGAGGAAACAAGTATGTTTTTAATAGTAGGTCTTGGAAACCCAGGAAATGAGTATGAGAATACAAGGCATAATATTGGTTTTAAAGTTATTGATAATATCGCAAAAGAGTATAATATTGAAATAAACAGGCAAAAATTTAAAGGTATGTATGGAGAAGGTTTTATAAATGGAAAAAAGGTTATGCTTTTAAAGCCAACTACTTATATGAACTTAAGTGGTGAAAGTGTAAGAGAAGTAGTTGATTTTTATAACCTTAGCAATGATGAGATATTAGTTATATATGATGATATCAGTCTAGAAGTTGGCAAATTAAGAATAAGAGAAAAAGGAAGTGCTGGAGGGCATAATGGAATAAAGAGCATCATAGCGCATTTAAATAGTGAAATTTTCTCAAGGATAAAAGTAGGGGTAGGACAACCTAATGGAGATTTAGTAAAACATGTATTAGGTAAATTTACGAAAGAAGAAACTGCGATTCTAAGTGAAAGTGTAGAAGCGTCCACAAAGGCGGCAGCGGAAATAATTAAAAGTGATGTTAAGACAGCTATGAATCAGTTCAATGGATTCAAGGCGAGTACAACAGTTTAAAGAAGGTGCATGGGATGAGATTAAAAGGGTTATTGGAGCCCTTGGAAAGTAGTTTAGAATTTCAAAACATAATACAAGGTATTGAAAGTAAAAGATACCCTATTGGTATATATGGTGCATCTGAATCAGGTCGAGGATACATTATAAGTGGAATATTTGAAAATACTAACAGATCAATTGTGGTTGTAACTCAAAGCGATATGGAAGCAAAAAATCTTTATGAAGATTTAATATTTTATACTAATGAGGTATATTATTTTCCAGTAAAGGAAATGGTTTTCTATAATATTGATGCTATTTCTGGAGATTTGAGATGGGCAAGATTAAAAGTAATAAATGAAATATTAAATAATAAGAAAAAAATAATAGTGACATCAATAGAAGCTTTTGCGGCAAAATATACTCCTCGTAATTTATTTTTAGAATATAGCATGAAATTTAAAGAAGGCGATGAAGTTAATCTTGCCGATATATCAAATAAATTAATTCAATCAGGTTATGAAAGAGTGGAAATGGTTGAGGGTAAAGGACAATTTTCACTTAGAGGAGGTATATTAGACGTATTTCCAACAGGTTCAACTTATCCATATAGAGTTGAACTTTTTGGCGATGAAATAGAATCCATAAGAACTTTTAATACAGAATCTCAACGAAGTATTGAGAAAGTTAAAAAGATAGATATTTTTCCTGCAAAAGAAGTAATAGTTTCAGAAGAGATGTTAGAGGTTGGAAGAAATAAGCTTAAAGAAGAGTTTAATAAAATTGCTGAAAATGATAAAGACAGCGAAAGAGTAGAAAAACTAAGAAAAATATTAAATAAAAACTTAGAGCTATTAGAAGAGACTTCATCTTTTGAAACAATAGATAGTTATCTTCCTTACTTTACAAAGGAGACAGAAAGTCTTTTCGATTATTTTAATAATTATTTCTTTATAGTAGATAATGTTCAAAGATGTAAGGGGAAATTAGAATCAACTTATTTAGAGTTTGAAGAAAACTTCACAGCTTTTTCTCAAAGAGGAGATATATTTCCCGGGCAAGGAAATTTATTAATTAATAAAGAAGAAGTATTAGAATCATTTGAAGATGAAAAAATTGCTTTTATCGAAGCATTGACAAAAGTTTCTGGCTGGCTAAAGCCACTATCAATAATAAATGTAGCTCAAACAACATTAAATAACTATCAAGGTCAGCTAGATTTATTAATTGACGAAATATTAGGGAAAAAGAATTTAGGCTATAAGACACTAATTTTATCAGGAACTCGAGCTAGAGGGGAACGTTTAGTTGGAACATTAAGAGATAGAGGAATAGAAAGTGTCTATAAGGATACAGTTGATAAAATTGAGTATGGTGAAGTTGCAATAACTTTTGGTAATCAGTTGAGAGGATTTGAATATCCCCAATATAAAGTATGTATAATATCAGATAAAGAAGTATTTGGTGCGGCAAAGAGAAAATTAAAAAGTAGTAAAGCAAAGAAAAAGGGAATTTCTAAAATCAAGAGCTTTGCAGAATTAAAACCAGGAGATTACGTAGTACATGCAAATCATGGTATCGGAGTATACAAAGGAATTAAGCAAATAGATGTTGGAGGCCATAAAAGAGATTATTTAGATATTGTTTATGATAAAGGCGATAAATTATATGTTCCAGTAGATCAACTAGATTTAATTCAAAAATATGTTGGAAGTGAAGGGAAGTCACCTAAAGTCAATAAACTTGGAAGCTCTGAATGGCAAAAAGCAAAGGCAAAGGCAAGAAAATCAATAAATGAAATAGCTGAAGATTTAGTTAAGCTTTATGCAATGAGAAGTACTGTAAAGGGACATAAGTTTTCTAAGGACACTGAATGGCAAAAACAATTTGAAGATGAGTTTCCGTTTGAAGAAACTCCAGACCAATTAACCTCACTGGAAGAAATAAAGACAGATATGGAATCTGATAAACCTATGGATAGACTTTTATGTGGAGATGTTGGGTATGGCAAAACAGAAGTTGCCATAAGAGCCGCGTTTAAAGCTGTAATGGATGGAAAACAAGTTGCCCTTTTAGTTCCAACTACTATTTTAGCAGAGCAACATTATAAAAATATAAAAAATAGATTTTCAGATTTTCCAATAAAGATAGATATGGTTAGTAGGTTTAGGACAGCAAAACAACAGAAGGAAATACTTCAAAAGGTGAAGGAAGGTAATTTAGATATTTTAATAGGTACCCATAGATTAGTATCTAAAGACATTCAATTTAAAGATCTAGGTTTATTAATAGTAGACGAAGAGCAAAGATTTGGAGTTAAACAAAAAGAGAAAATTAAAGGGATTAAGAAAAATGTTGATGTTTTAACTCTAAGTGCAACTCCAATTCCTAGAACCCTTCATATGTCACTAAGCGGGGTTAGAGATATTTCGGTTATAGAAACACCGCCGGAAGAAAGGTATCCTGTTCAAACATATGTTGTTGAGCAGAATGATCAGCTCATAAGAGACGCAATTCTTAGGGAGATAGGTAGAGGCGGCCAAGTTTACTTTGTATACAATAGAGTGGAAGATATAGAAAGGATGGCTAAGTATGTTCAAGCGCTAGTTCCAGAGAGTAAGGTTGGAATTGCTCATGGTCAAATGGCAGAAAGACAACTTGAGAAGGAAATGTTTGACTTTATGTCAGAAGAGTATAACGTATTAGTCTGCACTACTATAATAGAAACTGGAATGGATATTCAAAATGTAAATACTATAATAATATATGATGCAGATAAGATGGGACTTTCTCAGTTATATCAGCTTAGAGGTAGAGTTGGTAGATCAAATAGAATTGCATATGCGTATTTGCTGTATACTAAGGATAAAGTGTTAACAGAAGTTGCTGAAAAAAGGCTTAAGGCATTAAAGGATTTCACTGAATTGGGCTCTGGTTTTAAAATAGCTATGAGAGATTTGGAAATTAGAGGTGCAGGTAATATGATGGGATCTTCTCAACATGGACATATGGCCTCTATAGGATATGATCTGTATTGCAGAATGCTTGAAGATACTGTTAAACTTCTTAAAGGTGAAATTCAAAAAGAACCTATAGAAACAACCTTAGATATAAAGGTAGATGCCTTTATATCAGAAAATTATATAGAAGATGAAATTCAAAAAATTGAAGTTTATAAGAAAATTGCTGCAATTGAGGGATTAGACGATTATAGTGATATCAAAGAAGAACTAGAAGATAGATACTCTAAGATACCAGAACCTGTATATAATTTAATGGATATTGCTTATATAAAGAGTAGAGCTAAATCTATATTCATTGAAGAGATAAAAGAAACCCCAAAAGAATTATTGTTCAAGTTTGCACAAGGTGAAAGTGAATATAAAAATATATTTAAAATATTGATGGAAAAATATAAAAGTAGTGTAGTATTAAAATTTGGTTCAAACCCTTATTTCGCATTTAAATTAAAATATATTAAGAAAGAAAATAAATTGGAGTTTCTGAAGGACGTTTTTGATGACATAATATTGTAACAAATCTATGATATAAAAGAAAAGTAGAAGAAATAAAATAGTGTAAAAAATTTGAATTATAAAAGCAATATTGATATACTAATGTTATGAATTTTTACAGTAAGAAACCTAAAAGAATAATGTTATCCGACAAAAATTAATTTTGCTTTTCAAATTTCGTTTTATAATTCTAGCAAGTTTTGTTTAAGTAGAATTTGAAAAGTGATTTTAGTTTGTCTAAATTATATATATTTATGTGGAAAGTTATTTTTAGTGGGTTTAAATCTAGAATAAGCGAGGGGAAAACTTTGAAAAAATTAAAAAAATTTGTTGCAGCTTTAGCTATGGTGACAATTGCGGTATCAGCTATGGGTTGCAAAATGATTGAGAAAACACCAGAAGCGATACAGAAAACAGTTCTTGCAACAGTTGGAAATGAAAAAATAACAAAAGGTGATTTAGATAAAGAAATGGAAAAGTATACTGCACAACTAAAACAGCAGTATGGAGATAATTATGAAAGTAATGCTCAAGTTAAAGATCAGTTGCAACAAGCAAAAAAACAGGAATTAGACAACTTAGTAACTCAAAAAGTAGTATTACAAAAGGCTACTGAGTTAAATCTTAAGCCGTCTGATGATGATATAAATAAGCAAGTTGATGATCAGATAGCTCAAATTAAATCTCAATATTCAGAAGAAGGACAATTTGAAAGTGTTTTAGAGCAAAATGGATTGACTGAAGATCAGCTAAAAGATGCTATAAAAAATAATGTTATAATGCAGGCTGTTCAACAAGATATAGTGAAAGATATAGAAGTTACTGATGACGATGTTCAAACATATTATAATGAAAATAAGGATTCAAAATATACACAAGGAGCTGGAGCGAATGCATCACACATTCTAATAGCTGAAAAGGCTAGTGATGGATCAATAGATTATGATGCATCATTAACAAAAGCTAACGCTATAAAAGCAAAATTAGATTCTGGAGCTGATTTTGCGAAATTAGCTAAGGATAACTCAACAGATGCAGCAACAAAAGATAATGGTGGTAGTTTAGGATTTGTAGCATACAACTCAACACAATTAGTTACTGAATTTATGGATGGGTTTAAGAATTTGAAAGAAGGGGAAGTTTCAGCACCAGTAAAGAGTCAGTTTGGATATCATATAATTAAGGCTACTGGATTAAAAGACTCACAAGTAACTCCTTTCGAACAAGTTAAGGATCAAATAAAATCATCATTATTACAACAAAAGCAACAAGATGCTTTAAGTGCTAAGATTACAGAATGGAAAACAGACCTAAAAGTAAAAACTTATGAAGATAAATTATAATACCAAAATATAGTTAGGTATCTATTAATAATTTAGCTATTTAATAATGAAAGTTAGGACTACTTTGAAATATCTCTGATTATTCAAAGTAGTCCTATTTTTGTTTCTACTATATGTATCACATTGAAATAACAGCATTTATATTAACAAAAAAATAATTAATATAAAATTTGTCTATAAGTGTATAAAATTTCTAGAAATTCAAATAATAATAGTGCAACCAATTAATAGAGTTCAAAGGAGGTTATATAACCAATGAAGGCAACAGGAATTGTTAGAAGAATTGATGATTTAGGAAGAGTAGTAATACCAAAGGAGATAAGGAGAACTTTAAGAATAAGAGAAGGGGATCCTTTAGAAATTTTTACTGATAGAGATGGTGGAGTAATTTTAAAAAAATATTCGCCAATTGAAGAACTTACTAACTTTTCAAAAGAATATTGTGAAAGCTTGCAACAAGTTATAGGTCATGTAGTACTAATAGCTGATAAAGATGCATTTGTTTCAGTAAGCGGAGCACCAAAAAAAGACTATATAGAAAGAAAAGTAAGCAGTGAGCTAGAAAAGATAATGGACGGAAGAAAAACTGTATTATTAAATAAAGCTGATAACGCAGTAATACCATTACATAATGATGACGATGAAACAGAGTATACTAGTCAAGTTATATCACCAATCATAGCTGAAGGTGATGAAATAGGAGCTGTAATTATTCTTTCAAAAGAAGATGGAGAGCTTGGTGAAGTTGAAACAAAACTAGTTGAGACAGCAGCAGCATTCTTAGGCAAACAAATGGAGCAATAATACTTATAAATAACCACATTATGAAAATAAAAGGAATAATACCTCCAAACTTACAATAATAATTAATTAGTAACATGTAAGTTTGGAGGTGTTTTATGAAAAAACAATCCCTAATAAGAGGGAGCATAATTCTTGGAGTTGCAGGAATATTAACAAGATTTTTAGGTCTATTCTTTAGATGGCCACTAATAATGTTAATTGGAGATGAGGGAATTGGATATTATCAAATGTCATACCCGCTGTATATGTTTTTTATAGCTATGGCTTCTGGAGTTCCAGTTGCAATTTCTAAGATGATATCAGAAAAGAATGCAACAAATGATATATATGGAAGCTTTGAAGTAATGAAAGAATCTGCTATTTTAATGACAATAATAGGGACAGGCACAACTTTAGCATTATTCTTTTTTGCAAAACCAATAGTATCATTTTTGAAGTGGGATTCAAAAGCGTATTACTCATTAATCGGAATATCATTTGCACCAATTGTAATATCCTTTGTAACTATATTTAGAGGATTCTTTCAAGGGCTGCAAAATATGACTCCGTCAGCTATATCACAGATAATAGAGCAGATTGGTAGAGTCATATTCGGTGTTGGACTTGCTGTATTTTTACTACCTAGAGGCATAGAGTACTCAGCAGGCGGTGCAGCATTTGGAGCAACTGCAGGAGCTGTTCTTGGAGGAGCTTATTTATACTCGAATTATAAAAGAGTAAAGAAACGTTATGCCATTAAAAGAATAAAAAGTAATCCAGAAATATTAAATACTATATTAAAGATTGCAATACCAATATCATTAGGTACTACAGTATCAAGCATCATGAATTTAATAGATTCCATTTTAGTACCACAAAAACTATTAGATGCAGGATTTACAAATGTACAATCAACTGTATTGTATGCGCAATTAACAGGGAAAGCGTCTGTAATTGTAAATATTCCATTAACTCTTTCTATGGCTATTTGTACATCTCTAATTCCTATCATAGCTGAGAATTTTATACTTAAGAAACAGAAGGAACTAAAAAGTAAAATAGATGCATCTATGAAAATGGCATCAGTAATTGCTATTCCGTGTACTTTTGGGTTATTCTTTTTAGCTGAACCAGTAATGAAGTTTATATTTCCTGGTAGGTTTGAAGGAATAGAGATATTAAAATATTTATCATTAACAATTCCTTTTATAATAATTACTCAAACAACAACAGCAATACTACAAGGAACAGGGCATTATATAAAACCTGTTATTAACCTCTTGATTGGATGTTTGATTAAAATTGTATTAACATGGGTATTAGTTCCTATGCAAATGTTTAACATATATGGTGCTGTTTTGGCGAGCTTTGGAGCTTATTTAACAGTAAGTATTTTAAATATAATGATGATGAAATTTACACTAAGAGTAAGACTTAACTTATACGAAATATTAATAAAACCTTGCTATGCATCGAGTATTATGATGTTAATTGTATTAATAAGTTATAATATTTTATATAAGAATACAATTAGTAATGGAATATCTTGCTTGACATCTATATTTTTGGGTATGATAGTATATATTATAATGATAATTGTATTTAAGGTATTTAATGTTGAAGAAATAAGAGATAGATTTAAAAGAAAGTAAAAAGGAGAGAAATTCTAATGATTAAGATAGTGGGATTAGGACCAGGAAGTAAGGATGCATTGACAATAGGAACAATAAATGAGCTCGAAGCAAGCAAACATATATTTCTAAGAACAGAAAAGCATCCAACAGTAGATTACCTGAAGGAAAAAAATATCGTATTTGATACTTATGATAATATTTATGATAGTACAGATAATTTTGATGAAGTATACTTAAATATCGCAAAAGACATAATTAATAAACATAAGAATATGACTGATTTAATTTATGCAGTTCCAGGCCATCCACTGGTTGCAGAAAAATCAGTATTTAACTTAATAGAACTATGTAAAGAAAATGGAATAGAATATAAAGTTATACCAGCAGTAAGTTTTATCGATGCAATGATTGAAAGCCTTAAGATTGATCCTATAGAGGGGCTAAAGGTTATAGACTCTTTTGATATAAATAATCAAATTTTAGACAAAAGAATAGGAACAATTGTTACTCAGGTATACAATCAATTGATAGCATCAGAAGTTAAATTAAGATTGCTAGAATGCTATAATGATGAAACAGAGATTTATTATGTAAGAGCAGCCGGAATAGAAGGACAGGAAAGCATAAGAAAGATACCTTTATTTGAACTGGATATGCAGGAAGACATAGATTATTTAACATCTATTTATATACCAAAGGATTTTAAAAATAAAAAAGACTTTAATGATTTTTTAGATATAATAGAAGTTTTGAGAGGTGAAGATGGATGTCCGTGGGATAGAGAACAAACCCATAAGTCTCTTAAGAAAGCTTTAATAGAAGAAAGCTATGAGGTAATAGATGCGATAGATCAAGAAGATGATAATTCGTTAATCGAAGAATTAGGAGATGTACTTCTTCAAGTTGTTTTTCATGCATCTATTGGAAAAGAGGATGGATATTTCGATATAGGAGATGTTATAGAAGGAATTTGTAATAAAATGATAAGTAGGCATCCTCATGTGTTTAAAGATGCTGATGGATTGAATTCC
The DNA here is from genome assembly GCF_045310795.1 of Candidatus Clostridium helianthi. Classification (NCBI taxonomy): domain Bacteria; kingdom Bacillati; phylum Bacillota; class Clostridia; order Eubacteriales; family Clostridiaceae; genus Clostridium; species Candidatus Clostridium helianthi. The sequence continues at coordinate 41,550 of NZ_JBJIAB010000032.1, forward strand.
TCGGAAGATGTACTAATAAAGTGGGATGAGTTGAAGAAAAAGGAAAAGGGATATAATAGTGTTGTGGACGAAATGAAAGGTATAACAAAAGGGTTACCTGCACTTTTAAGAGCACATAAGATCCAAGAAAAAGCAAGTAAGGTTGGATTTGACTTTGAAAATATAGATTTTGCTGTAAGTAAGGTAAAAGAAGAGTTAAAAGAAGTAATTGATGTATATAATACAGAAAATGTGGAGAAAATAGAAGAAGAAGTCGGAGATTTAATATTTTCATGTGTAAATATTGCAAGGTTTCTGAAAGTAGATGAGGAAATAGCATTAAATTGTACTATAGACAAGTTTATAAAAAGATTTCAGTATATTGAAAGAGCAGCTAAAGATAAGAATATTGAATTAACAAGTATGACTTTAGATGAAATGAATGAACTATGGGAAATTTCGAAAAATTTAGGTTGATAGGTAATTTAAATAAAGGAATTTTCTAGTTTATGAAGAATAATAATTTTATAAAGAACTACTTTGTAACGATTTATTGGATTATTTAGTTATATATAGGAAAAGAAAGCGTTTTTCTATAGACGGGTAGCTGAAGAGGTTATATAATAAAGAAGTGCAATTTAGTACATAAAGAAAACAGTTAGAAAATATGTAACTGGATTTTAAGGAGGATGTTATTGTGAATAAAGCAGAATTAATTACTAGTATGGCGGAAAAAAGTAAATTAACAAAAAAAGATGCAGAATTAGCATTAAAAGCTTTAATTGAAAGTGTTGAGGAAGCACTAGAAAAAGGAGAAAAGGTTCAATTAGTTGGATTTGGAACTTTTGAAACTAGAGAAAGAGCAGCTAGAGAAGGAAGAAATCCTAGAACTAAAGAAGTTATAAACATTCCTGCAACAACAGTTCCAGTATTTAAAGCAGGTAAGGAATTCAAAGATAAAGTTAACAAGTAATAAAATACAAGTTAGACAGAGTAAATATGAACCCGAGTTTTCTCGGGTTCTTTTGAATGGAGGAGAAATTGTGAGGCTAGATAAATATTTAAAGGTATCGCGTATTATAAAAAGAAGAACTGTAGCGAAAGAAATATGTGAGAGTGGTCGTATATTAATAAACGGGAAAGTAGCAAAGCCTTCTACAAAAATAAAAGAAGGAGATATAATTGAAATAACTTTTGCTAATAAAGTATTAAAAGCAGAAATTGCTAGTATAGCAGAACATGTGAGAAAGGAAGAAGCAAAAGAAATGTATATTATCCTTGAGGGTGAGGAAGATAAAGAGTAGAAACTGTATAGTTTATCTACTCTTTATCTATATATGGGTATTGAACAAGAATGATTTATGTTAAGTAAAATTATCATAAATAATAACACTTAATGGCTTCTAAGAAATAACTTGATATAAATTTTACTATACTTAACTTATTAAAGGTTCTAAATTCTAAAATACAAAATATAAACATATATTGTATAAGAAAAATAAATGGAGGAATTTTTAATGGAGAAAAGAGTGGAAAATAAAGTAGAAGATAATAAATCAAGTTTATCTCTAGAGAATAGAAAAAAATTAACTTTAAGTGGTGTTATAGAGGTTATAAGTTTTGATGAGCAAAAAATAGATTTAACAACTAATCTAGGGAATTTAACTATTAAGGGAGAAGAGTTAAAAATGAACAAGTTGGATGTGCAAAATGGCGATGTTATAATTGCTGGAAGCATTGCATCTATGGTATATAATGGGAAGATATCTAAGAAAAGCAATGAAAGTATAATAAGCAGATTGTTTAAGTAGGAATATAGTATGCCTTTAGGATTGAATATGCAGATTAACCTTGTTGTATGCAGCTTAATTGGAGGTGTTATAACGGGAATATTGTTTGATATATATAGAGGAATAAGAGGATTAAACTCTATAAAAATATTAACAATAATAGAAGATATGCTATTTTGTGTACTTATTGCTTTGATTGTGTTTACCTTTTTATTATATACTAATTACGCATTTTTAACTCCCTATGTATATATTTTCATAATTATGGCCATTATATTATACTTCAAATTTATTAGTAAGTATTTTTATAACAGTGAGATGCTAATTGCAAAATTATCTTATAAGTTGATTAGAATTTTATTGAAAAATTTATTGTATCCATTAAAAATAATTGCATATAAAATTACAGATAAAAGGAAATGATAAAAAATTACTTGAATAATACTAATATAGTGTTTACAATAGACTTAAGAGAATTTGCAAAATAGAGGTTCTTATAGATGAAAACGAAGTTAATATTAAAGCGGACAATAATTACTGGATTTATTATTTTCTTTGCCTTTAGTTATATTAGGCAAAGTATAACAATGAATAGAATTCAAAAGGAAATTGACAGTAAGCAAGTTCAGTTAAATGAAATTAATCAAAAAAACGAAAGACTTCAAGATGAAGTTGATAAAATTAATTCAAATTCATCGGATTATCTTGAAAAATTAGCAAGGGAAAGACTTGGGATGATTAAGCCTGGTGAAAAAGTTGTTAATGGTGAGATAACAAATCAAAATTAAATTTCAATTTATAGAAAAACTTATAAAACTCTGGTAATATTATAGTAGCTGAATAATTAAATTTGTATTCTAAATTAAAGAGCATCTGCACAGCAGATTTGTTCTTATAAATTTATATATTTTTAAATTTAAGGAGGAGTCTTTTAAACATGACCTTAATGGCAGGAAACATAGTAGAGGGCACAGTGATAAACATCACAAACTTTGGAGCTTTTATTGAAGTTGAAGGCAAAACTGGATTAGTTCATATTTCAGAAGTGGCAGATTCTTACGTAAAAGATATTAGAGAACATCTTAGCGAGCAAGATAAAGTGAAAGTGAAAGTTATCTCAATTGATGATAATGGTAAGATTAGTCTTTCAATAAAGCAAGCAAATGTTCAAAGAAAATCGGTTAAACCAGCAGAGATTGACTGGAAAGCACCTGATAAGAAGAAAACTACTAATTCAGGAAATTTCGAAGATATTATGTCTAAGTTTCTAAAAGATAGCGAAGAAAGAATGCAAGATGTAAAGAAACATCAAGAATTTAAAAGTAAAGGTGGAAAAAAAGGCTACTAAAAATTTTTAAAATCTTTATTAGGAAAATAAATATAAAATTTGCTTGATAAATTTCAAATGTAGAATAGATTTGTAGAGAAATTTTTATATTTGTTTACAGTTTATTCTGCATTATTAAGATTATAAATGGGTATTTATAGTGATTAAAACGTGTAAATTACCGATTATTACAATTAAAAATTTAAATATTTAAGATTAATAAAAAAATATTGTTGACACTGAAAATAATATGTATTATAATTAGCCTTGTCGTTGGAAATTAGTTTATAAGATATGCCGAAGTGGCGGAACTGGCAGACGCACAGGACTTAAAATCCTGCGGTGGTTAAACACCGTACCGGTTCGATTCCGGTCTTCGGCACCATATATATGAAAAAATAATATCGCGGGGTGGAGCAGTTGGTAGCTCGTCGGGCTCATAACCCGAAGGTCGTAGGTTCAAGTCCTGCC
>NZ_JBJIAB010000032.1:45214-65425 GCF_045310795.1 Candidatus Clostridium helianthi
GCAGACGCACAGGACTTAAAATCCTGCGGTGGTTAAACACCGTACCGGTTCGATTCCGGTCTTCGGCACCATATATATTAAAAGAATAATGTCGCGGGGTGGAGCAGTTGGTAGCTCGTCGGGCTCATAACCCGAAGGTCGTAGGTTCAAGTCCTGCCTCCGCAACCATAAAGTTTAGTAAGTTTTGTTATCAAAGCTTTAATTTATATGTCGTAAGCTTGTAGTATACAATGAATATGCCGAAGTGGCGGAACTGGCAGACGCACAGGACTTAAAATCCTGCGGTAGTTAAACACCGTACCGGTTCGATTCCGGTCTTCGGCACCATATATATGAAAAGAATAATATCGCGGGGTGGAGCAGTTGGTAGCTCGTCGGGCTCATAACCCGAAGGTCGTAGGTTCAAGTCCTGCCTCCGCAACCATAAGACTTAAGCAATAGCTCAGGTCTTTTTTGTTTGGAAAATATTTATTATATGAAGTATAAGATAAAGGTATAATATTCTGAATAAATTCCTAGCCATTGAGAAGAAAACTTTAGCATCGATTTATAATGCTAAGAATGAGATATTTAAAGTTTACTTTTCTAACATGGTGTTTAAATTAGTTATAGATAGAAGTTTAATATGAATGTAGATGACTACACTTATGTTAGGCTTTTTTTAGTGCTTAATATTTTGAGTACTGTAAGTTAACTTGTCATAAGATTGATTATTAAATGCGGATTTTAGTCACTTAAGCTAAGAAAATTCAAGAATAATTGCAAAAAAACATTATTTTAAGGAGTAATTAAAAAGTGTATTCAGGATTTATGATTTTATGAAAAATATTTTATATATAAATTTCTAATAAAATAAGATTAACGACAAATTAATTATAACGTTTTAAATTTGATAATTAGCCAGATATCTTGATTTGTCTTAACTAAGTAAGATGTTAGATCAAAATGTAATAAAGAAAATAATCTATTAAATCATTAGATATTAGAGAAATTTAGATGAAGTTGTCCTACGAAAACTTTATACCATAAACACCTTATGACATTTATCGTAATGTTATGATGCTATAATCAAATTACATTATTTGGAAATGAGGCGAGCTAATGTGCAGTATGGATTAGGGTTGAATAAGTATGAAGGAATAACTAGAGTAGAAAACTTAAGAAAAAAGTTGTGGATGAAGACATCTATAGTGAAGTTAGGGATTATTCTAATATCAGGAATCTTACTTGGTAGGGTAAATTTATTATTAAATCAATCAGATAGTCTTGGTATAGCGCCAATAGGAATTGCGTATTTGATAGCTGTAGTTACAAAAGAGAATAGGAGAAATAGTTTAATTGTAGCAATTGGAATTGCTATAGGATATCTAACAATAAGTAGTTTACTGACAGATGGTTATTTATATTTAGTAGCTGTAGCTTTAGTCACAATTTACTATGTGTTTATAGCACAAGCTAAAAATAGAAAAAAGGAATTAGTGGGTTTTGTAATAATTCTAAGTAGTTTTTTTTGTTATGGTTTACTGGTTAATAAATATGAACTTGGCGTAAATATAACTTTATGTTTAATACAGACATTAATTGTAGTGCCTATATATTATGTTATAAAGTATGCGTTAAATTCTTTGGAAGAGATTAATACCAATTACTTCTTTTCTTCAGAAGAAATAGTAAGTATTGGAATATTTTTATGTTTATTAGTTGCAGGAATAGGTAATGTAAATATTAGTAATTACTCTATAAGAAATATATGTGCGCTTACGTTAGTTTTAACGATTGCTTATGTAGGTGGAGCAACATATGGAACTATGATTGGAGTTTCTATGGGAATAATGCTTGGAGTTGCTTCAAATGATATGATGTATAGTGTAGCCTTTTTTGGAGTTGGAGGCTTAATTGTTGGTATATTTAAAGATACGGGGAAAATATTTTCAATACTATCAGGTATAATAATTTATACTGCATTAGCTTTGTATTCTAATGCAGTAACATTGAAGTTGGGAGTTGAGGTTCTTACTAGTTCTGTTTTATTTTTGTGTGTTCCAAAACCTGTATTTACAAGTATTGAAATTGAGATAAATCCATATAGAAAGAAAGCATCTTTAGGCGAAATTCAATTGAATGCAATAAAGGAGGAATTTACTTTTAAATTAAAAGAACTTACAAGTGTACTTACAAATGTATCAAGATGCTTATTAACTAACAATGATAATGAAAATTTATTGATTAAATCGAAAGGGAGTGCATTGGTAGAAAACTTGGCAGATAGAAGTTGTTCAAGCTGTGAAAATAGACCTTTATGCTGGGAAAGAGAGTTTCATCAAACATTTAACTCTTTTCAAATGTTAATTCAAAGTAAAGAGGAGGGCAAATTAGCAATTCCTATAGATTTGCAAAAAAGATGCATTAAGAATTTTACACTTTTAAAAAATGCGGAAGGGATTGTAACTAATTATAATGTAAATGAATCAATAAGGGAAAGATTAGCAGAAGGAAGAAATATATTATCATCCCATATAACTAACATATCGTGTACTTTAGATAATCTTCTTAGTGACTTTAAAAAGGAGGTTAGAATAGATACTGATTTAGAAAGGTTGACGAAACGTATACTAAATAAAAATTCCATATATTACAATGATATTTTTTGTTATATAGATAAAAGCGGTAGGGTCAAGATTAGATTAAGTGTAAATAATTGCGAAGGAGCTGATTATTATGGAAAAAACATAGTTTCTCTATTAAGCAGCGCTATGAGAATGAAGTTGTGCATTGGGGATGATGGATGCAAAATAAATCCAAACACAAATGAATGTATTATAACGATAGAAGAAAAACCGAGGTATTATATGGTATCTTATGGTGCAATGGAACCAAAAGGTGGAGAAACTCAAATAGGTGATAGTTATAGTTTTGGAAGGACAAGAAATGGAACGTATATGACTATCCTAAGTGATGGAATGGGTTCTGGACCGGAGGCCAAAGAAGAAAGCAAAGCAACTGTTGATTTGGTAGAAAAGCTTATTGAAGCAGGGTTCGATGAGGACATAACGGTCAACACAGTCAATTCTATAATGGGAATGAGATTCTCAGAAGATGAAAAATATGCAACTTTAGATTTAAATAGAATTGACTTATATAATGGTAATGCAATATTTGTTAAGATAGGTGCAGCGCCTAGCTTTATCAAGAGAGGCCGCGATGTAATAACTATTAATTCTAAGAATTTGCCTTTTGGACTTGTAGATGAAGTGGACGTGGAAGTTATAAGAGAAGTGCTAAGACCTGGTGATATTTTAATTAATGTTAGCGATGGTATTTTAGATATAGATAAATCAAACTCGGGAGAATCAACTTGGATTGAAGAATATTTAAAGACGATTAATTCAGATCCTAGAGAACTGTCAGAAAAGGTGCTAGAAAGAGCAAAGAAATTAAGCAACGGAACGATTAAAGATGATATGACAGTTGTAGTTTCAAAAGTTTATTTAGATAGCTAAGATTATCGTCCGATAAGTTATTAAAATATTATAAATAGCTGTTTCAGAAATTTAAATTGTAGGTTAAATTTGAAACAGCTATTTGTATTTATTTCATATTCAAATAAATAAGATTGTTTTAAATAATAATGTTATATTTATATAGAATGAGTTTTCAATTGTTAAATTGAAGCAATAATGTTTACATTTAGAACGTATATACGTAAAATATAAGAAGCGGAACTGTATATGACATAATAATAAATAAGTAGGAGTGTTATTTTTGTATAGAAAAGTACTGTCTTATATAAAGGACAATAACCTTATTAAACCTAACGATAAAATTTTGATTGCTCTTTCTGGAGGACCAGATTCTATATGTCTTTTAAATGTTTTATTCGAGTTAAGAGAAAAATTAAATATAAGCATAGCTGCTGCACACTTAAATCATCTTTTAAGAGGCGAAGATGCATTTAAAGATGAGAAATATGTTATTAATATATGCAACCATATGGGGATAGAGTGTTTTGTCAAACGTGTGGATATCAATGCTTATTCTAAGGAAAGTAAATTGTCTTCCGAAATGGCAGGAAGGAGCGCCAGATATGATTTTTTTGATGAAATCTTAAGAAAAGAAGGTTTTAATAAGATTGCGACTGCACATAATGCAAATGATCAGGCGGAGACAGTTTTGTTTAGACTTATGAGGGGCACAGGCCTTGAAGGATTAGGAGGTATCAGGGCATCTAGAGATGATAAAATAATAAGGCCCATTTTATGTTTAAGTAGAGAGGAAGTAGAGAATTACGTAAAACTAAAGAACTTAAATCCAAGGATTGATAAAACTAACTTTGAAAAAATTTATAATAGAAATAAGATAAGATTAGATATATTGCCATATATAAAAGAAAATTTTAATGAAGATATAGTACAGACTTTAAATAGGATGTCTACATTATTGCAAAAAGATAATGAATTCCTTGAAAAATTATCCGCTGGTTTATACAATAAATATTGTATAGAATGTAATGATTATTTTATAATAAAAAAGGAAATATTTAAAGAGGAAGAACCTTTGGTTAATAGAGTATTAAGGCATGCATTAACAAGGTATTCAAAGTCTAATTACGATTTTGAAGTTAAGCATATATATGAGATATCTTGTTTGGCTCAAAAATACTCGGGAAAGTTAGTGCATCTCCCAAATGGAGTTTGTGCTGAAAATGTTTATGGGGATATATACATAAAAACGAAGACAAAAAAATCAGATATAAATAGTAAAAAAGAAGAAATAATTTTAGGTAAAGATAACATATATATAAATACAGTTGAGTTTCATAAGTATATTATTCAATTTTCTATAATTAATGGTTATAATGAAAATGCTATAAACTTAAAGCAAGGAGATTTCGTTAAGTATTTTGATTTTGATAAAATTAATAGTAATATTTCAATACGAAACAGAAAGAATGGAGATAAAATTACTCCATTAGGAATGAGTGGCAGCAAAAAAATAAAAGATATTTTTATTGATATGAAAATTCCTAAAGATGAAAGAGAATGCATCCCTATTTTATGCTTTGATGAAAGGATTGCATGGGTTATTGGAATTAGAATATCAGAAGAATATAAACTTACAAGTAAAAGTACGAATATATTAAAAGTAGTCGTTCAAAGAAAGGAATATTAAATATGAAACAAGATATACAAGAGATACTATACTCAGAAGAAATTTTAAGTAAAAGAATTAAAGAACTCGCAAGTGAAATAAGTACAGATTATAGAGGAAGAGATTTACTTATAGTTGGTATTTTAAAAGGATCAGTAATATTTGCTGCAGAGCTAATAAAAAACATATCTATTAAATGTGAAATAGATTTTATGGCAGTATCAAGTTATGGAAGTTCTACAGAAACATCTGGTGTCGTAAGAATATTAAAAGACTTGGATAATAGTATAGAAGGAAAAGATATTTTAGTTGTTGAGGATATCGTTGATACAGGAGTAACATTAACATATTTACTTAAATATTTAAAAGCAAGAAAAGCAAATAGTATAGAAATAGTTGCATTACTAAATAAGCAAGCGAGGCGTAAATCTGATCTAGATGTTAAATATATTGGATTTGAGGTTCCTGATGGATTCATAGTAGGTTATGGAATAGATTATGCTGAAAAGTACAGGAATTTACCTTTTATAGGGATATTAAAGCCTGAAGTATATGAAAAATAGAAAATTCAAATTTAATTGTAATAAAAATATTCCTATGGTAAAATTTTAAATATGATGAGAGAGGGGGGCCTTGAATGAAAAAATATTCAAGTGCGGCTGTATGGATTGTATGCTCAGTTATGCTAATTTTAGCAGCGGTTACTATGTGGCAAACAGGAAAAGGTTCTAATGAGATAACTTATAGTGCATTTATACAAAAGTGGAATGCAAATGAAATAGAAAGTATCTTAGTCAAGGAAGACAGCATGACGATAGAAGGAAAAACTACTGATAATAAAAGTTTTGTTACTATTGCTCCGGGTGAACTTGTTAGTTCTCTTATAGTAAATCAGCCTAAATTAGATGTTAAAGTTGTTTTTGAAAAACCATCTAATAATGCAACGTGGATAGCAACATTACTTCCATTTATATTAATGGCAGTATTTATATTTATATTCCTATTTATATTTACTCAACAATCCCAAAGCGGAAGTGGTGGAAGAGGGGTTATGAATTTTGGTAAAAGTAAAGCTAAAATGGTAACTCCAGATACACAAACAGTCACATTTGAAGATATAGCAGGTGCGGACGAAGAGAAAGCTGAGCTTGAAGAAATTGTTGATTTTTTAAGATTGCCATCAAAGTATATACAGATAGGTGCAAGAATTCCTAAAGGGGTTTTATTAGTTGGGCCTCCTGGGACTGGAAAAACATTACTTGCAAAAGCAATAGCAGGAGAGGCAGGAGTGCCATTCTTTAGTATATCAGGATCTGATTTTGTTGAAATGTTTGTTGGTGTTGGTGCATCGAGAGTTAGAAGCTTATTTGAAGAGGCGAAGAAAAATTCACCTTGTATAGTATTTATAGATGAAATTGATGCCGTTGGAAGACAGAGAGGTGCAGGCTTAGGTGGAGGACATGACGAAAGGGAACAGACATTAAATCAACTTCTTGTCGAAATGGATGGATTTGGTGCTAATGAAGGCATCATAATGATAGCTGCAACCAATAGGCCTGATATATTGGATCCAGCATTATTAAGACCGGGAAGATTTGATAGGCAAATAATTGTTGGAGCACCAGATGTAAAAGGTAGAGAAGAAATTCTTAAAGTTCATACAAGAAAGAAACCACTAAAAGATGATGTGAAATTAGATGTTCTTGCTCGAAGAACTCCAGGTTTTTCGGGAGCGGATCTAGAAAATTTAACAAATGAAGCAGCACTGCTTGCTGTTAGAAAAGATAAAAAACAAATTTCTATGTCTGAAATGGAAGAAGCAATAACAAAAGTAATTGCAGGGCCTGAAAAAAAGAGTAGGGTAATAACTGAACATGATAGGAAATTAACTGCTTATCATGAAGCAGGTCATGCAGTTGTTATGAGATTACTTCCACACTGTGATCCAGTTCACGAAATTAGTGTAATTCCAAGAGGTAGAGCTGGTGGATACACTATGCATCTTCCAAAGGAGGATACTTCTTATACATCTAAGTCTAAATTAAAAGATGAGATGGTTGGACTCCTAGGTGGAAGAGTTGCAGAAAAATTGATTATGGGAGATATAAGTACTGGTGCTAAAAATGATATAGATAGAGCAAGTCATATAGCCAGAAGTATGGTTATGGATTATGGTATGAGTGAAGAAATTGGAACTATATCATTTAGTACTTCAGGGCATGATGAAGTTTTCCTTGGAAGAGACTTAGGTAAAGGAAGAAACTTTAGTGAAGAGATAGGTTCTAAAATAGATAAAGAAATAAAGAGATTTATAGATGAGGCTTATGATAGAGCAAATAAGCTTCTAAAAGAAAATATAAACAAATTACATGCTGTTGCAAAAGCTTTAATTGAAAAAGAAAAACTTGATGCAGAAGAATTTGAAGATATTTTTGTAAATAATTAATACACAGGCTATTTCAAGCATAAGATGGGTTTGAAATAGCCCTTTAATTTTTTATATGTAGAATCATAGAATATTCATAAAAATACGAATATTAGGAGTTTATTTATACTTATTATTCGAAAAAAACTTTTATTATGTATAGTGAAATGATATAATAAATTATATTAAGTATGATTTTGGGTTTATATTTAGGAGGGATTTTAAATGAAAAGTGATATTCAGATTGCTCAAGAGGCAAAGATGGAACCGATAAAAAATGTGGCTGAAAAATTAGGACTTTGCGAAGATGATATAGAGTACTATGGAAAATATAAGTGCAAAATATCTTTAGATGTATATGATAAGGTTAAAAATAATAATAATGGAAAGTTAGTTTTAGTAACAGCTATAAATCCAACTCCTGCAGGAGAAGGAAAGTCAACAGTTACAGTAGGGCTTGGTCAGGCTTTAAACAGGATTGGGAAGAAAGCCGTTATAGCATTAAGAGAGCCATCATTAGGGCCGGTTTTCGGAATTAAGGGTGGAGCAGCTGGGGGCGGATACGCTCAAGTTGTTCCTATGGAAGATATTAATCTTCATTTTACTGGAGATATGCATGCTATTACATCTGCTAATAATTTGTTATCAGCAGCAATAGATAATCATATTCACCAAGGTAATGTTCTAAGAATTGATTCTAGAAGAATTGTATTTAAAAGAGTAATGGATATGAATGATAGAGCATTAAGACATATTATTGTTGGGATGGGTGGAAAGGTTAATGGATTTGTTAGAGAAGATGGATTCAATATAACTGTTGCATCTGAAATAATGGCTATATTATGTTTAGCAAGTGACCTAGAAGATTTGAAAGAAAGAATGGGAAATATAGTAATTGCATATAATTTAGATGGAAATCCTGTTTATGCTAAGGAACTAGAAATACAAGGAGCTATGGCGCTATTAATGAAAGACGCGATTAAACCTAACTTGGTTCAAACATTAGAAAATACTCCTGCATTAATACATGGAGGACCATTTGCTAATATTGCTCACGGATGTAATTCTATAATGGCAACTAAACTTGCTCTAAAGTTAGGAGATGTTGTCATAACAGAAGCTGGATTTGGAGCAGATTTAGGTGCAGAGAAATTCTTTGATATCAAATGTAGATATGGTAATTTAGAACCTGAATGTGTTGTAGTTGTTGCAACTATAAGAGCATTAAAGCATCATGGAGGAGTAGCTAAGACTGAGTTAAATGTCCCAAATGTTGAAGCGTTAAAAAATGGAATTGCTAATTTGGAAAAACAGATAGAGAATATAAAGAAGTTTAAAATTACACCTGTTGTTGCAATAAATAAATTTGTTACAGATAGTTCGGAAGAAGTGGAATTCATTAAAGATTTCTGCGATAGAATTGGGGTTAAAGTAGCCTTGTGTGATGTGTGGGCTAAAGGTGGCGAAGGTGGAATTGACCTTGCCAATATAGTTTTAGATGCACTAGATAATAGTGAATCAAATTTTGAGCCTATATATGATAAGGAAAAATCTATTAGGGAGAAAATATTTACAATTGCTAGTGAAATTTATGGAGCAGATAAAGTTAACTATACTCCAGCAGCAAAAAAACAAATTGATGAATTAGAAAAGTTCAAATTGGATAAACTTCCTATATGTATGGCAAAAACACAATATTCACTATCAGATAATCCTAGCCTTTTAGCTAGACCTACAGGATTTGATATTACAGTTAAAGAAGTCAGAGTATCAAATGGAGCTGGATTTATAGTGGTTCAGACAGGTGACATAATGACTATGCCTGGCCTTCCAAAGGTACCAGCAGCAAATAAGATGGATGTATTAAAAAGTGGAGAAATAATAGGATTATTCTAATGAATGCATATATGTGTATTTAAGGTGAAAACAGAAGCTAGAAAATGGTGGTATTAATCTAAAATCACATTTAAACTCTTGACAAATTAAATATAATTGTTAAAATTATATTGTTATTTTTTAGTCAATTTCAAAATTAAGGCAGCTCTTCGGGCTGCTTTTAATTTAACTATATTAAGGTGGTGCTTTCTATGATTTTACTTGTTGATGCAGGTAATACTAACATTGTTTTGGGAGTACATGATGGAGAAAAGTATATAGCTAGTTGGCGTATTTCAAGTGAAGGAAATAAAACTTCAGATGAGTATGGTATACAAGTTATGCAACTATTTAACTTAAGTGACATTAATCCTAAAGATATTACTGGAGTTATAGTTTCTTCTGTTGTTCCTAATATAATGCATTCTTTAGAAAATATGTTAAGAAAATGTTTTTGTCACGAACCTATAATAGTTGGACCAGGAGTAAAAACTGGAATAAATATTAAATATGATAACCCGAGAGAAGTTGGAGCAGATAGAATAGTGAATGCTGTTGCTGCATATGAAATTTACAAGAGACCAGTTATAATAATAGACTTTGGAACAGCTACAACTTTTTGTGCAGTAAGAGCAAATGGAGATTATCTTGGAGGATGCATATGCCCTGGAATAAGAATTTCGGCAGATGCTTTATTTGAAAGAGCAGCTAAGCTTCCTAGAGTAGAATTAGAAGTACCAAAAAATATGATTTGCAAAAATACTGTATCAAGTATGCAATCTGGTATTATATTTGGTTATATTGGGCAAGTTGAATATATAGTAAAAAAAATGAAACAAGAAATGAAAAATTCTAAGTATAAGGAAGAACCTTTTGTATTAGCAACAGGTGGATTAGCAAATTTAATAGCTAAAGAGACTGATGTTATTGATAAGGTTGATTCGGATTTAACACTAGAAGGATTAAAAATATTATATGAAAAAAATAAAGAAATAGAGATTTCCCAAAGATAAATTATATGGAAATTAAGATTTATACAAGATGTAAGGAGTATATTCTACAATGAAGATAGGGAATTTAACCTTTGAAAACAATATATTTCTAGCACCTATGGCAGGAGTAACTGACATATCATTTAGAGGATTATGTAAGGAAATGGGATGTGGTTTGGTTTATACCGAAATGGTTAGTGCTAAAGCATTATATTATGGAAGCGAGAATACACAAACCTTACTTAGAATAGCAGATGAAGAAAAACCAGTTGCAGTCCAGATATTTGGTAGAGAGCCAGATGTGATGGCTAGAATTTGTGAAGAATATTTAAATAACAGGGAAGATATTTGTATCATTGATATTAATATGGGATGTCCGGCTCCTAAAATAGTTAAAAATGGAGAAGGATCTGCATTAATGAAAGAACCGGAACTTGCATACGATATCGTTAGAACTATAAAAAAGGTTTCAACCAAACCTGTTACTGTCAAGTTTAGAAAAGGATTTGATGAAGATAATATTAATGCAGTGGAATTTGCCAAAGGGATGGAACAAGCTGGAGCAGATGCTATTGCTGTTCATGGACGAACACGAAAACAAATGTATCAAGGGAAAGCAGATTGGGACATAATAAAGAGAGTTAAGGATAGTGTTTCAATTCCTGTAATAGGAAATGGGGACGTATTTTCTCCAGAAGATGCTATTAGAATGAAAAGAACTACCAATTGCGATGGAATAATGATTGCAAGAGGAAGCCAGGGAAATCCATGGATATTTAGACAGATAAATAATTTGCTTAATGGAGAAGTAATTCAAGAAGTTTCAGATAATGAAAGAATTGAAATGTGCATTAGGCATTACGAATTAGCAATAAAATATGATGGAGAATTTAAAGCTATACGGGAAATGAGAAAACACGCATCATGGTATATTAAAGGACTTCCAAGATGCACAGAACTTAAAAATAAGATTAATACTATCAATGATAGTGAAAAAGTTATTGAAGCTTTAAGAAAGTATCAAGATGAATTATAGTTTTGTAAGTATAATTAGAATTATTTAATTGTTTCAAGCATATTATTAATATTTAGAAAAATGCAATTTGGTTTCATAATAAATCTAGTATAAATATGAGTATTAACTTTTGTGTAAAAATGATAATTTATGTTTTACTAATTTACTTTTATATTAATATTTAAACTTGGTTTATTTAATGTTTGATTCATAGCAATCATAGCTATGAGTAAAGTTACGCTGAGTTAGTTGCTAACTAACGGTGCAAATCACTTCAAATTAGGATTTATTGACATATGAAATGTGCTGATTTATAATAAGTTAAATGATTTTCAGATTAAAATATTTTTCAAATTATTATAAATTTATGGGTATTCTCTGTTAACGATATAATAAGAGATTGCTTAAAAAGATTTATTTAATAGATAATTTATCAAAATAAGGATTATAATCAATAACTAAAATAAATAATATAGAAGGTTTTAAAGGGGAGTTAAAGTATATGAGCCAATCAAAACAATATGTTATGACTTATGAAGGTGTTAAAAAATTAGAAAGTGAATTAGAATACCTAAAAACAGTAAAAAGAAAAGAAATAACTGAAAAGATAAAAATTGCTTTAGGATACGGAGATTTAAGTGAAAATTCTGAGTATGATGAAGCTAAAAACGACCAAGCATTTACAGAAGGAAGAATAATTCAATTAGAAAATATGCTTAAAAATGCAGTGGTTGTAGATGAATCAGAGATTCCAAGTGATATTGTTTCAGTTGGATCAAAGGTAAAAGTTAAAGATTATGAATTTGATGAAGAAGTAGAGTATTCAATAGTAGGTTCGGCAGAAGCAGATCCTATGAATTTTAAAATATCAAACGAATCACCGGTTGGAAATGCACTAGTTGGTAAAAAAGTTGGTGATGTAGTAGAGGTAATAGTTCCAGACGGAGTTAATAAATTCGAAATACTAGGAATAAGTAGAAGTTAATTGGAGGTACAGCAATGTCAACAGAAGAAATGAGCATGCAAGAGTTAGAGTCTCAGTATAATGAACAGGAAGGATTGAGAAGAGCTAAACTAGCAGAGCTACAAGGTGCTGGAAAGGATCCTTTTGATGTTTATAAAGTCAACAGAACTCATACATCAGAGGAAGTTAAGGCAAATTATGATGCACTAGAAGGTAAAGAAGTAACCGTTGCAGGAAGACTAATGTCTAAAAGAGGGCAGGGAAAAGTTGTTTTCTCAGATATACATGATAAGGATGGTAAGATACAACTATTCTTAAAGATTGATAAGGTTGGGGAAGAAAATTTAAAGCAATATAAAACTTTTGATTTAGGTGATTGGATTGCAGCAACTGGAGAAGTATTCACAACTAAAACAGGTGAAGTATCAGTAAATGTAAATGCTTTTGAATTGACTTGTAAATCTTTAAAGCCACTTCCAGAAAAATGGCACGGGTTAAAAGATCCAGATTTAAGATACAGACAAAGAGAAGTTGATATAATTACAAATTCAGAGGTTAAGGATACTTTTATTAAGAGAAGCAAAATTATATCAGCAATGAGAGAGTTTTTAGATTCTAAGAGTTTTATAGAAGTAGAAACTCCAATTCTTGGAGCAATAGCTGGTGGAGCAGCAGCAAAACCTTTCATTACGCATCACAATACTTTAGATATGGATATGTATTTAAGAATAGCTACTGAGTTATATCTTAAGAGATTAATAGTTGCTGGTTTTGAAAAGGTATATGAAATAGGAAGAAATTTTAGAAATGAAGGTATGTCAGTAAGACATAATCCTGAATTTACAGCTATTGAATTATATGAAGCATATTCTGATTATAATGATATGATGGAAATTACAGAAAATATGGTTGCATACATTTGCGAAAAGATAAATGGAACTACTAAAGTTTCTTATCAAGGAACAGAAATAGATTTTAAGCCGCCATGGAGAAGAATAACTATGGTTGACGCTGTAAAAGAATATGCAGGTGTAGATTTTAATGAAATTAAATCTAATGAAGAAGCTCAAGCTATAGCTAAAGAAAAACATTTAGAATTTTCTAAGCCATTGGATACTGTTACAAAAGGTGATGTTCTAAATGCTCTATATGAAGAATTCGGTGAAGCGAACATGATTCAACCTACATTTGTTATGGATTATCCAGTTGAAATTTCACCTCTTACAAAGAAAAAGAGAGGAAATCCTGAATTTACTGAAAGATTTGAAGGATTTGTATTTGGTAGAGAACTTTGCAATGCATACTCTGAGTTAAATGATCCTATAGTTCAAAGAGAAAGATTTGAACAACAAGCTAAAGAGAGAGAACTTGGAGATGACGAGGCATATATGCTAGATGAACAATTCATGAGTGCTCTTGAAACAGGTATGCCACCAACAGGTGGAATGGGAATGGGAATAGATAGACTTATAATGTTCTTAACTGATTCAGCTTCAATCAGAGATGTTATATTATTCCCAACAATGAGACCGCAGAAATAATTTGATGCAATTAAAGTAAATAGATTATATTTACTTCTATAAAAAGGTTCTATATGTGTAAAAGGCATATATGAACCTTTTATTGCTGTTGATTAAAAATGAAATATAAGAAAAATAATTTAAAATTTGGAAGTCTATAATAAGCCCAGAAATATTTTGTATCTGCATAAATATTTATAGTAATTATTATTCCTTTTGGATAATAAGAAAGAAAAGCTATAGGCATTTCTGAAAACAACAAAAGTAAATAAAATATAAAAAAGACTTGCATAATTAGAAAAAACTGATATAATAGATTAAGTAATGACGTTCCGCGATAGCTCAATGGTGGAGCACTCGGCTGTTAACCGATAGGTTGGAGGTTCGAGTCCTCTTCGCGGAGCCATTTTTTTAGAATAGTATTATAAGTTATAGCATGTATTTTGTAAGCATTGTTATAGCTTTTTTTATTCCATATGAATTTATACTAAATTTGAATTTGTGAACATTTTTACTCTTGAGGGTATAAGTTATGGAAATACTTACTCAGAGAATCACAGTTTGTAAAGAGAATGAAAAAATATATTAGCCTGCCGAATTTTTCTCACACACATTTGAAAAATTAGATGCTCAAAAATCTACAGTTCCACAATCGCTTAAGATTTTATTCTTTCCAAGTTTTATAAAGATGAATTAGGAATATATAATATGTATTAATTCTAAAATGTAGATGCTATTTGATAATTTTGATAGTATAGAGATATAAATTTGATATTTTATTAAAAAAGGGTTGCATAATCTAAAAAAGCTGATATAATAGATTAAGTAATGACGTTCCGCGATAGCTCAATGGTGGAGCACTCGGCTGTTAACCGATAGGTTGGAGGTTCGAGTCCTCTTCGCGGAGCCATTTTTTTAGAATAGTATTATAAGTTATAGCATGTATTTTGTAAGCATTGTTATAGCTTTTTTTATTCCATATGAATTTATACTAAATTTAAATTTGTGAACATTGTTACTCTTGAGGGTATAAGTTATGGAAATACTTACTCAGAGAATCACAGTTTGTAAAGAGAATGAAAAAGTATATTAGCTCGCCGAATTTTTCTTGCTTACATTTGAAAAATCAGATGCGCAAAAATCTACAGTTCCACAATCGCTTGAGATTTTATTCTTTCCAAGTTTTATAAAGATGAATTAGGAATATATAATATGTATTAATTCTAAAATGTAGATGCTATTTGATAATTTTGATAGTATAGAGATATAAATTTGATATTTTATTAAAAAAGGGTTGCATAATCTAAAAAAGCTGATATAATAGATTAAGTAATGACGTTCCGCGATAGCTCAATGGTGGAGCACTCGGCTGTTAACCGATAGGTTGGAGGTTCGAGTCCTCTTCGCGGAGCCATTTTTTTATATTTTTTTAGAAAATATTCAATCTTGACATATAAAATGATTTTGTTAAAATTAATTTATAAATTAAATACACATGTTGAAAAAGAAGAGTAATTTATAAGTCAGTTGAAGAGAGATGATGTTTGGTGGAAATCATTATTGGTTATAAATGAATGGAGCTTTTGAGTGTGAGGAAATCGATGAAGAAAGATGGGCTTAAGCCAAGAAGGGTGGAACCGCGGAATTATATTTCGTCCCTTTGTGCTTAAAGCCCTTTTTATTTTATAAAAATATATTTGGAGGGATAAAACAATGGCAGTAGAAAAAACAATGGATAAGATTGTGGCTCTTTGTAAAAATAGAGGATTTGTATTTCCAGGCTCAGATATATATGGTGGTCTAGCTAATTCGTGGGATTACGGTCCTTTAGGAGTAGAATTCAAAAATAATGTAAAAAAAGCATGGTGGAAAAAGTTTGTTCAAGAAAGTCCTTATAATGTTGGATTGGATTCCGCTATTTTAATGAATAGAGAAGTTTGGGTTGCATCAGGGCATGTTGGAGGTTTCTCAGACCCATTAATGGATTGTAAGGAATGCAAGGCAAGATTTAGAGCTGATAAATTAGTTGAAGATCATATGACAGAAAATGGAGCAGAAGTAGCTACAGCTGATGGATGGACTAATGAACAATTGAAAGAATATATTGAAAAAAATAACATAGTTTGTCCTAAATGTGGAAAAATGAACTACACAGATATAAGAAAGTTTAATCTTATGTTTAAAACATTTCAAGGTGTTACTGAAGATGCTAAATCAGAAATGTATTTAAGACCAGAAACAGCACAAGGTATTTTTGTTAATTTTAAAGCAGTGCAAAGAACATCAAGAAAAAAAGTACCATTTGGTATAGCTCAAATAGGTAAATCTTTTAGAAATGAAATTACACCTGGTAATTTTACTTTCAGAACAAGAGAATTTGAACAAATGGAATTAGAATTTTTCTGTAAGCCTGGAACTGATTTAGAGTGGCACAAATATTGGAAGGACTATTGCTGGAATTTCTTGCTAAACTTGAATGTTAAGTCAGAAAATTTAAGAATGAGAGATCATGGAGAAGAAGAGTTATCTTTCTACTCGAATGCAACTTCTGATATAGAATATTTATTCCCATTTGGTTGGGGAGAACTTTGGGGAATAGCAGATAGAACTGATTATGATTTATCTAAGCATCAAGAACATTCTGGACAGGATTTAAGCTATTTAGATCAAACAACTAATGAGAAATATGTTCCATATGTTATAGAGCCGTCGTTAGGTGCAGATAGAGTTGCTTTAGCATTTTTAATTGAAGCATATGATGAAGAAGAGTTAGAAGGTGGAGATGTTAGAACTGTAATGCATTTACACCCAGCATTAGCTCCTTTTAAAGCAGCAATATTGCCTCTTTCTAAAAAGCTATCAGAAAAATCTTTAGATATTTATGCGGAGTTAAGTAAGAAATTCAATCTTGATTTCGATGAAACAGGAAGTATAGGTAAGAGATACAGAAGGCAAGATGAAATTGGAACTCCTTATTGTATAACAATAGATTTCGATACATTAGAAGATGAGTCAGTAACAATTAGAAATAGAGATACTATGGAACAAGAAAGAATTAAAATAAGTGAAATAGAAAATTATATCCAAGCAAGTTTGGAATTTTAGGATTATACCTAAACAAAAACTGATTCAAGATAATTTCTTCTTGGGTCAGTTTATTTTTTTGTTGCAAGTGTTATAATTAAAATAACGAAGAACAAATTTTGGCAATAATATATACGATGGATAGAGATTTAAATTTGGAGGATAAATCATGAAGAAAGATTTTAATGAGTTTAAAGAATTTATAGTGGGTAAGAAAGTTGGAGTTGTTGGAATTGGAGTGAGCAATATTCCGCTAATCAATTTTTTAATAGATTTAGGTGCTGTTGTAACGGCTTTTGATAAAAAGAATTTAGAAGAACTTGGAGACGTTGCAGATGGATTTAATAAAAAGGGAGTTAAGCTGGAGCTTGGAGAAAAATATCTAGATAACTTAAAAGGGTTTGATGTGATATTTAAAACACCATCAATGAGGATTGATAGTGAAGCATTAGTAAGGGCTAGAAAAGAAGGGGCATATGTTACTTCTGAGATGGAAGAGTTTGTTAGGTATACAAGAGGAAAAGTCTATGGAATAACCGGTAGCGATGGAAAGACAACAACAACAACAATTATTTCTAAGTTACTAGAAGGTCAAGGGTATAAAACATGGGTCGGAGGAAATATAGGAACTCCATTATTTTCAGAAATAGAAAACATACATGATGAAGATAAAGTTGTATTAGAATTATCTAGCTTTCAACTTATGACAATGACTCAAGAAATAGATGTTGCAGTATGTACAAATTTATCCCCAAATCACTTAGATATGCATAAAAGTATGCAAGAGTATATAGATGCGAAAAAGAATATCTTTATATATCAAAATTCAAATGGACTTTTAGTAGTGAATGGAGAAAACGAAATTACCCATGGATTTATAAAAGAAGCGAAAGGAAATGTGAAAGAGTTCAGTTCAAAAAGAGAACTGATAGATGGGGCATACTATAAAAATGGAATACTCTATCTTGAAGACAAGGAAGTTTGCAAAAAAGATGATATCGTAATTAAGGGGATGCATAATGTTGAAAATTATCTTGCAGCATTTTTGGCAACAAAAGACGATGTCTCTGTGGAGGTAATGAAAAAAGTTGCTGAAACATTTGCTGGCGTTGAACATAGGTGCGAACTTGTAAGAGAGATGGACGGAGTTAAATATTATAATGATTCTATTGCTTCAAGTCCTACAAGAACTTTAGCTGGGCTTAGAGCATTTGGTGAAAAAGTAATAGTTATTGCAGGAGGGTATGATAAGAATATACCTTTTGAACCTTTAGCATATGAGGGGTACCCATATATAAAAGAATTGATTCTTATGGGAGCGACAAAGCACAAGATCAAAGATGTTTTTGATAATTTAGATAAGGAAAAAGGAATTAAAATTAATATAAATATGGTTGAGTCTTTAGAAGAGGCAGTAAGACTTGCTAAAAGCATAGCCAATCCAGGCGATATTGTTACTCTATCACCTGCTTGTGCATCATTTGATATGTATCCTAATTTTATGATAAGAGGTAATAAGTTTAAAGAGATAGTGAAGTCTTTATAAGTGCATAATGCAATAAATAGGAGATAAGTGTTTAGTTATAAATACTTATCTCCTATTTTGCATTAACTTTTAGAAGAAAAATCTTTGAAGTATATATTATTCACATTTATACTTGGGCTATAGAATATACCTGAGGTAGTCAAATAATATTCATTTATACCCTCTGATATTTCTGATTTAGAGGTGGCGGTTGAATTTTTTAAGTCTACTGATAATGAATATAAGTTATTTGAGTCACTGCCGTTAATAAAATATATAGATTTATCTATAATCTTCAACTGAAATCCATTCATTATAGAAATTCTCTTGCAGCTTAATGTAGATGGGTCTAGTGAGTATAGATTATTGTTATCAGAAGAATTGAAAAAAAGTAACTGCCCATCAAAAACTATAAAACTATTAGCTGTGTAATCGGTAAGTTTTTGTCTATTAGTACCATCCGTTTTTATTGAATATAATTTTGAGTTATCACTTAAGTTTTGGTAGACAATAAAATCTCCATTAATTATAAAAGAGCCTACACTATCAGAGCATACCAATGAGTGCTCTGCTGTTGATGTATTATATTTGTAAATCTTATTTTCGTTATTTTTATTTATATAGAATAATTCTGAATTAGCGGCTATTAAATTATTTACTGAATCGTCATTTAACTTTGTATAAGTTTTATCAGAAATGTTAAATGAAGATAAAGTGTTATTATCTGAACCATTTGAAAAATAAACCATTTGATTAATTAAGACCATATTGTCAGCAGAATAATTTGCAAAATCAGTAACGCTTTTACTTTCCAGAATATCTTTAGGCAAAGGAGAAGGGATAATCGAAATTCTATTATTCTCATCTGGATTTGGAAATATTAAGTTGTTACCATTAAAAAGGAATGGGCAAAAGTATGACGAGCTACCAGTTAAAATAAATGAATTAGGATCAGCTGCATCTGTTGCCTGGGTATTTTGTACTTGTATTGATGTTTTTGAAGGGGTAGCTGTCTGTGAGTTCGATGGCGAAGCAATGTTGCTTGAGCACCCAATAAAAGAAAACATGGTAAATGGTAAAATGAAATAAAAAAATCCTTTATTCATAATTAAAATCTCCTGAAACTAAAATTATATATAATAGTATTTTTAGATAAATAGAATAATTAACTATTAAGTAATGAAGTATATTCTATTCTACATTATTAATATTAGAGTAGATTCATATAACAGTAAAGACGTTGTTATATGTTTTTGCAGGCCTTTTATAGAAAATAATTGAAATAATAAAATTAACGCTTCCACGTGTGTCTTATAGTGTAATAAGGAGCATTTGTTAGAAAAAGGCATATATATTAATTATAATTCTTAATAACAATGGATGTAGAGGTAATATTATATAAAAAACATGGTATGATTATATTCGTTGTCACGAGTAATTGATGAACAACAGATAAAAAATTAGCTAAAAAGTTTTAAATAATTAGAAAAAATATTAAAAATAATTATTGACAACGATAGCTAATGATGTTATCATAATAAAGCAGTCAAGTTGACTGAGAGATCTTTGAAAATTGAACAGAATATGATAAATACATTTAAGTAAACCAGCAATTTTTATTTGAGTAAGCTAAGATTAAACTTTTTATTGAGAGTTTGATCCT
>NZ_JBJIAB010000033.1:0-64597 GCF_045310795.1 Candidatus Clostridium helianthi
CTCCCGTTAAATACAGAAATCATCTTTTAAATTAGTCTATCTTTTTTTAAATTGTCCTTGACAAAGGGTACATTTTAGAGCCTAGTTATCTACTTTTCTATATAATTAATCACATTTTTTACTATTAAATTAATAGTTCCATCGCCGTTTCTTTGTATCTCAAACTTGCTAGGGTCGTGATATGTCTCTTCATTTATATATAAATCAATTTGTTTATCAATATTAAGTCTAACTCTTTTTAATTTCTTCTCAACCCAAGTTTTATCCACAGCTACTTCTTCCTGAAGTCCTTGTTGTTTTATATAAGTTGAAAACTCTTCTTTCGCTTGAGGGTGCTCATTAAATAATTCAGCCGAAAACTCATCTATATTAATAGAATCTTCTTCTTTTAATTTAGTTTTTATTGCAGTTCTAATCTCTTCAGCTCTTCCTGCATCATTTGTAACATTTTCTCTAGTCCAGTTCTCTGCTGCCTTTACAAAAGTTTTGGTCATATCTCTTTCATTTGTAACAATGCTTGCACCTAAGAATGTGTTTATAAAATAATTTGCCCCATACTCATCTTCTTTACT
Organism: Candidatus Clostridium helianthi; assembly: GCF_045310795.1. Lineage (NCBI taxonomy): Bacteria > Bacillati > Bacillota > Clostridia > Eubacteriales > Clostridiaceae > Clostridium > Candidatus Clostridium helianthi. The sequence goes on from NZ_JBJIAB010000033.1 coordinate 573, forward strand.
ACCTTTTTGCTTATCTAAAATCATTAGGTTATATTTATCCTCTTCTATAATCGGTTTAATAAATGCAGCTTTTTGAATTCTTTGCCCACTTCCTGGAAGCCCTGCTGCTTGAGGTACTATCCCTATACCTATTTTTTGATCTATAAATTGAACTTCATGAGTAAAATTTTTAACGTAATCCATCTTAAGTATTCCTACCATTGGACCTTGATCCGTAGTTAAAGACACTATTATTAAATCTCCTGACGGGATATTCACATTTCCTTTCATTATTATGAATAACTGCCTAGCTAATTCTTTAGATAGATTAACTAAGTTATTGTCTACTCCAGTCAGATAATCCTGCGCTACTTCTTTAACTATGTTTCTTTCTGGATTAAACTTTCCATATTTAAGTTCATCATCCTTAAAGCATTTTTCTAGATGCTTATGTAAGAAAAAATATATATCTTCGTCTAATTCCAAACTATATTCGTTCAGAATAGGTTCTTCACCATTACTATCTAATATATGAATAACTGCTTCATTTATATTAATCTCATTTATGTATTCCATACTTTCACCACCAAATAAATTTATACATTAGATATTATAAACTTTAAGTAAATTAAAAAAAAGCCTTAAAGTATACAAAAAAAATGGAAAAGAGTCTGATATAAAACTTAATTTCTTATATCATCAATCTCTTTTCCACATTTTTTAAATATTCTTAATTTATTAATCAGATAATTTTCCTAATCTAATTATTGATCTTCAAATTTACTTACATAATTTTTTAAATTCATCTGCTACAAATTGCACCTGTGTTCCTACAACAACTTGTACGCTTGTTTTTCCTGGTCTTATTATTCCAGATACACCTGCTGATTTAATAACTTTTTCATCTACAGCAGCTTGATCTTTAATTTCTAAACGTAATCTAGTTACACAATTATCTATAGATACTACGTTTTCTTTTCCTCCAACACCCTTTAATATTACAGCTGCCACTTGAGTATAATCATTATTCGCAAGTTTTACATTTAGTTCTTCAGTGTCATCATCTTCCCTACCAGGTGTCTTTAAATTAAATTTTGTAATTGCAAAACGGAATGTTACATAATAGATTACTGCAAATACTAAACCTATTGGGATTAACATTATTGGATTTTCTGCCATAGGCGCTTTAAAACTTAAGAACCAATCTACAAATCCAGCACTAAAGTTAAATCCAGCTCTTACTGGTAATAATGTACATACAAATGCTGAAATTCCTGTTAATCCAGCATGAAGAACATATAAACCTGGAGCTAAGAACATAAATGCAAATTCTAATGGTTCTGTAACACCTGTGAAGAATGAAGATATTGCTGCTGCTAATAATAAACCATATACCGCTTTCTTCTTCTTATCTTTAGCTGTATGGTACATAGCTAATGCTCCCGCTGGTAATCCAAACATCATTACTGGGAAGAATCCAGTCATATACATCCCAGTTACTCCTTGTGTTCCTTTACCTGACCAGAAGTTACCAAGGTCATTAATTCCAGCTACATCAAACCAGAATACTGAGTTTAGTGCATGGTGAAGACCAAATGGTATTAATAATCTATTGAAGAATGCATAAATACCAGATCCAACTGCACCTGTTGATACAATAGCTTCACCAAATGCTACTAATGCACCATAAATAAGAGGCCATGCAAAGAATAATACTATAGATGCAACTATTGAATATGCTGCAGTTACAATTGCGACACATCTTTTTCCACTAAAGAATCCCAATGCATCTGGTAATTTAACACTTTTAAATCTGTTATAACAAGCTGCACCGATTAAACCTGATAAAATACCAATAAATTGTGTTTGAGTTTTAGCGAATGCTGGCGCTACCTCTTTAACATCAATTCCCTTAAACATTGCTACAGCTCCTGTAGATAATAATGTTGTAATCATAAGCCATGAAACAAGTCCTGCAAGTCCTGCTGTACCGTCATTATCATCTGACATTCCTACACCTACACCAATTGCAAACAAAATTCCCATATTGTCAATTAAAGCACTACCTGCTTTTAGCATAAAAGCTGAAGCAATGTTATTTGCTCCCCAGCCTGTAGGGTCAAGCCAATAACCAAGACCCATTAAAATACTTGCAACGGGTAAACAAGCTACTGGAAGCATTAAGGATTTTCCTAATTTTTGTAAATACTTCATCATAATAATATAATTCCCCTTCCATAATAATTAATAAAATTTATTTTAAGGATTGCTAATCCCTAAATGCATTATAATTCTTATGGACATGTATCCTTTTCAGCAAATAAAAAAGCTGAAAAGGATAAATTATATTATCCCTTTCAGCTAATGCCCTGATTTAATCGGTTACACGCCAAAGATCGTATTCTTATACACTCATATTATTCTATTTTTATTCTCTAGTCAATACCCTTTTTTATTTTTTTATTGTTGACACTAATTATATGAAATAATATAATTAGTACATAAATGTGTTACTGTTTAATCAGGCATAAGTTTGCGTAATTCGGAAACTTATGCTTTTTTATTACCAATAAATAACAGAATGAAAGGAAGTGACTGTTCCTGTTTAATCGGGAATATTAAGTATGTTTAATTTTTTTAAGAAGAATTCAAAAGACTCAAACAAAGAAGCAAAATTAGTTGCACCTATAACTGGTAAAACAATAGATTTATCAAAAGTACCAGATAAGGTTTTTGCAGAAAAAATGGCTGGAGACGGGCTTGCAATAGATACTACTGGAGATATAGTAGTTGCACCTGCTGACGGAACCTTAACATTAGTATTTAATACAAAACATGCATTTGCAATTACTCTTGATAATGGAGCTGAGTTATTGGTTCATATAGGTATCGATACTGTTTCCTTAAATGGTGAAGGTTTTGAGCAATTAGCTGAAGCGGGGACTAAAGTTAAAGCTGGAACTCCAATTATAAAAATAGATAGAGATTTTATTTTAGGGAAAGGTTATTCTTTAATAACTCCAGTTCTTGTTACAAACATGGATATAGTCAAAGACTTAAATTCACATGTCAATAAAGATGTTGTTGCTGGAGAAGATGAAGTAATTACTTTTAGTTCATAAAAAAAATGGCTAACATGTTTTTATTAATATGTTAGCCATTTTAATTAAAATTTTATTGTAGCTTTTCTAAACCTCTCTATATGCATTGCTAGATATGCTATTTCATCATCTGAAACTTTCTTTTCTAGCTTTAAAACTAATATTTTTGCTACACCTTTAGATACTTTATATGATAATTTATATTTTGATTTTATTTCTTTTATAAAATCATTTTCAATAGATATATCATCTAAAATTCTTTTAATTGCAAATCTCAAATGTGTGAGAAATCTGGCATAGTCTAACGATGTTTTGTCTATTTTTATTTCAGTTTTTTCTTCTACATATTCAATTATTGAATTTATCAAATGTGTATTTTTTATAGTATTGGATAGCTTACCTGAATTTCTAGCAGAATGGATATGTAATGCTATGAATCCAATTTCTCCTTCTGGAATTTTTACCTTTTTTTCATTTTGTAAAACTTCCGCAACTTTTTCTGCTAACGAATATTCTTGTGGATATAATGCTCTAATTTCCATAAGAAATGGATTTTCTATTTCTTCTTTGTCCGAAAGCCTTTTCACTGCAAAATTCAAATGATCTACTAATGCGACGTGTATTCTCTCATCTAAATTTTCTTTCAATTCATTTGCTACATATGATATCATCTTTTCGCATAGCACAAAAAATTCTTCATCAACGTTTTCAATTACTTGTTTAAAGTTTCTTAAGTTATCCTCATCTTCAATAACAAATATCTTTTCAACCTCAGTACCCTTTTCAATGGCATCTCCAGACTTTCTACCGAATCCAATTCCCTTTGCAAAAAGTATTCTTTCCTTTCCATTCATGTTTACGGAAACTATATTGTTGTTATAAGATTTTATTATAGTTGCTGGATCAATAATTTTACTCATATGACCACCCTTTTTATTATTTATAGAATTTTCTAATCTTTAGCAAATCACTTATCATCTAAACTAATACATTATTTAGAAAATATAAATGACCTTATTAATCTTATAAAACGATTCTATCATTAACCTTATTATTTAAATACTTTACTTATCCTTAGCCGTTAGTATCTATTATGATTCTTTTAAACCATATAAATCTAATATATTAATAATAGCTTAATATATTATTTATTGTAAAGCACAGATTTAAGAAATCTTAAGATATAAATAGAAAGCAGATTCCTAAGAATCTGCTACATTTCATAACTCACAAATGTAATAAATGGACTAATATAAATATATTAATTAAAATTCCATTTATTACTCAATATTCAATATAGAGTATTAAGAATATTCTACTAAGAAACATTATAAATAACTATCCTAAAATCCTTTATTAAAATTCCTATTTTACATTTTCTTTTCTTAATTCTTGCCTTCCAGCAACATATACAAATGGAAGATATATTAATATACTTACAATTAGACAAATAAGAGCTGTAACTCCACCCATGATTGAGTTTGTAGATATAATTGCACCCAAAATTGGCGGTGTTGTCCATGTTGCCATTATTGCTACCTTTGGTACAAAACCAATGACTGTTAATATATATGCTATAGTTAATGAAACTATAGGAGATAATATAAACGGAATAAAATAGATTGGATTTAAAACTATTGGTGCACCATATATTACTGGTTCATTTATATTAAATATTCCTGGTGCTATACCTAAATTTGCAATTGCCCTTTGTTGTGCACCTGCTTTTCGCCCTAATACATATATTGCAATTAATAATGCTATTGAAGTTCCTGCTCCACCCATATTTACATACGAATCTAAAAATTGACTATTCAATATATTTTCTGGCTGTAATCCATTTGTTATTGCTTCTGTATTAGCTAAAAGCAATGGAAGTAATAATGCATTTATTACTGGTGCTAATATATTTGAACCATGTAGACCAAAAAACCATAATACATGCACCAATAATACTATTACAAATACTCCCAAAAAGCTTCCTGCAATTAATTGTAATGGTTTCTGTAGAGTAAAGAATAATGCCTGATGTATATCTGGTACACTCATAACTATAAATAATTCCTTAATTCCCGCTGCTAATGCTAAAATTATTATTGTTGGTAACAATGCTGCAAATGATCTTGAAACTGCTGGTGGTACTCCACTAGGCATTTTTATTACTAATTTAGGATTGCCTATTAACTTTACGAAAATCTCTGTAGATACTAATGATACTATCAATGAAATAAATAAACCTTGTGCCCCTAAAAAAGTTAATGGAAATGCTCCTCCATCTGGTGTTGTTGCATATAGAATCATCGATGCCGCAACTGATACTATTCCAGCTCCTAAGCCATCCTTATCATACGATCTTGCTAAATGATATGATATCGTAAATACAACTAATATTGACATAATTGCATAAGAACCATTCCATATAGATCCTCCCCAGCTTTTCCAACCTGCTGGTAATAGCCAATCCATAAAATTTTGATACCATTTAAATCCTATATTATTGAACAATACTGCAAATGCACCAGCCATTATAATCGGTGTTATTGTAGCAAATCCGTCACGTATAGCAACTAAATGCCTTTGTGAACCAATCTTAAATGCAATTGGAACAAAGTGCTCCTCCATCCATTCAAAAAATTTATTCATAATTATTTCCTCCCCCATATCTAAGATTTATTTGAAATAAAGTCAAAACTCATCCATGGCTCTATATAGTCTAGTATAATATTTACCTAAACATTACTTTCTCTCTTCGCTTTATTAATATAATAAGCACCCATTGTAGGTGAAATTTCATCATCTACTATATCCTCAATAACTATATTTTCTCTTAGGTACTTTTCAAAAGATTTTCTTAATATCTTTGCTTTTCTTATAACTCCACCGACCAAGGCAATAGAGCAGCTTTCAAATTTTAATTTTCTATACACATTTATAACAGTCTTAGCCAAATCTGCTCCTTCATTAACCAATATTTCTTCAGCTATCTTATTTCCTTCCTCTCCCAATATTGAAACTATTTCTGCCAAAGATGCTATCTCGTCTTTAGTAGACGAATATACAAAATTTACTACTTCGCCTATTGATTTAGCACCTAACCTTTTCATAATTCTCGTAGTTAATTCTGATTTTAGCAAGGAATTTTCCTCTTCAAATATCATTCTTTTTATAGCATCAATTGCTATTTTATATCCACTCCCTTCATCTCCTAATAAGTTGCCCCATCCCCCACATCTTACACTTGAATTATTTTTAACTCCAAATGCTATCGATCCAGTCCCTGCTATTGTCAATATTCCATCATTCCCCCTTAACATAGCTTTTAGGGCTATTTCAGCATCGTTCATAAGTACACAGTCAGTCTTAAGTTCATTTTTTATTATATCTTTTATAATTTTTGCATTATCTCCGACTTCCGATCCTGCAATGCCAAGATATAAATCTACAAGTTCGTCTTCTTTAAGAACATCTATTATTTCTCTTATTGAATCTACTATATTATTTAGTGCTTTTTCTCTATTATTTAGCAAATTTGCGAATCCTTTTACAGAAGTAACTATAATATTTCCTTGAAAGTCATAAGCTACTGCTTCCGTTTTTGTTCCTCCACCATCGACACCTATGATGTATTTCATACTATCACTACCTTTTCCTTAACTTTAAGTAAATATATAATTAGACTAACATATATTGTTATTAAATTTTTCATGTATTTCTATAATTTCAACTGCCATAGACTTTAATGTCATACTAGTCATAAAGTGATCCTGAGCATGAATCATAAGTAAAGAAACTTCTGTTTTTTCTCCTCGTGCTTCCTTTTGTATTAAATATGTTTGAACATTATGTGCTTTTAATAATTCTACTTCTGCTTGTTCAATTAATTTTCTTGCTCCATCTATATTCCCACTTTTAGCGCATTGAATAGCTTCCATTGAATAACTTCTAACTTCTCCGCTATGCACTATAAGATTCATTATTGTTTCTTCCACAATGTTTCTCTCCTTTTCAATTATTTATTTTTTTATAAGATCTAGAGCTCTTTCTAAGACTTTTTCTCCATTCATTGTTCCATAATCAACTGTATTAATTACTTCTACGGATATATTCTTATCCGATAAATTAGCTTTAAATTTTGATAATAAAAATCTAACCTGAGGCCCCAGTAACAAAACATCTATCTTACCTATATATTCTTTAACATCTGCCTCTCCTACAGCTTTTATATTACATTCAATCCCTTTTTCTTCAGCTGACTTTTCCATTTTTGAAACTAATAAACTTGTGGACATTCCAGCTGAACAAACTAATAATATATTCTTCATTTTTAACCTCTCCTTAGATATTCTTATTTACTAGCACTCATCTATTACACTATTATATAAAGCAAGTTTTATACCAATATTATATTTATACACAAATAAATATAAATCATCTCATAATCACACAATTCATGAATCAAAGTGTGCAACTAAAAAAAATAGTGTGTAATTTAACTTACACACTGCTTTGGATATTACACAGTAATTATATTTTCCTTAACAATTCTCACTATATAAGCTATCTCATTATCTCCTATATTTATATTATATGCACGCTCCAAGTCTTTTAAAATTTTCTTAATCAATGAAAATTCACTATTATACATATGACGATAATTTTCTAAATCTTTGAATTTCAATTCTTGACCACCATGCTTTAATTTATCTATAAGAAAAGTGATATGAATTAAAATTCCTATCTGTGCATCATGTTGAATTCTCACATTCAAATTTTCTTCTATTTTTCTTATTACATCTCTAATATCTGAAAATACCTTTATTGAATTTAATTCATTTAATTGACCACTCAATGCTTTTCTGACTTTTAAAAAATCATACTCAATGTCAATTAAATTCTCCAAATAATTTATTCCCTCACTCAAAAAAACATCTTGTGCTGATATAAAGGGAACATCTTCAATAACTATCTTTATAGTTCCTACAACTGCTAATATTATAAACTTCTCTTTTAACCTATTTACTTTTCTAAAAAACTCTTCCCTATCAGAAATATTAAGCGGTATAATTTTTACTTTTTCTATATTCTTCAAGTTATTACTTATTCTTATTTTTATTCTTTCTGCTGCTCCTTCGCCTGTAAAGCATGTAGTTATTATAACTAGTTCTTTATCGTATTTATTGTCTTCCTTAGAAACTTGCATAGAGGACTTTCCAATATCTCTGCATAAATTATATATTGAATCCAAACTTCTCCCATTAAAAGCTTTACTTCCTGCCTCTATAACAGTTAATGTTGTGACCATATCTATGGTTTTAATTTTTATTTCTAATTCGTTACTAATTATATCTCCAAAATTAACCAATGACCCCATATCAACAAGTAACAATATCCCTTTTTCATTATATATTTCTTTAACTTTTTTCTTAGCTTTCTCTAGCATATCCTCAGCCTTCATAGTTAGTGGCATATCTAGAGCTTGCACATATTCTTCTCCTATTAAAGAATTAGCTACCTCAGCCATGCTGCTAGCTGTACTTGTTCCATGCATCATTACTAGAACTCGCACCTTTTTCTCTAATTGTTCACTATTTTCATCATTACATGCAGCCAAAAACATAGTTATATAGCCTATTTCATCTAATGGGATATCTATATGAAATTCTTTTTCTGCAATTTTTATAATATCCATGGCCACAGCAAATTCTTCTCTATTTTCTACCCTTATAATATTAAGCTTAGGATGATATATCTTTTTTCCTGAATTAATCCTTTCGATGCTTCCCTGTAAATGAAGTGCTAACCCAAAATAAACTTTCTGGTCAAAATCCCTATTTAACTTTTCAGATGCTATACTCAACATTTTTTCTGCAACTGTAGCTACTTTAATGTTTACAATTTTGGCAATCTCATCTTTTTTAACATTTGTTGTGATATTACTAATATATCTTCTAAAATATTTTTCCAAATCAATATTTAGAATATCATTTATTTCTGTCTCATTAATTCCTCGTTCCTTTAAGTTTTCCATCTTATTTTCTATTATCGAATAAAAACTTTTATTTTCCGAGCCTTCTATTTGATTTTCATGAAATTCAATATTTTTTAGCATACTATCTTCACTTGAAAATCTTAAAATATCAGCCATATCTTGAGATAAATTATCTATTTCTTTTCTATATTCTCTAATTCTCATGATTCCTTTTTGAATTCTAGGTTGCAGATCACTTTTATCTACCAAAATATAATTATTTTTCTTAATCTTATAATTTAAAAATGCTTTAGCACAAGCTAATTGTATATCACTTTTTAATTGCCCTATATTATTAGGACAATCATATAGTAAAAATGAAATAATCGCATTTTTACTAATATATATGCTCTTTCCGATTCTTATAGATTCTTCTGTTATGAACTCGTTTAAAAGAAGATATCTTTCCTCTAATTTTCTTTCTCTTAATGTCGGTAATACTATCACCATTGGAATCCTTCTAGTAAATGTTTTCAGAAGATATGACTGTGGATTCTCCGTAGTAGCTGCTATAATCTGCACTTCAGATTTCACCTTTTTCTCAGTATCTCCAAGCTGCCTAAAATATCCCTTATCTATAAAAGTAAATAACATTTCTTGCCCCTGCGGTGATAATCTGTGTACTTCATCCAAAAAGAATATTCCTCCATCAGCTTTTTTTAACAAACCTTCTCTATCAGTATCTGCTCCTGTAAATGCACCTCTTCTTACTCCAAATATTTGTGCCACAACCAACTGAGGATTATCTGAGTAATCGGCACAATTAAATCTAATGAAAGGAGCTTCAGCAGCTATTATTTTAGAGTCTTTAGCAAAATTGTACATTGCTTCTGCAAATAGCGATTTTCCTACACCAGTTTCACCCAAAATAAGAGTATGTAAGCCTCTAGGAGGATATAATATTGCAGCTTTCGCTTGCTGTACAGGTAATTTAAGTGACTGATTTGAACCTATGAGCATTTCAAGGCTATCTCTATTTTTCATGATTATGTCCGATTTATTTTTAATTGAATTCATTTCATTCTTGTAACTTTTGATACTACTATATATAACTGGTCGTCCTTCTTTTTTATTTATCCTTTTTTCCTTATATAATTGGTTTAAATACCTACTTATATTTGTTCGGTCTATTCCTATATAAAATCCCAGTTCATCTGCTGTTATTCCTCTCCCTTTGCTCTTTTCAAGCTCAATTAGACTCTTTATTACTTCTTCCTTTCTAGGTAACCCTTTCATCTAATATTATCCCCCACTCATAAGTAGTTCACATTAAAAACATAGAATTTATCCTTATAACTTTTAACCTATTATATAAATGCAAATATATATATTGTCTTATGTTTTTCACTTTCTAGGATACATTTGAAATTTTCCTTTAAATTCTTCTACATAAATCTTTATGAAAATATAACTGGATACTACCAGTTTTGAATTCATTATATAATAATATTTTTATTTCTTGCAACCAAATTTTTCATATTATTATAACTGTTTATACAATTCTGCCTCTACTATAAATATGCCATATAAATCAATTTTACTAGCACAACTTTTAAAATTGCTATATTATATTATTATATAAAAATAAATATCTACTCTTTTTTAAGTATTATTTATTAACTTTAACTAAGGAGGCTATTCTATGCAAGAGTTAGAAACTAGGATCGTTGATATTGATGTTGAAAATATAAGGAAAATTTTATTATCAAATGGTGCTGAAAAAGTTAAAATGGAAGATCAAGTAAATGATATATATGATTTTGAAGATGGACGTCTTTTAGGTAAGAAAGGATATGCTAGAATAAGAACTATAAATGATATGATTAATAATAAAATCGTATATTTTATGACTACCAAAAAAATGCTATCCCAGGGCAGATTTAAAGTCATGGAAGAAAATGAAGTTATAATTGATAACAAAACTATGGGAGAAGGTATATTTAAATCTCTTGGATTAGTTCTGAAAGAATCTAATAAAAAATATAGAGAAAGCTATAAATTACTTGATTGCTTAATTGAAATTGATATTAATGACAAGAGTTTTTGTCCCTTCCCATATTTAGAAATTGAAACTACATCGGAAGAAAAATTGGAAACAGTAGTAAAGTTACTTGGATATACATTAGAAGATACAACCTCTCAAACAATATACGATATATTATCTGAAAGAGGATTGCTTAATAATGCCCCTAAAGGAATATAATTAAATTTTTATTCCATTAACTGTAAACTTACTATAGAATTATAAATTTATATAATGTAAAATATACATAGAGATAGGTATACTTTTAAAATGAAATTTGTTTAGTTTACTTTTAAACTAAACTTTTTTTCTTATAAAAGGAGGATGTCATGGAAAAATATGATGACATAAAATATTTAAGTCTGCTTGCTAAGCAATATCCTACTATTGCAGCGGCATCAACTGAAATAATTAATTTAGAAGCTATTTTAAATTTACCTAAAGGTACAGAACATTTTTTAGCTGACCTTCATGGTGAATATGAGCCTTTTGTTCATGTATTAAAAAATGGTTCGGGGGCTATAAAGAGAAAAATTCAAGAGGTATTTGAAAATTCTTTAATGGACTGTGAAAAAAGAAGTTTAGCCACACTTGTATACTATCCTGAACAAAAATTAGAGATTGTTCTAAGAGAAGAAAAAGATATAAATGATTGGTATAAAATTAACCTGTATAGATTGATTCAATTATGCAGACATGTATCTTCTAAATATACAAGATCTAAAGTAAGAAAAGCGCTACCTCCAGATTTTAGCTACATTATAGAAGAATTATTACATGAAGAATCTGATAATAATGATAAACAGGGTTATTATGATGGCATAATAAATACTATTATAGAAATTGAACGAGCCCAAGAGTTCATAGTAGCACTATCTAAATTAATACAACGACTAGTAATAGATAGATTACACATAATCGGAGATATATTTGATAGAGGTCCTAGACCAGATATAATCCTAGATACCCTTATAGATTATCATTCTGTTGATATACAATGGGGAAACCATGATATATTGTGGATGGGTGCTGCCTCAGGTAATACTACATGTATAGCAAATGTTTTAAGAATAGCAGCTAGATATTCCAATCTAGACGTTATCGAAGACATTTACGGTATAAATTTATTACCTCTTGCAACTTTTGCACTTAAGCACTATAAAAATGATAATTGCACAGCTTTCGTTCCCAAAAACACCGATGAAACATTATATGGAGCTTCTGAAATTGAGCTTATTTCCAAAATGCATAAAGCCATAACAATTATTCAATTTAAACTTGAATATGAAATTATAAAAAGAAGACCTGAATTTAAGATGGATCATAGATTGCTTTTAGATAAGATAAATTATAGCGATGGCACCATAACTTTAAACAATATAACTTATGAGCTTTGCGACAAAAGTTTCCCTACAATCAATATTAATAATCCTTTTGAACTTACGAGTGATGAAAAGAAATTGGTTTCTAAGCTTCAAAGTTCATTTATAAATAGTGATAAATTGCAAAAGCACGTTTTATTTTTATTTAACAAAGGAAGAATATACTTAACTTATAATTCTAATCTTTTATTTCACGGTTGTATTCCTTTAAATAAAGATAAAACTTTTAAAAGTATGATTATTCATGGTGAAGAGCATAAAGGAAAAAAACTTCTAGATAAATTTGATTCTTTAGCTAGGGAGGGTTATTTTAGTACTAGAGGCAGTGCTGAAAAATTATATGGTACTGATATAATGTGGTATTTATGGACGGGAGCCTGTTCTTCTCTTTTTGGAAAAGAAGATATGACGACTTTTGAAAGATACTTTATCAAAGATAAAAGCACACATAAAGAAAAGAAAAATCCCTACTACAATTTTAGGGATTCTGAAGAAATGTGTAATATGATTTTTGAAGAATTCGGATTAGATCCAGCTGAATCACGAATAATAAATGGACATGTTCCAGTTAAAAATAAATTTGGTGAAAACCCAATAAAGTGCAATGGAAAATTGATAGTTATAGATGGTGGCTTTGCTAAAGCTTACAGAAGTCAAACTGGCCTTGCAGGGTACACATTAACTTATAATTCCTATGGACTTCAACTAATATCTCATCAACCTTTCAAATCAATTGAAGATGCATTTAGTAAAGAAACGGATATATTATCTTCAACACAAATAGTAGAAAAACTAGACAGAAAAAAAGTTGGTGATACAGACATAGGAAAGGAGCTTAAAAATCAAATTAAAGATTTGAAATTATTACTTAAAGCTTATAGAAAAGGATTAATAAACGAAGTAAGATAGCAGCCATTATCTTACCTAAAATCTAAATATGTAGAAGAAATTTATTTTCTACTAGTCTCTAACTAAAATTAGATCAATAAGTTATATTCAAAATCTTCATTAAAGACCACTTGATTATAACCTATTGATCTGATTATTTTTTATTGCACTTTTACTTCACTTTATTTAATGCTAATTATTCAGCGCGCCTTATTTCTTCAAATTGAGCTATTAATTCTTGTACTGCTTTAGTAAGATTACCAACTATTGCATGTCAACGATTTTCATTATTTAGGTATAATTGTTTTCGTCAATAGCCTATATCCTATCTAAATATATTTCCGCTTATAATGAGCTTTTGTATCTCATTTGTGCCTTCATATATTTGAGTTATCTTAGCATCCCTCATCATTCTTTCAACATTATATTCTCTCATATAACCATTTCCGCCTAACATTTGAACAGCCTCAGTTGTTACGTGCATTGCTGCATCTGTACAAGCAAGTTTTGCCTTAGCTGCAGAAACTGAGTAAGACTTTCCTTCTTGTTTATCCATGGCAGCCTTATATACCATATATTTAGCCTGCTCTATTTCAAGTTCTAACTCTGCCATTTTAAATCCTAAATATTGGTTTTTCCATAGCGGCTTTCCAAATTGCTCTCTTTCTTTCATATACTGTCTAGCTACTTCAAATGCTCCTTCTGCTATTCCTAGACCTTGAGCCGCAACTCCAATTCTTCCTCCATCAAGAGTCTTCATTGCTATTCCAAAGCCTTTGCCCTCAGCTCCTACTAAGTTTTCAACTGGAACCTTACAATTTTCAAATACAAGTTCTGAAACTTGTGCTGATCTTATACCGCATTTATTTTCAATTTTACCAATTGAAAATCCTTCAAATCCTTTTTCAACTATAAATGCTGATAACCCTTTTGCTCCTTTGCTCTTATCAGTTAATGCAAACACTAAGAATGTTTCTGATAAAGGTCCATTTGTAATGAAACATTTTGCACCATTTAATATATAATACTCACCACTTTTATCAGCGGTTGTTATGCATCCACCTGCATCTGATCCTGCATTTGGTTCAGTTAATCCAAATGATCCAAATCTTTTTCCTGACAAAATGTCTGGAAGATATCTTTTCTTTTGTTCATCAGATGCTGCATTAATTATTCCTCCTGAACAAAGAGAAGTACTTACTGAATATGAAATTCCTAATGAACCACTCACTTTTGATATTTCTTCAACTGCTAAAACATAAGATAAATAATCTCCACCAGTTCCACCATATTCCTTTGGATATGGAAGCCCTATCAATCCTAATTCCCCCATTTTCTTATAAGTGTCTATTGGAAATTCTCCACTTTCGTCATATGCAACTACTTTAGGTTTAATTTCGTTTTCTGCAAATTCTCTTACCATGTTCACTATTTTTTCTTGTTGCTCTGTTAAATTAAAATCCATCTTTTAAATCCCCCTTGTAATGTATATCTTTTTAATTGAAATATAATTTGAATTTTTAATAGGTACCCTATCTTAACGCTTAGAACCCTTAATTTTATATAAAATATATTTACTCCCTTAATCCCATCAACTTATCATAAAATATTCTTCCATTCATTAGTCTAGGTACTCCATCCATTTTAGGTTTGAAATCCATTAAATCCAATACATCCTTTTTTAGATCTATCCCAGGCGCTATTTCTGTAAGGTATAATCCATCTTTCCTTAACTCAAATACTGCTCTCTCAGTTATATACATAACTTGTTGATCCATCCTTCTTGCATAATCTCCACTAAATGTAATTTGCTCTACATCCTTAATGAATTTTTTAGCTTTTCCTTCTTGTTTAATTTCTAATTTGCCATCTTCTGTTACTACTTTTAAGCCTCCTGCAGTGAATGTTCCACAAAATAACACTTTCTTAGCATTTTGAGTTATATTTATGAATCCACCACATCCAGCAATTCTAGGCCCAAACTTACTTACATTCAAATTTCCATGTTCATCAACCTGAGCTAGTCCTAAAAATGCTATATCGACGCCTCCACCATCATAAAAATCAAATTGATATGGTTGATCTATAATAGCTTCTGGATTTATACTCGCTCCAAAAGCTGTGCATCCTTGTGGTATACCTCCTATTGGACCGGCTTCTACAGTTAATGTCATATATTCACCAATTCCTTCTTCATTCGCAACTAAAGAAATAACTTCTGGTATCCCTATACCTAAATTTACTACCGTATCTTTCTTTAATTCCATAGCTGCTCTTCTCGCAATTATCTTTCTCTCATTTAATGGAGCTTTTTCTACACTATTTAAAGGAATTCTCATTTCACCTGTTACTGCTGGATTAAATGGGCATTCGAAGGATTGTTCATGCTCTTCGGGAGTTGAGATTACAACAGCATCTACATATATACCTGGAATTTTTATAAGACGTGGGTCTAAAGATCCTGCTTCGACTACTTTTTCTACTTGAACTATTACTTTTCCGCCATTATTCTTACAAGCTTGGGCTATTGACGTATCCTCAAGTGTAGCTATTTCTTTTTCCAATGATACATTACCGTATTCATCTGCAAAAGATCCTCTTAAGAAGCAGACATTAACTGGAATTGATTTATATAATAATTTCTCTTCACCTTCTATATTTATCAGCTTTACTAGATCTTCTTTTGTTTTTTCATTTAATTTTCCACCACTAATTCTTGGATCCACAAATGTATTCAATCCAACGTGAGTTATTGTACCAATTCTTTTTCCCGCAATATCTCTAAATAATTGAGAAATGGTTCCTTGTGGTAGATTGTAAGCTTCTATTTTATTTTCATTAATTAACTTCCCAATCCTCGGTGCTAAATTATAATGCCCTGCAATCACCCTCTTAAGCAAGCCTTCGTGAGCATAATGATCTGAACCCTTTCCCTTACTATCGCCTTGTCCTGCAGCGTGAAATAAAGTTATATTTTGCGGATGATTTGTTTCAATGAAACGTTTTTCTAAAGCACAACTAAGAGTTTCAGGTGCACAACTACCAACAAATCCGCCAGTTACTAACACATCTCCATCTTTCACCATTTGTACTGCTTCGTGACTTGTTAAAACTTTTACTTTTCTCACCTATATTCAGTCCTTTCAAGATTAATTAACTATCCCAGTGTCTTAATCTTTTAACATCCTTTAAATAGAGCCTTTCTTTTCTCGACAAATGCACTCATTCCTTCGGTTTGATCATCAGTTGAAAAACATAATCCAAATAGGTCTGCTTCAAATGCGTAAGCTGATTCAGTATCCATATTTAAGCCATTATTTATTGCTGATTTAGCTAAGCTTACTGCAAATAATCCTTTCTTCATTATCTTCTGAGCTAATTCAATTGCTTTTTGGATTAATTCTTCTTGTTCATAAACTTTATTAACAAGACCAATTCTATAGGCCTCTTTTGCATCTATCATATCTGTAGTAAATATAAGTTCTTTAGCTATTCCTTTTCCAACTAATCTTGGAAGTCTTTGAGTTCCTGCAAAGCCTGGAATTATTCCTAATCCCACTTCTGGTTGTCCAAATTTAGCATTGGTAGAAGCTAATCTTATATCACACGCCATTGATAATTCGCAACCTCCTCCTAATGCATAACCGTTTACAGCGGCTATAACAACTTGTGGCATATTTTCAATATTAGAAAATATCTTTTGAGCTAGCTTAGCCATCTCTCTTCCCTCTATTGCACTTTTACTTTTCATTTCTGTTATATCTGCTCCAGCTACAAAAGCTTTTTCTCCTGATCCTGTTATGATAACAGTGTATATATCTTTTCTTTCTGATATATCAGTTATCACTCGTCCTAGTTCTTTAAGTGTTTGTGTATTTAATGCATTAAGTGACTTAGGTCTATCAATACAAATCACTGATATCCCATTTTCTTCCTTTACCTTAATATTTTCCATTTAATATTCCCCCTTCAAGATATATTGTATTTATATTAATATCTTTTATAATTAATATTTTTTGTTTTCGATATAATTTATATGGTGAAATTAAATTTTTAAACTTTAATCTTAATTAAACTTTAGCTTACTAGATTCTTAACTATAAATTTAATATCGCAATATATATTTATCACTCATCACTTTATAGTTAAAGGTTTTCATAGAAACAGACTTTAACTACGTTTGTTTATTATTTCAAATGCATACATCATTAATTGTTTTTGCATCAATGATTCCCAAAGTATATTGCTACAACCTAGCTTCTATATTTTCTTCAACAAAATCATCATTCTTATATTTTCTAAATGACTGCTCTATTTCCTCCAATGATTTACCATATGTCTCCGGTGCACATTTATAGATAAATATACCTCCTATAATTGACGATCCTATAAACACTATGAATGCTCCTGATAAACCAAACCTTGCTAATAATATAGGGAATACAAAACCTACTATAAAGTTAGCTACCCATAAAGCAAATGCTGATATTCCCATTCCAAAACCTCTTAATCTTAATGGGAAAATTTCTGATATTAATAGCCAAGTTAATGGTCCAAGAAAGGCTTGGAAGAAAGCTATATAAACAATAGTACACATTATTACAACAAAAGGAAGCATAGATGAACCTTGTAAAACGTTTGTAACAACAGATAACGCTGTCATAGCTATAGTAGTTCCAGTTATTCCAAGTAAATATAACTTTCTACGAGGATATTTATCACCAACACATTTTACAAAAAATATAGCTGCTATAACAGACATCAACCCATTTCCTATGTTAGCAATTAATGCCACCTTTGTACCAAATCCAGCTTGTTCCAAAATTGATGTTCCATAATACATCATTATATTAATTCCAGCAATTTGTTGTGTAATACCTATTCCAACTCCAATTAAAACAATACGACGGATCCAAGGAATAGATAAATCAGCAAATGATGCCTTGTCTAAATGCTTTTCCGCTTCAATATTCTTATTTATTTCTTCTAATTCCGCTTCTGCCTCTGCTTTATCACGAATCTGTTTTAGAACTTCTAATGCTTTTGCTGTTTTTCCATTAGATGCTAACCATCTTGGTGTTTCAGGAAGTACCATCATTCCAAACCACAATACAATTGCTGGAATAGTAGCAAGTACTATCATATAACGCCATACACCAGAATTATCTGCAAAAAGGTTTCCTAATACAGCATTTATAACATAAGCTACTAATTGTCCAGTTACAATCATCATTTCATTTTTAGATACTATACTTCCTCTTAGGTGCATAGGTGCCAATTCTGCTAAAAATGTTGGCACAATAACTGATGCCCCTCCTACAGCTAACCCTAAAACGAATCTAGAAACAATCATAATATTTGCATTAGGTGCAATTGAACAAGTTATAGTTGCAAAAAAGAATATAATAGCTAACATTCTTATTATCTTTTTTCTACCATATTTATCAGATAGACGTCCGCCAATTATTGCACCAAATGCTGCACCTAATGTTAATATACTTGTAACAAGCCCTTCATTCATAGGTGTCAAATTTAATTGATCTGGTCGTTTCATGAAACTTAATGCTCCATTAAACACACCTGTATCATATCCAAATAGTAACCCCCCAAATGTTGATATAATTTGTATTTTCCTTAAATTACTTTTTTTCTTAATGTTATAAGAACCTTGCTCCATTCTAATTCCTCCTTATCTACTTTAAATAATTAGAATCATTCAGAATTACACAAATACTTTTATAATTTATTTTTTCATATTAATACTGTTTTTCTTAATATATTTATAAATGCTTTATTCTGATTTCAATATATTAGTAACTTATACCTATCATTAGTATGGTAACTAGATATATTGCACACTCTTTTTTAAGAAATACTAGTTACCAAACTTAATAGATTTTGTTCATTTGAAATCTTTTATGAATTTTAATTTTAAAATTTTGTTTTTTCTTTAATGTATTTTCTAGCTTTTATTGCATATTCAAATGGGTTTGCAATTGCTGGATCCTGTTCTGCTTCAACTAATATCCAGCCTTCATAATTGTTTTCATCCAATATCTTAAATATTGGCTCAAAATCTATACATCCATCTCCTGGAACAGTGAATGAACCCTCTCTTACTCCCATTAAAAAACTCATTTTTTCTTTTTTGACTTTTTCTAAAACATCTGCTCTTATATCTTTTAAATGTACATGCTTAATTCTATTAGCATATTTATTTAATATTGCAATTGGATTCTCTCCTGAATAAACCAAATGACCTGTATCAAATAACAAATATACTAAATTTTCATCAGTCATACTCATCAATTTATCAATTTCATCAGTGGTTTGTACTCCAGTCCCCATATGATGATGATAAACAATTTTCATTCCTTTATCTTCTGCTAACCTTCCAAGCTTATTAAGACCATCAGCTAATAGTTTCCACTCTTCTTCATTAAAATAATATTTTCCATCAAATATTGGGGTATCCATTTCCCCTTGAATACTGTGCCCTTGCTCTGATACTACTATAACTTTTGCACCCATTTCATGTAAGAAGTCCCTATGATCTATAAATTCTTTTTCAGTTTCTTCATAAGGCTTAGTAGTTAAAAATGAACTAAACCAAGCACTTGCTATTTGAAGATTTCTTATGTCTAATGCTTTTTTTAAAACATTTACATCCTTGGGATATTTATTTCCTACTTCAGTGCCTTTGAATCCTGCAAGAGCCATTTCACTTACGGCTTGTTCAAATGTATTTTCTTTTCCTAAATCAGGCATATCATCATTTGTCCATCCTATTGGGCAAATTCCTAATTTTACTTTTTCAGTATTAAGCATAACAATCTCCTCCAAAATTCTAATATATTATTTCTGATATCCTAACTGGTCTATTCTCTTTTAATGATTTAGTTGCAGCCTCTCCTATTAACACAGCTTTTAATCCGTCATCTGCACTTACTGAAATATCTCTATTGTTAACAATTGCGTCTATGAATTCTGTAATTTCATCTGCATACGCCTGCATATATCTTTCTAAGAAGAAAAATAATGGCTTTTCAGCTGTAACTCCATCCTTAGTTGATATCACAGCCTTTGAAATACTATCATTTCCCACAGACACTTGACCAAGAGATCCAAATACTTCAGCTCTTTGATCATATCCATAAGACGACTGCCTTGAATTATCTATAACCGCCATTGCTCCATTAGCCATTTTTAGAGTTATAATGGCTGTATCAATGTCACCTGCCTCCCCTATTGCGTTATCAACTAGAACATTACCAGCCGCATAAACTTCTACCACATCACTACCTAAAAGATATCTTGCCATATCAAAATCATGAATTGTCATATCTAAAAATATTCCTCCTGATACCTTTACATAATCAATTGAAGGTGGTTCAGGATCTCTTGAAGTTATTTTAAGAACATGTGGTTCTCCAATCTTCCCTTCCACAACCGCATTTCTTATGGCTTTAAAATTATGATCATATCTTCTATTGAAACCCACTTGATATTTAACATTTGATTTATTAAGTTCATCTATCACTTCTTTAATTCTTGCCAAATCATGATCAATTGGTTTTTCGCAAAATACATGCTTACCTGCTCTTATTGCTTCTATAGAGATTTTTGAATGAGTATCTGTAGATGAACATATAAGAATAGCATCTATTTCTGGATCTTCTAGTATCTTTTTATAATCTTTATATACACCTTGAATCCCAATTTCTCTTGCCCAATTTATTGTAGCTTCATTTAAAAATACATCTGCTATAGCTTTTACCTCTGCATTTTTAACATACTTTGAAATACTTTCTCCATGAACTTTTCCAATTCTTCCTGCACCAATAATTCCAACCTTTAACATAAATTATCTCTCCTTTAATATTTTCTTGCATTTTTAAGTTGATTTTGACCATATTCAAAAGCTTCATTAACAGATTTTTTTTCTGATACTTCAGCTAATCCTACATGCCACCATGATTCATATCCATCAGTCATGGTTTTTGGTAAAACTTTAATATCAATTAAAGTAGAAATTTTTTGTTTTTTTGCATCACTCAATGCAACTTTTAATTCCTCTAAAGTCTTAGCTGTATATGTTTTCACTCCGTATCCACTTGCTGCCTTAGCAAAATCTATAGGAATTAAACCTCCATTAAGTTCTTCTGTGTCGTTATTTCTGTATCTAAACTCTGTAGCAAGATTCCCTATTCCATTAGACATTTGTAGATTATTAATACATCCAAATCCACAATTATCAAATAATAATACATTTATCTTCTTACCTTCTTGCAATGAAGTAATAAGTTCTGAATGTAACATTAAGTAACTTCCATCACCAACTAGTGAGTAAACTTCTTTGCTAGGTTCCGCAATTTTACACCCTAGACTTGCAGCTATTTCATATCCCATGCAGGAATACCCATATTCCATATGATATGAATTTCTAGAATCAGTTTCCCACATTCTTTGAAGATCCCCTGGCAAGCTTCCTGATGCACCGACTACAATCGCATTATCATCAATGCATTCTCTAATCAATCCTAGAGCTGATGTCTGGGTAATAATTCCACTAGTTAATTCTTTAAATTCTTCCAGACTTCTTTCATTTCTTGATTTTATAATTGGAGTGAAATCTTTTCCATATTTTATATTAATTAACCTATCCATCTCCTCTCTCCATGCTTGTTTTGCATTTTTAATCTCATCTTCATATGATGAAACATAATTTTCTTTTTCTAATAAATTACTAAGTTTCTCAATACAAGCTTTAGCATCACCAACTATCTTATTGGAATCCAATTTACTTGCATGAAATTTTGATAAATTTATTGTTATAAAATCTACTTCTGGATTTTTAAATAAAGATTTAGATGATGTCGTAAAATCTGAAAATCTTGTTCCTATTCCTATTACTAAATCTGCATCTCTAGCAATTGTATTAGCAGCCAAATTTCCTGTTACTCCTATTCCACCTAAATTCATATGGTGACTTCCTCTTACAGCACTTTTTCCTGCTTGCGTTTCTCCTATTGGAATATTAAACTTTTCTGCAAATCTTTCAAGTACTTCTCCAGCTTCTGAATATCTAACACCACCACCACAAATTATTATTGGTTTCTTTCTCTTAGTTATTAATTCAACACATTCTTTAAACTCTTCATCCACAGCTATCGGTCTTGTTATTTTATGAATACGTTTTTTAAAGAAATATTCTGGGAAGTCAAAACTTTCACCTTGAACATCTTGCGGTAATGCTATGCACACAGCTCCAGTATCTGATGGATCTGTAAGAACTCGCATTGCATTAATCATTGCAGACATTAATTGCTCTGGTCTAGAAACTCTATCCCAATACTTACATACTGGCTTAAATGCATCATTAGTTGTAATTCCCATATTATAAGATTGTTCAATTTGTTGAAGTACAGGATCTGGCTGTCTGCTAGCAAATGAATCTCCTGGAAACATAAGTAATGGAATATTATTAACTGTTGCAGTAGCTGCTGCTGTAACCATATTAGCTGCTCCTGGTCCTATTGATGTTGAGCATGCTATTATCTTTCTTCTATTATTTTGTTTAGCAAAAGCTGACGCAACATGTGCCATTCCTTGTTCGTTTCTTCCTTGATAAACTTTTAAGTTTCCTGGATCTTCATCAAGTGCTTGTCCAAGTCCTAAAACTATTCCATGCCCAAATATAGTAAAGATTCCATCAATAAATCGTTCCTCTTTCCCATCAAATAAAATGTATTGATTATTTAAAAATCTTACTAGTGCTTGAGCTGTTGTCATTTTAATAGAATTCATCTCTTTACCTCCCTTTACTCCTCAGGCCATATTTTAGCATTCTTATTCCAAAGCCATTTATGTTCATCTACATCTATTCTATCTGTCCAAGGATTATTTTCTAGATGCCTAATCATCCAACAATAATACATTGCATATCCTGGAGCAGATGTTTGTGGATGAACATCCCCTCCAATTATAGTTGCGAAACTATTATCTAGAATCTTGTATGCTTTATCTCCATTTAAGCACAATCCAAATCCTTGTGGTTTATCGAACTTATAAAAGTAAACTTCTGGTTGAGGATGGTAATGAGGAGGATAGCTTGACCACTTTCCTGGATATGTTATAACTTCTCCAATAACCATATTGGAATACGGTGCATTTTTATAATCAAATATTGTTCTTACCACTCTTCTAGCTGTACCATTCCAAGTCCCTTCTCCAAAGATTTCACTCTTACATTCACTTGGTGAATATAACTTTGGTTCAAAAAATCCCAAATTTTCAGTGCTTTGAATTAATATCTCACTATCTTCACTGGCTTCAACAGTAACTCCAACATTCTTAGGTACATGTAAGCACCATGGATCATCATCAAATACTGATTTTCTTTCAATAGACTTAGAATTTTCAAGCCAATTTATTTTCACTTGTCCTGTCAGAAGTAAAACAGCTATTTCCTTATCACTTTTTAGATATTCTCTTCTTTGATTTTTTTCTAATTTTTCTACCGTTACATCCATTAACATTTCTTCATTTTTACCATTAATTTGACATAATATATTTTCGCCATTTTCCAATCTATCCAAATTATAAACCATATTAACTCCTCCTCTTAAGCTCTAGCTACCATATCACCATATTCTTCTTTTTCTTCTTTTATAAAATTTCTTATTGCTTCCACTGTAGGCATATCTTGCGAGCAACTATGACTAGCCACTAACATTGCTGCTGATGCACTTCCAAATTCTAATGAATCTATAATGCTCCATCCTTCTAATAAACCATATAGGAATGCTGATGCATAAGCATCTCCACCACCAAATGATTTAAGTAGCTTAACCGGAAATGGCTTTATATTGTATGACTTTCCATCACTAGTATAAGCAGTAGATCCTTCTTTACCATGCTTAATTACTACTATTTTGTTTCCGTAATCTAACCATCTTTTCGCTGTTTCTTCATCTGAATTTTTCTCTCTAGTAATTAATTTTTCCATTAAATCAAATTCTTCTCGTGAGCCCATTATAATATCGCTTTGTTTTCCAGCAATCGAATAGTATATAGCTATTTCATCACTATTTTTCCAATTATAAGCTCTATAATCCACATCAAATATTACAACTGTATTATTCCTTTTAGCTAATTCCAGCGCTTTCAATGCTGCTTCTCTTGATGGACTTTTGGCAAGAGCTGTCCCTGATATCACTATTGCCTTAGTATTTTTTATATATTCCTCGTCTATTTCATCAACATTCAATTCTAAATCCGCAATTCCCTGTCTATACATTAATATACTACTCTCTGTTGGGCTTGCTATTTCAGTAAAAGTTAATCCTAACTTTTCTCCATTCTTTGAATACTTTATTTGAGATGTATCTATACCTTCATTATCGAAATAATTAACAACAAATTCTCCAAACTGATCCTTTGATACTTTGCCAATGAATCCAATCTTTTTACCTAATCTTGCAAGTCCAACTGCAATATTAGCTGGTGATCCTCCTAAATATTTTTTAAAAGTGCTACTTTCAGATAAAGGCTTGTTAATATCTATAGGATTAAAATCAATTGCGACTCTTCCTATAGGTACTATATCCATTTTTCTTGCTTTATCAAATTTAATATATTCCATTTATAGTTCCTCCTTATGCTTTATTTGAACTGCCAAATATTTCTATATGCTTTTTAACATTTTCGTAGGCAGCCTTAATCTCTGTTTCATGTAATTTAAAATAATCATAATCTTCTAATTTCTTGTTTAATTCTTTTACGCTTTCCTTAACTGAATTAAATGTAGCTGTTGCAATATTTATTTTTTTTATTCCCATTGTCGCACACTTTTTAAAATCCTCCGCTGATATTCCAGATCCTCCATGTAAAACCAACGGTATTGGTATGTTATTTTGTAAATTTTTAAGTACGTCAAACCTCAAATTAGGCTCTCCACTATATACTCCATGAGCGTTGCCTATTGCTACAGCCAAAGCATCTATTTCTGTATTTTCAAAAAACTTTTTAGCACTTTCTAACTTAGTGACTTGAATCTCTATTTCTTTACTTCCATCTTCACTGCCACCAACATGTCCAATTTCAGCTTCAACTGATGCATTATATAATTTTGCTATGCTTGATATTTTATTAGTTATTTTTATATTTTCTTCAATCTCTAAATGTGATCCATCGATCATTACTGATGTAAATCCTAAATCTAAAGCCTTCTTTACATTCTCAATTGTAGCTCCATGATCAAAATGTACTGCTACTGGCACTTTTGAATTTTCAGCAGCTTTTACCATCATTGGACCAATAAGTTCTAAAGGTGAATATTTTAATCTTACTTCAGCTATTTGAAGTATAATTGGAGATTTTAATTCTTCTGCTGCTTTTATAGCTCCCATAACCATTTCCATATTAGCAACGCTAAAACTTCCAACTGCATAATTTTCTTTTAAAGCACTTTTTAAAAGTCCCCTCATATCTACTAATGGCATTTCATTTACCTCCAGAGCGCTTTATATATAGAAACAATATCTTCATGTGTAATATTTTTAATTGTATTGCTTGGACTACCGCTTTCAATTGCATCATCAGCCATTTTATCTAAATTATCGAAAAACTTGTTCCGGTCTATTCCATACTCTTCTAATGAAGGTATTTGAAGCTCCTTACACAAACCGTTTACAGCATCAACAAATTTTTTTGAAGCAATTTCATCTGATGTTTCCTCATTAACAATTTTTATATTTCTAGCAAGTTCAGCAAATCTAGAGTAAGCACCGTCTAGTACAAATGTAAGACATTCCTTCAACAACATTGCATTAGATATTCCATGTGCCACATGAAATAATGCACCTATTGGTCTGCTCATTCCATGCACTATTGTTACAGATGAATTGTTAAAAGCAATTCCTCCTTCTAATGCTGCAATAGACATTTGAGTACGTGCTTGTTCATTTTTAGGATCTTTAAATGCTATAGGTAAATATTTAAATATTCTTTTTACAGCAGAAATTGCAAATACATCGGAAAGTGGTTGAGATTTTTTTGATGTATATGCTTCAATTGCATGTGTTAAAGCATCTATTCCTGTTGCTGCTGTAGTTTTTGCTGGAGCTGTCATTGTAAATATAGGATCTATTATCGCTAACGTCGGAAGTAATGAACTTCCCTTTATAAGCATCTTTACATCATTTTCTGTATCTGAGATTATCGTAAATTGAGTTGCTTCTGATCCAGTTCCTGCTGTAGTTGGTATTGCAACCACTTTAGGTAATTGATTTGTTATCTGCTTTCCCATATAGTCTGATATCTTTCCGCCATTACTAGTCATCATTGCAATGGCTTTCGCCGAATCTATTGGGCTTCCTCCTCCAATAGCTATAAGAAAATCGCAATTTTCTTTTTTAAATATTTCTCCCCCCTTTTCTACCATTAAATCAGTTGGCTCACCATTTATATCACTATATATTTTGTAGTGAATTTTCTCCTCCTCTAATATGTTAGTTAACATTTTTACGTTTCCTAAACTTACCATAACGCTATCAGTAACGATTAACGCTTTCTTCCCCAATAATTTTAGATATTCTTTACTATCGATGAGCGCTTTCCCTCCTGTTAATATTTTCTTCGGCATCATGAACTCATTTGACACTTTAGTCACCCCACTAACTTTTGATTAACTATTGATTACTTTCTGATTAACTTATTGTTACTTTATGATTTAATTATAAATATGTTTTTATCACTTGTCAATAATTACATATTGATTTTGTAACTTTTTTCTAAATCTAAAATTAAATTCTGTAATTGCTTTCACTTTTAAATTCTTTGGTTTATAATATTAAATTAATAATAGTAATTCTATTTTGACTTATAGGAGTGAATTTTAATGCGTTCTAAGAGAATTGATTTAATAGAAAAGTATATATATAAGCATAAAACTATCTCTATTGATAAACTATGCGAAGAATTTAAGATGTCAAAAAATACAATTCGTAGAGATATAGACACTTTAGTTAATAAAGGGATAATAAAAAAGGTTTATGGTGGAGTAACAATAAACAATAATAATAAGGAACTTTTGTCCTTCGAAGAAAGAACTATAAAAAATAATTTTGCCAAATCATCTATCGCCGAAAAAGCAGCACAATTTGTTGAAGATGGTGATTCTATTTTTATAGATTCAGGTACAACAACTTTTAATATGATTGAATATTTAAAAGACAAGAAAAACATTACTGTTTTTACAAATAACTTAAATGTTATAGTCCAAGCAATTCCATATGAAAATATTGAAATAATTTGTCTTTCTGGAAAACTAACTAGAAAAACATCTTCCTTTACTGGATTAACTGCTCCTGATATTTTATCAGCTTATAACTTAAATAAATGTTTCATGGCTTGTACTGGAATTTCACTCGAAAACGGTGTCACTAATACCTCTCCAGACGAGTATAAAATAAAAAAAGCAGCAGTATCTAAAAGTTCTAAATGTTTTTTATTAGCTGATACCTCAAAATTTGATGTTGTATCTTTGATGACATTTTGTGATATAAAAGATCTTGATTATGTTATAACAAATGATTCTCCTCCCGAAAAGTATACAGACTATTTTCATAATTATAATATTGAACTTATAGTAACTAACGAAAAATAGAGATAGCAGTTTTTACTCTGCTATCTCTTTCATAACTATTCTCATTATACATTTACAAAACCTTTATTACTTATTTCAGATATATCTTCAATTCATATAAATGCTGTTTAAATGCCCTCTTTTCATTAAAGCATTATATATCTTTCCACAAAAGCATTTATAGTAATACTCCATTTCAAAATAATTATCACTTATATACTTTGTAATCGTAATCTGCAAGAATCTTTCCATTTAAATTTTAGAAATTATTTCAATCAAATCATTTACTTTATAATTGGCTTCTGACTGAT
The DNA here is from genome assembly GCF_045310795.1 of Candidatus Clostridium helianthi. Taxonomy (NCBI): domain Bacteria; kingdom Bacillati; phylum Bacillota; class Clostridia; order Eubacteriales; family Clostridiaceae; genus Clostridium; species Candidatus Clostridium helianthi. The sequence continues at coordinate 28,932 of NZ_JBJIAB010000033.1, forward strand.
CTATGTAGTAATCTTTTGGTACCAAAGCTACAACTGTTAAACCTGCTGCTTTTGCTGCTCTAATTCCTAATGCTGAATCTTCTACTACTAGAACTTCTGTTTCCAATACTTCTAATGCTTCTATAGCTCTAATGTAGATCTCTGGATCTGGTTTACTTTGCGTGCACTCTTCACCACTAATTACAAAATCAATACAACTTGCAATTCCGCATTCTTCTGCCATCCTTAAAATTTCTTTTCTTTCTGAAGATGATGCAATAGCTATTTTTATATTTCTATCTTTTAATTTCCTAATCACTTCTTTAACTGAAGGATTCAATATTTCTTGAAAGCAAACTTCATGTTTCTTACAATACTTTGAATATTCTTCTTTTAAAATATTACGTTTTTCATCATCATCAGGCACTAACATTTCCCATATCATCCCGTTTGTTGACCCAATGAAATCTTCAATTTTTCTTGTATCTGGTTCTATTTTTAATTCATCAAAGAATTTCATCCTTCTTTTAAAATAAAAACTTTCAGTATTCACTAAAACTCCATCCATATCAAAAATTACTGCTTGTTTCAATTTCTTTCCTCCCAAATCTCCCAAATCAATCGCTCAATACAATATCAAAAATTAATCTAATTTCTAAATCTGATATCTTTATTGTATATTCCTTTTCAATTTCACTGAATGCATACCTTATAATATCTATCTTTCTTTTTTCTCTTTGTACAAATTCCTTAATGTCCTCCTGCATGTCAACATCTTCTTTTCTTAAAATTCTCTCTACCATACAGGATGCATGAAGATAAAGTAAGAACCTTTTATTATTAGACATCTTAAGCCCTAGTTTTTCTTCCATTTTATCAACTGCATCTTGTACAAAATTAAGTACTTTATTTACATCTAAAATTGTCAGCTTCTCAATTATTTTCTTTATAGAAAAATTAAATACTAAATCTTTTTTCAACTGCTCTTCATCTATATTAAAATTACACCTCAATATATTAATGAATGAATCAATATCTTCCCCACCAATCAAATGATCCAGTCCTATATATGGAATTCCTTCAACTTTTGGATCTACAGTTCCTACGATAGCTAGTACATCATACATTTGAAACGGCAATTCCTTTTGTTTATTTTGATACAGCTTATGATAATCATATGACATAATTACAAAAGAAGGATCCTCATGCTTTAGGCTCTTTTGTAATATATCTTGGATTTGAATCGCACTTCCCATACCTGTATAACAGCAGGTTAAAATAGCTTTTTTCTTTTTTTCAACTGGATAAACTAATTGTTTATTAATTTGTACATTCTTTAAAATCTGTTCATTAATTTCGATAATATTTTTATCTTGTAAAAGCATACTTCCAATTTCTAATACCAATGGTGTTGAGACAAAATCAATTAATAATAACGGACCTTTAATCTTCTTTTCCAAACGATTTCTAAGATCAAAAAGTGATCCCATATCAACTAGCAAAATAAGCCCATTTTCGGTACTGTTATTATCAATAAAATCTAATATTTTCTCTTCTATATGATCAATTGTAGTATCAATAGGCATATCAATAGCTTGGAAAAAGTTTTTCCTTAACATCCTATTAGCTACATTCGCCATACTACTTGCTGTAGAGTAGCCATGAGCTAAGACAATACTTTTAATTTCATTTTTCAGGCTCTGTATATTCATGCTTTTTAGATAGAATGAAATAAAAATTAAATCTTCGTCAAGAACCTGAAAGTCTAAGCGTTCACTCAAATGTGTAAGCATACGCCTGGAAAGCCATAAAATATTCTTCATATAACTTTCAATAAAGTTTATAATTTTGGGGCGGATACTATTCCAATCAGGGTGATTAATTAAAATTTCTTGTTCTTCCTTAAAATAAAGCAAATATGCTATTGAAAGAATTTTATTTCCATCCTGTTCAAAGCCATAATTTTCTTCCATATATTTAAAAGTAGATTTTATATTAAACGTTAATACAGAAAAAAAAGATTGATTGTTAGTAACTTCTGTATTAAATGTTAATTCATCAAGTAATAAATTCACATTTTTGACCATCTCTTTAGTATAATGATCAAACATAATTTCTCCGGACTCAACCTGTTTAAATCCTTCAACAAATTCAAAATATGTTTTTTTAATGTTTTTTTGTTCATCACTATTATTATTCAATAGTTCTGGGTGCAGGTAATCATAAACCCTATCCTGATATCTACTTGATATTTGATGATATAAACTCTCCTTTAGTTGATTTTCATTTCCAATCGGTAAATCTCCAATGCGAACTTTAATAATCTCTTGATCTTTCCTCTTAGCATAGCTGCTTCCACAACTGTATTTTACAATATTTTTAATTTTCCCTACATTTCCTTCATAATTACTAAAAAGCAAAAAGGAAATTACCTGCTTTGTAACCTTAATAGTGCGTTTCAAGATTTCACTTTCTTTTAAAAAGAAACTATCTATTAGGTGAATTTTTTCTTGTTGAGGTCTTTCTGCAAAACTTGGAATATTAACAATAACGGGAAGTCTTCTAATGAAAGTAGGTAAGAAAGTAGATTGGATAGATTCTGTAGTTGCAAAAATTAACCGTACCTTTGCTTCCTTTTTTATGCTATTATCACCAATAGGAGAATACTCATTTGAATCCATAAATGTAAAAAGCTTTTCTTGACCTTCTTCTGTTAGTCTATGCACTTCATCAAGAAATAAAACCCCACCATCAGCACTTTCAAGAAGTCCCTTTTTATCTTTATCTGCTCCTGTAAATGCCCCTTTTGTATAACCAAATAATAAACTTGATAACAATTCTGGATTATGATAATATTGAGCACAATTTAAAGAAATAAATGAAGACTTGGGATTTATTAATTTTTCTTCCAAGCAATAATCATAAATACATTTTGCCAGATATGTTTTTCCCGAACCACTTGAACCTAAAAGCATTATAGGAAGACCATTTTCAGGATAAAGCACTGCTGTCTTTATTTGTTCAATCTGTTCTTTTAAGCTTCCTTTTGCCCCAATTACACTACTCCATATATCTGTTTTTTTAACGTTTGAATTTTCTTTCCATAATTCATCTAAAGTATTATATTCATCCTGTGCTGGGGTAAAATATAATTTCGAGAAAGTTTCTTTATATAAAAAGATTACTGGATATTCTTTAATTTTTATAATCCTGCCTTGTTTTACTTCTTTGTTAAGATAACTACTTACTGTACTTCTACTAAGCTCTACTTTTTCAGCAATTGAATTGGCTGAAAATTCTTTTATATTATCTTTAGAAAATTCCTTGGTAGCCTCTTTTAAATAATTAGATATATCTATTGCCATTCTGAATGCCCCCTTAGTTAATAAAAGTTAACCTTATTATTTTATAACATACATTTAGAATAAGGCATATGAAAAAATAATAATTCCAAAATATTATGCATACTTTTGATAAAAATGTACTACTCCCTATAGTAGTAGGCCTCTTAAGATGATTCCCTACACAGGATAGCTAAAAATGGAATAAAATATATTTATTATTTTTAAATTTGCCTAAAGCAAAGAAATCGAAAAATATTCGATTTCCTTACCCGAGTCATTTTTTTGTATTTAGGATTATAAGTAGAACCTGATAACATACGTTTAACGTAAACTTTATTTTAATATTCTAATTTCCACATATATCTTCTTTTAGTTAGTGGATGCTGACGTGCATAAGAAAGTTCTTCAGCATATACACGGAATACTGCTGTAATTAACATTGGATTAAAATAATCAATAACTGTTTTTGGGATAACTGAAGATAATCCATAATCCAAAGCATCAACAACTGTTGTTTTCGCTTCAAAACGCTTTAAGAATGTTAATGCACGGGCATCGATTGGACGAGTGCTTCCCTCATTCATTAACAAAATAAATGGTACATCTTTATCTACTATTTCAAATGGTCCATGGAAAAACTCTCCCGAATGGAAACTTCCTGAATTAATCCATTGCATTTCCATCATTAAACAAATTGATGTTGAATAAGCAACTTCAGCTGTTGCACCACTACTCATTAAGTAAATCATTGAATCATTTTTATAAGCTTCAGCAAATCTCTTTGCATCTGCTATCGCTGATTTTGCCGCTGAATCTGCTAAATCATATATCTTGCTGAAAGCAACCTGTGCATCTTCATAATCTTTATATCCTTCATATTGCTCTAATATTTCCACTGCAAGTTCAAGCGCATAACCCATCTTTTCTAATTTTGCACCATAGCTTTCAGCAAATCTATGACAGATAACATAATCAGCATCTTTTGTAAGAGCCGAATTCTCTGCACGAGTTAATGAGATTACATGTGCACCATATTCTTTAGCCTTAGCATTAGCTTGTACTGTTTCAGGAGTACTACCGCCAAGTGAAGCGGATATAACAATTGCAGTTTTATCTAATGAAGCTATTGTACCATAATTGAATTCGTTAGCAGTATAGTGACTAACACGTAGATTTTTCGAATTATTTTCTAAAAAATATTTTGCTGGATATAATTCTGCTTTTGAAGCTCCACATCCTACAAATATAACACTTCTAATTTCTTCTTGTTTTTCTTTTATTTCTTTTATAATTTGTTTTGGATTCATAATAAATCCCTCCTATATTTTTATTTTATATATATTTACATCCTTTTACGGAATGTTTTCAATTTATTTAAAAATACCTAAAATACTCAATAATATTCCACCTAGAATACAAATCGCAAGCATCCATCCTGTTGATACTTTCTTTCTTAATAACCAATACATAAAGAATGTTACTCCAAGTGGTATACTCTGTGGTATTATCCCATTTAATACATCTTGTAAAACAAATTTTTCACCAAACTGCACTGGAGTTGTAATTCCAATCATACTGGCCATCATAGATCCAATAACCATAAGTCCAACAATAGAACAAATGTACATTACTTTATCCATGAGCCCTTCATTATAGAGCTTTGTTAAATATTTATTTCCCATTGAATAACCAATTTTCCCACCATAATACGTAACAAGAAATGATGGAATAAATGAAATAATTATTGCTAATATTGGTCCTAAAATACTACCTTGTTGCGCTAAATTAATACCTAATCCAAAAGCCAATATACGTACAGTTCCTTGAAAGAAAGAGTCTCCTACTCCAGATAATGGTCCCATTAATGAAGTTTTCATAGCATTAATCGATTCAGGATTAAAATTTTCTTTGTCTTCATAGTATTGTTCTTCCATTGAAGCACTTAATCCTAAAACAAAAGCATTTGTTTGAGGTGTACAATTATAAAAATTCATATGGCGTTTATAAGCTTCTTTTTTTAATTCATCATCCTTAGGATCTTTATATATGTTGTCTAAAATAGGAGCAATTCCATATAAAAAGCCCATATTCATTTGTCTTTCATAGTTCCATGAAGCTTGAATCGCCCAAGAACGCCATAGAAATTTCATATACTTCCATTTATTTGGATCATTTTGTTTTTGTATATTTTGCATTTTTATACCTCCCATCAATCTAAAATATCTAATTCATCAACTATCTTCTCATTTTTAAATTTAAATTCAGCCAAAACAAATGCTACAATACAAGCCGAAATAGCAACACCAGTCACACTTAAATTAGAATATGCTGTAATGAAAAATCCTCCTAATAAAAATGGAAGCATTTTTGTTGACAGCATAGTGCTAAGCAATAAAGCAAATCCATAAGCTGTTAGAATTTTACTTGATAAATTTAGACCATTTGTAATCCATGACGGAATGACTTCTACAATATTTTTTACTAAATCTGTTCCAAAATAAATTGCTAAAAATATTGGTACAAAATACATTAGTGAATACAAAAATGTTCCCCAAACAATATGAATATTACAGGCTTTTTTATATTCCCCATTTTCAATTAACGAGTCGGCTTTATGAGTTAAGTTTGCAAGAATAGTTCTCATTAAAACTCCAAGCATTTGTCCAAGCACCGCAATTGGAATCGCAATAGTTAGTGCTGCCTCTGAATCCGCATTTGATAAAATAGCAAACGATGTAGCAATAATGGATGCCATATTCATATCTGGTGGTGCTGCCGCTCCTATGTTTACTAATCCTAAAGAAATTAATTCAAGAGCAGCTCCAACCATTAATCCTTTTTGAATATCTCCTAAAACAAGCCCTACAAGCGTACTAACTATTAACGGTCTTTCTAAATTCATTCTGCCTAAAAGTCTAGAGTCTAAAATACAAATAACACCAATGAAACCTAATAATATTGATTTAATTAACATTCTTGATCCTCCTTTTTATATTTTAGAAGTTAAATCTTCTCTCTTTGAAGTAGGAACTTGTTGCATATATAGGTTAATCCCCATTGCTTTCAGCTTTTTGGTATCTTCTAATTCTTCTGGATTTAGGAAAATAGCATTACTATATTGCTTTGAATTTTCTTTATTTGCAATTCCCCCATAATTAATTTCTTTAATACTAGAGCAGCTTTTGCAGAACTCTAATGCTTCCTTAGTACCTCTAAAAACAATCATAATATTATCTTTTAATTGTTCAACTTTAGACATTCTCGCTAATATGTCGTTTACCGAAAATATATTTAAAGTTACTCCAACTGGTTTTGATAAGTTTAGCGAAACTTTTTTCATTTCATCATTTGCAGTTTCATCATCTACAACAATAATTCTTGAAATCCCTAAACTTTTTGTCCATGAAAAAACTACTTGTCCATGTAATAAACGGTGATCGATTCTTACCAATTTAATCATAAATCTTCCTCCTTTATATTTTTACATTCATTAAGCAATTTATTGCAGTCAACTATTCCCTGCTGGCTTTCTTCAATAATCTGCTGCAATAGACTTTCAGAAATTTCATTTGCTTGAGTAGCAACTGAAATAATTATAGGTAAATTCATTCCTGAAATAACATGTATTTTAGGATATTCTTTTATTAAAGACATCATTTCTGTATTAACGCTTCCGCCAAGAATATCTGTGAAAATAAATATATCTGCTTCAATGTATTTTTCTCTTACTATTTTTTCTACTGTTTCCCTAACGTTTACTTCTTCGTTTCTATAAGATGAAAAAGCTTCAACCGTAGATACATCTCCAATTATCATACCCAAAGTATCCTTCATTCCCTTTGCCAGATCACCATGACTAGCTAAAATAATTTGTATCATTAAGATTCACCTCCATTCTATGTAATTATTATCAGCAATAATCATGCCAAAAAACAGTTTGTATTCAAAAACATACCAAATTAGTCATTTCTATATACATTAGTAAATAAAATCAACAGTTAAAAAAAGATTAATTGAAGTGTTTGGGCAAAGTGTTGAAAAAAATAAGCTTAATGAAAAGTGTAATTCACTTTTCATTAAGCTTATTTTTTTCTATTTAATTTTTGAAATTCTATTTTAACTCCATCAATTATAATTGTAATAAAAGTAATTATATCTTATTTAATACTTACGGTCCTGAATTCAATCCTATCACTTCTATGATGTGCTGTTGAAAATTCAAAAGGCTGGCCATTGTCTAAAAAACCCACCTGCTCCACTTCCAATATTGGAAAGTTATTTTCTATTTCTAGATATTCCTGTTCCAACTCATTTGGTAAAATAGCTCGAATAATCCTATGAGCACTTTTTATTTTAAGTTTAAGATTTTTTTCAATGTAACCATAAACTGAACTCGTTAAAATATCGTTTTTTATGCCAGGTATAAGGCCTATTGGCATATATGTATACTCAATTACATATGGACTATCATCCGCGTATCTAGTTCTTATTACATAATAAACAAAATCATCAGTAGTAATCTTTAGCTTAGTTGCAATTTCTTCCGTTGGGTGAATTACTTCGAATTTTACAATTTTAGATGTTACTTTTCTATCCTTATGAGCTTCTGAAAATCCTTCAAATTGTTTTGCTAGACTTAATTCCTGAACCCCCTCTTCATCAAGAGCTTTTACAAATGTTCCAGAACCTCTCCGCTTTATTACTAACCCTTGAATTACTAGCTCATCAACAGCTTTTTTTATTGTTATTCTACTAACCCCATAATATTCACACATTTCTTTTTCTAAAGGCAACTGTTCATTAGGATTATATTCACCATTCAATATTCTATTTCTTATGTCTTCAGCAATTTCCTCATATTTTGCCATTATATTCACCTTTCTCCTTACAGTATAACTTATATACATGTTTATCATATCATTTATATATTAATTATATCATTTCTATACATTATTAAACACTTAAATTAAGTTTAATTATACAAATTATAAGGCAATTATATATGTTCAATAAAATAATATTTACATATATAAATTATTAGTATCTTTATTCAATTAAAATCTACTGTTTATAATGACTTTACTAGTTGTGTTAAGCACATCTAGTAAAAAAATCCCTGAACATCATAACTCTAACACACAATTCATATTAAAATATGATATAAATTGTACAAAAAAAGAAATCATTCTTGATTTCCTTCAAAATAATAAAAACTATATTAAAAAACTCACCGTTATTTTAATATAGTTTAAAATCTTAATTTCACCTATTTTACAATTACTTAATTGCATTTGCCATTTCTTCATCTATTATTACTGTTACATCTTTATGCATGTGTAATACAGTTGCTGGATTATGAGTTGTAATATTTCCTTTAAATAATCCTTTTATTGCTTCTGCTTTATCTTGACCTCTTACTAACAATACTATTTTTCTAGCTTTCATTATTTGACCAAGACCCATAGATAACGCCTTTGTAGGTACTTCATCTATAGATTTGAAAAATCTAGAATTTGCCTCTATTGTAGTTTTAGTTAAACCTGTTACATGAGTTTCTGCTATTAAAAAATCATCTGGTTCATTGAATGCAATATGGCCATTAGCACCTATTCCAAGGATTTGTATATCAATGCCACCTAATTCATCCACTTTTTTATCATAATTCTTAGCTTCTTCATCAAGATTTTCTGCTAAGCCATTTGGAACAAATGTATTTGCTTTATTTATATTAACATGATTAAATAACTTTTCATTCATAAAATATCTGTAGCTTTGAGGATCTTCTCCTCCAAGTCCAACATATTCATCTAAGTTTACTGTTTTTATATTAGAAAAATCTATTTCTTTATTTCTGTTCATTTCTATAAGCTTTTTATATAAACCTTCAGGAGTACTTCCTGTAGCTAGTCCTAGGACAGCATTTGTTTTCTCAGAAATTACCTCCTTAAATATTTTAGCTGCAACTTCACTCATTTCTTCATAATCTTTAACTACTAGTAACTTCATTATTATTACGCTCCTTTGATGTTAATTTTTTAAACAAACCCTGTATCTATATTTATCTCCTCTAGCTATTGTTATGGTATATTCAACAATCTCATTTTGCTCATATGCTATTCTTTCAAACTTTAATCCTGCCTGCCCTTGAGGTATTTCTAAATAAACACTTTCTAATTTATTTATCAAAACACTTTCTATTACTTCTTCAGCAGATGTAATGTTAATATTAAAAGTATTTCTTAATATCTCATATAATGGATTTTTTTCTATCATATCCTTAGTAAGCTGCTTAAATCTTTCATACGGCAAATAAGTCATTTCATATATCATGGGAATGTTATCCGCAATCCTTATTCTCGAGATTTTATATACAAGCTCGTTCTTTTCTATATTTAATTTTTTAGACACTTTGCTGTTGGCTTCCATTATTTCAAAATTTAATAATTTAGAAGTCGGATTTTTTCCACGTTTTTTCATTTCCTCAGTAAAAGATGATACCTTTATTAAATCTTGTTCTACAACTCTTGGCGAAATGAAATTTCCTTTTCCTTGAACTTTATAAATATAATTATTTTTTTCCAACTCATCTAATGCTTCTCTTACTGTAGTTCTGCTAACAGCATATTTTTTGCATATTTCTCTTTCGGAGTCCAATTTTTCATTTTCTTCCATGCTGCTTTCTATTTTTTCAATGAGAATATTCATTAGTTGAACATACAAAGGAATATTAGAATTTTTATTTATCGTACTCATAAGTGCACCTCTTTTAGTTCTAGTAGTTTTCCCAACAATTATACTATTCTTGTACACAAAAGAAAATATAAATCAAATAATTTAAAATTTCCTATAAATGCTTCTTTTAAGTACTTTCAATTCTATAATCCCTTAAATAATTAATACTTTTCAAGTGGTAATTACCACTACAAGAATTATAATTTATTCTTTTAATTCTGTCAACATACACTTGAAAAATTCTTTATACATGCTATATACTGAATATATAAACTGATAATGTCCACTTACTATAATATATGAAATTTGACTTAAAAGGAGAAGAAATATGTTAATAAGAAATTGTAATATAATTTACCTAGACAAGATAGAACAAGGCTCAATTCTAGTTGAAGATGGGAAAATTAAAGAGATAAATCCGTCTAATATAGATACAGATAGCATTTTAGATGCGAATGGTCTATATGTTTCACCTGGTTTTATTGATGTTCATATACACGGCGCAGGAGGCTCAGATACAATGGATGGTACCAGTGAATCAGTCAATACCATTTCTAAAACTATAATTAAACACGGAACAACTTCTTTCACTCCTACAACTATGACTGTTGCTGTGGACGATATAAGAAAATCTTTAGATGCAATTAAAAAGGTAAAAGAAAAAGGTTCAGACGGTGCTCATATCCTTGGAGTGCACTTAGAAGGTCCGTTTGTAAGTCCGAAAGCAATTGGTGCTCAAAATCCCAACTATATTTTGATGCCCTCTATTTCAGCTTACAATGATATAGTTAAGGATTACGAGGATATTATTATATCTATAACATTAGCTCCAGAGGTTGAAGGTGCTAAAGAACTTATTAAGTATTTATCCTCAATTGGAATAGTCTGCTCCTTAGGACATAGTAGTGCTACTTATGAAGAGGCTATGGAAGCTATTGAATGTGGTGCTTGCCATGCAACTCATCTTTTTAATGCTATGACTCCTTTAACTCACAGAAATCCAGGAGTAGTAGGAGCTGTATTTGACAGTGATATAACAACTGAAACTATTTCAGATGGAATTCATATTTCATACCCAGCTTTAAGAATTGCTTACAAACAAAAAGGTACTGATAATGTTTTATTAATCTCTGATGCTATGATGGCTTGCTGCATGCCTAATGGTAACTACTCCTTAGGAGGGCAAGATGTTATTGTTAATGATGGTGAGGCACGCTTAAAAAATGGTGCTTTAGCTGGTTCTGTTCTCACTCTTGATAAAGCGGTAAAAAATGTATACAAAAACTCTAATTTACCACTTTATGAAGTAATAAAAATGGCATCTTATAATGGTGCTAAACATTGTAAAGTTGAGGATCGAAAAGGCCAAATCAAGGAAGGCTATGATGCAGATTTGATATTCTTTGATGATGATATAAATATAAAAAAGGTATTAGTTTTAGGTAAGGAAGTATATTCAGAATAACTATTATAGTTTTTAGCTGTATTTCCATTTTTAAAAACTCATGAAATAAAATTATATAAGCAGGTGTATGATCAATCTACTGAATATTTAGGATAATCTAATTATCATAAAAAAGAGCAGACTGAGTTATTTCAAAATCAATAATAAAGTGATTAATTACCAATTTTTAAATGGTGCACCTAAGAATCACTTTCCTTTGAAATAGCTCAGTCATTATAAATAATTTAATACTGTAATTTATAGAATTTTTTCTCTTTGGAGATAATTACATAATGCACCTAGTTTATTAGCATCATTTCCAAATACGCATGTTTTTAAAACTGGTTTTATTTTTCCTTCCAAATCACTGCTCATAAGTATGTCGATTCTCTTATTTATTTCCTCAACATATTCTGTTCTTTCACTTATCGCCCCACCTAAAATAATAACTTCTGGATCATAAGTATATTGAATGTTATATATTCCTGCTGCCATTATAAAATAATATTTATTAACTTCATTAATTGCTATCTCATCTCCATTATTACACAAGTCAAAAACTTTAACACCATCAAGGCTTCCTTCATCCAATCCCTTTAATTTCTCAACTTTTCTTACTAATGCTGTGGTAGATCCAACCTTGCTCCAACTAGCAAATTTAAGTTCTCCCTCTAATTCACAGATTATTGAACAGTAACCAAATTCTCCTCCATGCTTATGAACTCCACCGTGAATCTTCTTATCCTTAACTATTGCTCCACCTATACCTGATCCACATACAACAAATGCTAAATCTTTATTGTCCTTCCCAGCTCCAAGCCAACATTCCCCAAGGGCTGCGCAATTAGCATCGTTTTCAAGTTCAACGTTTAAATTTGTCTTTTCATTTAAAATCTCTTTAAAGTTAGGCCCATGTATATATGGAATAGCACTTGTTCCTCCTATTAATCCACTTTCACTATCAACTGCTCCTGGAGCACTTATTGCAATTCCTTTAACATCAAATTTTTCCTTCATTTCATTGGTTGTTCTTGATAACTTAGAAAAAAATTCTTCTTTATCACTTGGAACATTAAACTTCCCATTTTCAATAAATTCTCCATTTTCGTTAATTACAGACCATTTTACTGAGCTTCCACCTATATCAAAAACCATAAATTTTCTCATTGAAAAATCACCTCTATATTTAAAATCTAATTATAGTATAATTCAAATAGCCGTCTCAATATTATTGTTTTGAGACAGCCATTTGATTGTTAAATATAATTTTCTATCTAAAATCCGTTATTTTTTGCAACTTCTTTAATCCATCTTCCTGATTTTTTAATTGTCTTCTTTTGAGTAGCTAAATCTACAGAAATAAATCCATATCTATTTTTATATGCATTAGCCCATGACCAACAGTCTATCGGAGTCCATGTATGATAACCAAAACAATTAGATCCTTCACTTATCCCTTTATGAAGATATGATAAATGTTCCTCATAGAACTCTATTCTATAATCATCTTCTATAACTCCATCTGCATTTATATATTTTTCTTCCCCTTCAACTCCCATACCATTTTCAGATATATACCATGGAATGTTGTTATAATTATCTCTTATATTAATCGCTATATCATACATACATTGTGGGTATATCTCCCATCCTCTATATGGATTCATTCTTCTTCCAGGCATTTCATAATCGTCAAAATACTTATTAGGCATCCAACCTTTTGACTCGTCGAATTTTTCTTCCTTAGCTTTTGCTCTTCTTGGTTGGTAATAGTTAACACCTAAGAAGTCAATTGTGTTGTTCTTTATTATTTCTAATTCTTCTTCTGTTGATTCCCATATTACATTATCTTTGGTTAAAATTTCAACTAAATCCGTTGTAAACTCACCTTTTATAGCTGGATCCAAAAATGAATTGTTAAAGAAATCTTCTGCAAATTTAGCAGCTTTTACATCTTCTTCATTTTGTGATCTTGGATATGAAGGCGTTAAATTAAGAATAATACCAATCTTCCCACCATTCTTACTACAATCTGATTCTTTAAACTCTTTTATAGCCTTTGCTGATGCCAAATTTAGATTATATAAAACTTGCACTGCTTTTTTCCCATCAACTATCTTTGGATAATGGAATTGATATAAATATTCACCTTCAACTACAACCATAGGTTCATTAAATGTTGCCCAATGTTTAACTCTATCTCCAAATAACTCAAAGCACTTCTTTGCAAACAATGCAAATAAATCTACTACATGTTTTGATTCCCATCCGCCATATTTATCATATAATTCAACTGGTAAATCAAAATGGTGTAGATTCATAACTGGAAGGATATCATTTGCAATACATTCGTCTATTACAGCATTATAGAATCTTAAACCATCTTCATCTACTTCTCCAGTTTCAAAATCTTTTATTAATCTTGTCCATTGAATTGATGTTCTAATACTATTTAAACCTATTTCTTTAATCAATTTTAAATCTTCTTTATAGCTGTTATAAAAGTTTGATGCTACATTAGGGCCTACTCCATTAAAAAATGCTTCTGGTTCTATATCAAACCAATGATCAAATACACTATCATGCTTTTTATTAAATCGTCCTTCACTTTGTGGACCTGATGTTGCTGATCCCCACCAAAAGTTTTCTGGGAACTTGAATTGTATACTCATCTTATGCCTCCTAGATTTCTTTATTTAAATTATGTTATTTTCTCCATACGTTAAATATTTATAAAATAGTATTTTCTTCTATAACATTGCGGCACCAATAAGGCCTGCATTATCACCAATTTGCGCTATTCTTATATCAACAACAGATGGATCTGAAACCTTAGTCTTAGTACACTCAATAATTTTAGGTAGCAAGTAAGTATTATATATTAATACTGCTCCACCAATAACTACAGTTTCTGGATCTACTACAGCTATCACATTAGCTATACCAATTGAAATATTGTTAATCCATTTTTCTATTACCTGGACAGCCTTTTCATCATTGCTTTTATACAGATCAAACACTTCCTTTGTGCTTAATGTTTTTCCATATGCTTCTGATGCTATTCTAGCTATATTTACACCACTACATTGTCCTTCAAGTCCGCCTTTATTTGTACCTGCGTGACTATACTTGTCCTCATTTATTATCATGTTGTAGATTTCTGCTGTTTGACTATGTGCTCCATTTATAATCTTCTTATCAATAATTAATGCGCCCCCAACTCCAGTAGAAACCGTTATATAAAATACTGATTCGCATTCTTTAGCACTTCCAACTAAACTTTCTGCAAGCCCTGCTACATTAGCGTCATTATTAACTTGAACAGGCACTCCCAATTTCTCACTTAGATATTCTTTTATATTAAAGTTTTCCCATCCTTTCAAGTTAACAGGATTTAATAATTTACCTAATTTTAAATCTAATGGTCCTGGTGCACCTACTCCCACTTTTTCTATTTCATAACTGCTCCATTGTCCCTTTATTTGATTAACTAATTTATTTAAGTTATAAGCTGCCCCCTTTTGCACTTCGTTTTCAACTTTAAATATTTGTACTATATCTCCCTCCTTGGATATAACTGCTGCCCTTAAATTTGTACCACCTATATCTATTCCTATAAAAAACGATATTGTAATCTCCCCCTAACTATATTAATAATCATTTTGGTATTTACTTTATTAATATAAATTACTCTCCTGTATTCAATTATATAACACTATATATCACTTATCAATAATATGTTATGTCATTTAATACATAAAAATATTATTTTTCACTCTTGCTTTATAAATCGAATCTAATTTATCTGTTTTTATTAAAAGGAAAAAGATAGATAATATATCTATTACTAAATTCACTGTATTGAATACTTCAATCTTATACTATAGCTATTCCATAAATTCTACTTAATCCTCTTATTTTCTTTTAAATACTAATATTTAAAAGAAAAGAGTATCAATTTTATAAATTAATACTCTTGCTCGTAGTAGTTTTTATTCTTCCATTAATTTCATATATTAGTTTATCTTAATTACCTAAGTTTTGTACAAACAAAACCATAGCATTTTCCAAGTTATAGTTTCTCAAAAATAAATAAAGGATAGTGCCCAGCCTTAATGAATAATTTTACCCTTGGTAATTATATGCAAATATAGCTTTTACCTTTGCAGGAAATCTAGATAATTGACTGCCCCAAAAATTAAACTTTAAATTTATCAACTTCTTCAATCATTTCATTCATCATACTATTCAGTATTTGTGCTGCTGAAGCCACTTCTTCAGTTGAAGCATTCATTTCCTCTGAAGATGCTGAAATTTCCTCTGAGGATGCTGAAACTTCAACTGAAATAGAAGATAAGCCTTCTACTTTGGTAATAATACAATTTTTATCAGTTTCTATTTTCTCTGCTGAATTTTTAACAATTTCAATTTTGGGAATCACTTCATCAACAGCTTCTATAATTTTTTTAAAGGATATTATTGAATTTTCTATTACATTAACCTGATTTATTAGCTCTTGATCCATGTTAACAGAATCTTCAACTATAACGTCAGTTTCTTTAAATATTCCGCTTATTAGTTTACTGATGCTTTCTGATGACTCTTTTGATTGTTCTGCAAGCAGCCTAATTTCGTCTGCTACTACTGCAAAACCTTTTCCAGATTCTCCTGCCCTTGCTGCCTCTATAGCAGCATTTAATGCTAATAAATTTGTTTGATCTGCAACATCATTTATTAAATTAGTGATTTCGTTTATTTTATTCACACTATTTCCAAGAATGGCAATTTTATTAGAAAACACTTTAAATGATTTACTTACATTAGATACGGATTGATTTAATCCATTCATTTCCTTACTGCTGTTATTTGCCATTACACTTATTTCTCTGGAATTTGAATCTACATTTTGTATCTCTTTAACCATTCCAGATAGCTTATTACTAAATTCATTAAGAATTTCTGTTATATGTATTAATTCCTCTGATTGATTACTTGTTCCTTTAGCTATTTCAGATATTGCCTCTGTAACACTTTGTGAGACATTTGCTATTTCTTCAGAAACAGATGATAAGTTTTCTGATTGTGCATTAATATTTGAAGAATTATCTTTTACCTGCTTTATCATCTTTCCTAAAGATTCCTGCATTGTTTTCATTGAATTTGTCATTTCTCCAATTTCATCTTTTTGATTTAAATATTTTAAAGGAATTTCTTCACTTAAATTACCACTTGCCAATGCTTTTAGGTGGTTTGACGTTAATTTAATTCCTTTTGCTATTTTATTCGAAATTATATATATAATAGCAATACCAATCAATATGAATACTATAGAAGATAAAATAACAGAAATCTTTAAAGTATTTAATTCTGATAATATTTCATTTTCTGTTACTATAACTCCTACAGACCATTCAGTTCCACTAACTGGAGCATAACCCACATACTTTTCCGTTCCACCAAAGGCATATTCACCTATTCCTGTTTCCCCTGCCCCCATCTTAGTTTCAATGTCTGCTATAGCTTTTAGTGAAGGATCTTTTTTTGCTTCTTCAACTGGATTATACATGCTTGTAACCTTATCTTTATCGGGAACAGCTATATCAGTTCCATCTTTTCTAATCATAAAAGCATAACCTGTTTGTCCAATCTTAACCTGATTAGTTAATTCGCTTAAATAATTACCGTCTCTTGTTTCTATTAGTACGCCTACAATTTTATCATTATATTTAACAGGAACTGCATATACAACTACTACCTGTTTATTAGCATCTTTAGTTACTATTGGATCTGATACATTATCTTTACCTGCTAATGCATTTTGTAAATATGCTCTATCTTTAACATTAGTAATTGTTCCATCTGGTTTTAAAATATCTCCATTAGTTTCTACAAATTCTAATCTGATACTTCCCATTCTTTTGCCTTCATTTGCAAGAATTGGCATCTTTGTTTCTGTTGCAATATTAGGATCACTTATTTCCGTTCTTGCTGCAATAGCATCTAATGATTTTAATTGCCCTTCAAGTCTTCCCGACACGCTGCTTGCCGTCTGTTCTGCAATTTTAGGCAAAGTTTTACCCAAATTTGACCTTAAAGCTTTAGATGAATTAACAAATGAAATTGCTCCTAAACCAATACATATAATTCCTAAAAGTAAACCCAAAAACACTATTAATTTTGTTTTTATACTCTTCATAATATTTCCTCCATGACTATTTAAAACCTCTCATAACCAATAAATCCATGATTTCACTCAGGTTGATTTTATATTTTCCTAGATATTAAAATGGTGACCATATTACAATGATCACCAAAATAAAAAATAAAATTTATTATTAAATGCATTCTGGCAACCTGACAAT
The DNA here is from genome assembly GCF_045310795.1 of Candidatus Clostridium helianthi. NCBI lineage: Bacteria > Bacillati > Bacillota > Clostridia > Eubacteriales > Clostridiaceae > Clostridium > Candidatus Clostridium helianthi. The sequence goes on from NZ_JBJIAB010000033.1 coordinate 46,793, forward strand.
CATAGAAAATTAAATTCCCGTAGACTCATAGTTTTGCGGCCTTATCTTTCAATAAGTGTGCTATTAACATTATCTTTTTATTATTATATTCATAAATTTTAAAAAAACTTTTGATTACTTAACGCTGTTATGTAAAATATTAAGTACTGTACGTAAATCAGCAACTGCTATCTGTCCTGGTGCTGAAGCTTTCTTTGCTGCTCCAAAAGTCAATGCTGAGCCAAACACTTCACCTGCTAAACGGCTTATAACTCCAGTACCTGCCATAGACATTGTGATGATTGGACCTTCAGCATAATTTTGAACCATTTCATTTGTAGCTGATAGTAAAACTAATACATCAGTTGTATTTTGTGGCATTACTGCAATTTTAGGTAAATCTGCGTCTAATTCCTGCATTTTTCTTAAACGTGATACTATTTCTTCTTGGGAAGGTGTCTTAAAGAAATCATGATTTGACATTACAACTTTAACACCACAAGTATGTGCTGAAGCAACTATATCTTTAACAATTTCATCACCTGTGAAAAGTTCCACATCAATTAAATCTACTAATCTAGTTTCTGCAATTTCTTTATTTAATTTTGCATAATAATCTGTAGATACTTCTTTTTCTCCACCTTCTTTTTTACTACGGAATGTAAATAAAAGAGGTGTATTTGAAAGAAGTTTTCTTAAACTTACAAGCAATTCTTTAACCTTTTCGATATCTTCTACATTTTCATAATAATCAACGCGCCACTCAACAAGATCTAAACTAATATCTTTTAGTGCTGCAATTTCATCAGCAAGTTCTTCCTTTGTTTTACCAACAATAGGAACACAGATTTTAGGAATTCCTTCACCCAATATAACGTCTCTAACTTTTACTGTTTTTTTCATGATAATCCTCCTGTTACTTATAAATATACCTAAGTCAGTTAAGAGTTAAGAATTATGAGTTCAGAGTTAAGGAAGAAAAGCCGCTGGCTTTTCAATAATTATTTATTTTTAGAAATAGCTTTGCTATTTCATCCTTAACTCTTAACTTTGAACTCTTAACTCTTAACTGATTTAAACTTTTAACTGAATTAATTTATTAATTTTAGAAATAGCTTCTAATATAACAAACTTAAGACTTGCTATACTAGAAGCCATATTAATTTTTTAAGTATGTGTTAAATATTATTTAATATTTAAATATTCTTTCATATGTTCAATAGGCATTTCTTTTCCAGTGAAAAGTTTAAATGCTTCTGCTCCTTGGTATAGCATCATGCCATCACCGTTCATGTATTTGCATCCTACTTTTTCTGCTGTTTCTAGTAATTTAGTTACATGTGGCATATAAACTGTATCTGCTACAATTAAATCAGGACGTAAATAAGTTTCATCTGGAATTACCATTTGACCTTCTAATGGTTTCATACCAACCCCTGTAGCATTAGTGAATATGTAGCTTGATTCAATTTCACGTCTTAATGCATCAGTATCAGCTAAATCAAATAATTTAACTTTACAATTTGTTTTCTCATTAAGTTTTTTAACTGTTTCTTCAGCTCTTGCCCAGAATTTATCTTTTATATTGAATATAGATATTTCTGCTACACCATCTAAAGCAGCTTGTACTTGAATTGCTGTTGCAGCTCCGCCTGCTCCTGCTATGGTCATCTTCTTTCCAATAACGTCAAATCCGTTATCTTTTAATGCAGTCATAAATCCAATTCCATCTGTAATATGTCCAGTTAACACACCATCATCGTTTACAACAGTGTTAACTGCTCCTGCAAGTTCTGCTGCTGGAGAAAGTTTATCTAAATATTTGTGAATAACTGTCTTGTTAGGCATTGAAACATTAGATCCACGAGCTTTTAAAGCTTTTAACCCATTTACTGCTGCTTCTAATTCATCATTTCCTACTTCAAATGCAAGGTATGCATAATCAAGTCCTAAATATTGAAATGCTTCATTGTGCATTTTAGGTGAATTAGTATGTTTTATTGGAGTTGCTATCAACCCTATTAATGTAGTATAACCTGTAATACGTCTTTCCATATTTCATCTCTCCTAAATCTTATAATTTTTATTTATTTGTTAAAAATTTATTAATGTTACTATAATTATATAATATGTCTATTTTTAAGAATATACCAATTAATTCTTCTATTATAATCAATAGAAACTTTCTATGAATCAAAATATCTGAAAATAATAAATTCAATTACTCAGAAATTTCAATTCGTTTAGGTTTTCCAATAATAAATATGTAAGAAAAAGCTCCTAGAACACCCATACAAGAAACAAAAACTAATGCAGAAGCATATGATCCCGTTCTGGCAATCAAATAACCAACAATAGCTGGAGATAAAGCTCCTCCCATATTAGCTACAAAATTATAAACTGAACCACACAAACCTACTAATTGTCTAGGCATTATTTCAGAAAGCAATGCCCAGGAAATAGCTGATGCCATTCCTTGTCCGAAGAAAGCTATACACATAAATACAATAACAAGTGCAATATTATCAGTATAATTAGCACACATAATAACAGCTGACATTAATAGTCCAACTATTACAGGAATTTTACGTGCTATTCCTATTCCATATTCTTTAGAAACCATCCAATCTGACCATCTTCCAGCTATTAAAACACCAGCAATTGCTGCAAAGTATGGCAATGCTCCATAAATACCCATTTTTAATATAGCCATATGTCTTTCAGTTACAAGATAAGAAGGAAACCATGTCATAAAAAAGAATAGTATTGCTGTAATAGAAAAACCACCTATATACATTCCCCATAACTGACGGCTTGTGAAAAGATATTTCATTTGTTTCCATGTAACTTTATTCTTTTCTGCAACAGTATCTGAAAGGCCGCCCCCATCTTTAATAAGATCAATCTCAGCTTGATTAACGCCTTTTGATTTTGATGGATCATTATAATGAGTGAACCAAAAAATTGCAAATATAAGTCCTATTGCACCGGTAGCTATAAATATAGCTTTCCATCCAAAAGTTACTAAAAGCCATGTTAAAATAGGAGTACATAATGCAAGTCCTACATATTCAGCTCCAGTGTATGCACCAATTGCTAATCCACGTTCCTTAGACGGAAACCATGTAGTAACAATACGTCCATTCGCTGGAAAAGCTGGTGCTTCAAAGAAGCCAAGTCCTAAACGGCAGCCTATCATACTAGCAAAACTATAAGTAAGAGACATAGCTCCCGTAAATGTAGACCATCCAAGAAGTGCAATTCCATATACTATTCTAGGTCCTAGACGTTCAAGAACCCAGCCACATGGAATTTGTACGCATGTATATGACCAGCTCATAGCAGAAAATATTAATCCCATTTTGGCAGCATCAAACCCCATATCACTTGAAATAAATGGAGCAGCAACAGAAATATTAGCCCTGTCTAAGTAATTGATGAAAGTTATAATACAAATTAAAAATAATACAAACCATCTTCTCTTAGTTGGTTTTTCTTTAATTTTACCTATGTTCTCTTGACCCATTATTTTCCCTCCAATACTAACCTTATTTATTATAGTTTTTGTTATATGATTTATTTTATTATAATATTTGATATTTTGTAAAACTAAATAATGTTAAATTCACGTCTAAGAGAATTGTACATCCCTTCTCTTATCCATAATGTCAAAGGAGCTGGCACCATATCAAACCCATGGCAAACACGTGGTAAACTATATAATTCTGTAGGTACTGAAAATTCCATAAGTCTTCTAGCATATTCCATACCTTCAGTACGAAGTGGATCATACTCAAGTGTAACAACAAATGTTGGTGGTAAGTCTGATAAATCTCTTGCTAATGCTGGAACTTTTTTATCATATATTTCAATATCATCTGGCACGTCACAATGTTTAAATGGTTCAATTATTTTGTTTACTTCATTCATGTCTGTTGGAAGATTTCCTAGAATTTCATATCCAGGTTGAAGCTTTTTTACTTTCATTTAACAACGCCTCTTTTATAAGAAAATTTTAATAATTATTTAACCAATGGAATTTCAGGAATAGATCTATATTTTCTATCCTTAACTTCCATGATATGTTTATCAAAAAACTTAAGAACTTTCCACATATTTTCATCAGTTCTAAAAGCTTCATCTCCATGAATTGCTGCTTCAAGTAAATCAATATGTACATCTTTATCTCCACAGAATCTTACATACTTATTAAAAAAATCTATTGCTTGAAGATATGGCACTACTGTATCAGATGTACCTTGTTGGATTAGCATTGGAGGCATATTTTTATTAATGTGCGAAACTGGGGATGCATCTGCATATTTGTCTTCGTTTCCTTTTAGTTTACATCCCATTAGACGTTCTGTAACTCCATCATCTTCATATTTAAAAGTTTCTCCTACTCTAACAAGCTGTCTTTTATGTTCTTCTGTTTTAACCAAATCAAAAACTCCATACCAGGTTGCTACAGCTTGTACACTACTAGAGTACTCTGAATTACCCATTGATAAATCTTCAAATTTAGATTGTCCTTCTGTAGCTGCTAACATTGAAGCTAGATGGCCCCCTGATGAATTGCTTATAACTCCAATTTTATCTGTATTTATGTTATATTTTTCAGCATTTGCTCTTAAAAATCTTACTGCTGCCTTACAATCGTATATTTGAGCAGGCCACTTTGCATCACCACTTAATCTATAATTTATAGTTGCAACTGCATAACCTTCAAATACCAATTGAATACCTGATCTTGTATGAATATTTCTTTTATCTCCAAAAAACCATGCTCCTCCATGAATATTAATTACTACCGGAAATGGCCCCTCGCCTTCATTTGGAATAATTATATCCATTTTTTGATGTTCATGTTCACTTGCATATGGAACATCTAAGTAAGTTTTATTAAATACCCTTTCTACATCTAACATTAATAATGCTTCATTTGACACTTCAACACCAATTGCATCATTTCTATCTATCATAACAATTCCCTCCTATAGCAGTATTTTTAATATATATCTATAATAATAAGTAAATATCACAGGTATATATAATCAACATTTACAATTATAATTTATTAATAAGCAGCAAATATTCTACAAACTTCGCTCTTCTTCAGAACATTACAATTTTTGTAAACGTTATATGAATATGCATTTCTTATTTATTTTCTAAAGAACTTTTTACCATGTTCTTTGGTAGTATTAATGTAGCCAAACCTCCAATTATAAGCATAGCTGTTAAAAAATACATTCCAACTTTTGAAGATCCAGTTACTGTATTAAAGTAACCAACTGCATATGGACCTATAAATGATCCTAATCCCATAGCAACAGCCATAAGTCCCCTTGCTGGTCCATCAAGTTCTTTAACAAGTACAAGAGATGGTATTGAATAATAGCTTGGCATATGCCCTTGTATAAATAGACTAACAATACACAACATTCCAATATCTACTACCGGTCCCATAGCTGCACCTGAGATATTAGCTATTATCAGTGAAACTCCAAACAGAACAAGTGGTAACCCTGTAGTCAGTCTTCTATTTTTAATTTTTGTTGCAAGATATGAAAAGATCCAAAGACCCATTAATGTGAAAAAACTTGGTACTATAGAAATAAATCCTACATTTAGAATATTAGTTTTTGTAATATCTTTAATCATTGTAGGCATCCAAATAGTATACCCAAACTGACCTATGTTTACAGTAAATCCTATAATACATAAGCTCCATACATATTTGTTAGAAAGCAGCTGTTTCAAAGGTAATTTTTCACTTTTTACTTCAACATCTCCTGCTACAATTTTAGCTGTTTCTCTTTCTTCTTGTATAGTTGTTTCTATATAATCTAATTCTTCTTCGCTTAACCACTTTGCTTCACTAGGTCTATCAAAAATAAACAATTGCCATAAAATAAAACCAACAAAACTTAATGCACCAAGTATGATGAATAAATTTCTCCACCCAAAAAATTGTATGAGGGTTCCTCCAAGAGGTCCCATAGAGATTGCTGCCACTGAAATAGCTGTGAAATAAGTTGAATTTGCTTTATTCCTCTCACCGTCTTTGTCAGGAAACCAAAATGTAAATAATGTAGTAAGTCCTGGAGAAAAAGCCCCTTCACAAAAACCAATGCAAAATCTAACTAATACTAACTGCCAACTGGTTTGTACAAAAGCAGTTAATATAGTAAATATACTCCATCCAGCAATACATAAACCAATAAATTTTTTAACTTTTCCTTTTTGTGCTAGCTGCCCAGCTGGTATAGAAAGAAATAATACACCTATTGAGAAAACTCCCGCTGCCAAACCTGACATAGTAGAGTTTAAAGCAAGTGCTGACTGAACTCCACCTGGTAATGCTATACTTATAATTTGTCTATCTATAAAGTAGAAAAATGTTGTAATAAAACATATTGGCATAATATAAAACCATCTTGCTCTAGGTACTTTTTTCTGTAAAGTTTCCATATAATACAACCCCTTTATAATATATTTTTACTTTCCATAAACCCCTTACTATAAGCCTCTATAATAGATAGTTTAAAATTTAACAAAAATACTTCACAATAACCATCATACTTATCTTACATTTAAAATGTATTTCATAAATATGATGGCATTGTATATAAAGTATATTTATTAATTATGTATAGTATATATTTAATTTATAGCTTCTTTAGAATATTGTTTATTAACATATATTGCAAGTACAATACCAATAACAGTAATTACTGCATTGAATAATACCACATATTTAGGACCATCTACACCACCTGATTTTGAAATGTAACTAGCAGCATTTAATATTACATAATTCGCTACACTAGATGCAATCATAACTATAGATGTAATCTTACCTTTGTTTAGTGGGAACATAGAATTTGCTGTTGATACAGCTAATTGAAGTACACCACCTGCTGCTGAATATCCAATTACAAATCCACCAATCAAGCAAATTCCTGGTGTTTGTACAAAGTATATAATCATTAACATAATTGCAGAAATTAATGGGTATATGATAAGTACTCTAACTGGTTTAATAAAACTTTTTACAAGTACAGCTGTTACTAATACAGCAACCATTGATCCTAATGCATAATAAGTTTGAATTTGGCTTGGATTAGCTAATCCATATAATTTACCTAATTCCTGATTACAGTTTAACCATAATTGGAAAGTAGATGTACATGTAAATCCAATAAGAATAACTGCAATGCTTGTTGCTGTGAACTTCATTTTTTCTGATTGTGCTGGTGCTTCTTTTTTTGTTGCTACATCAGCATTTCTTGGTGGGAATGGCGCAATTGCAATTAAAACACCATCTATAGCTAATGCTATACCTGTTACAAAGAAAATAGTTGTATAAGACATATTACTTGCTGCAATAAAACCAATTACAAAAGGAAGTATAAATTGTCCAATTGATATTGAGAATTTTGTAAACATATTAGCAACATCACCAGAATTTACAAAAATCTCTAAGCATGATGGAGTAACACATGTATCTAAGAATGAGTTAGCTGCACCACCTAGTAAAGCAAATGCATAAGCAACATACATATTTGGAGATATTGCAATACCTATAAAGTAAGCTACGTATAAAACTACACCAGTTAATCCAGATACTTTTCTTCCAAACTTATCGGAAATAGGTCCTGAAAATGGAAGTGTAATTAAACGTCCAAGTCCTAATGCTGCAATAACTGCAAGTACCATACTAACATCAAAAGTACCATTAGATAATTTGTCTGCACCCCATGCACCTGCAAAGTTTTGTTTGTATTGTCCTAGTATTGATACCCCAATACCATGTACGAAATATGTAAAATATAGTGCTAGGGCCGTTGGAAAATATTTTTTTGTATTCATTGATTTTTTCTCCCTTCGTTTTTTAATTGATAATATATTATTAATTCAAATGATAACTTTATAAATAGAAATAAACTATAGTTTTTGTTATTTTTTTAACTTTTTTCTATATGTTAAGGTAGTCGAATACCCATCTTTTTAATGGGCTGGATATAAAACTCCAGCCTATTAATTATTAAAAATACATTATGAAGAGGCATTCAATTACTAACACATGTTAATTAATGGTACTATATTCAATTATTATTTAAAAAATAATTCATTAACTTCTTTTGCAGGCATCTCTAATCCAGTATATAATTTAAACGCTTCTACACCTTGCCATAAAAGCATACCTATACCGCCTACAGTTTTGCATCCAGCAGCTTCAGCATCTTCTAGGAGTTTTGTTTTTCTTGGATTGTAGATTACATCTGCTACAACTAAATCTTTTCTAAAAACACTTGTATCTTTTATTGGAGATTGATCTTCACCAGGATGCATTCCTACATGTGTTGCATTAACTAAAATATCACTTTCTCCAATTTTCTCATTAAGTTTTTGAGTATCTTCTAAATCATATAAATTCAAAATACATTCTGAGACTTCTTTTCTAACATTTTCAATAGTTTTTTCAGCTTTCTTGTAAAAATCATCTTTTATATTGAAGATATTTATTTCTTTAGCTCCATCTAACGCACATTGAACCTGGATTGCTGTTGCAGCACCACCAGCACCTAAAATAGTAATTTTCTTATTTTTTATATCTACTCCATGTTCTTTCAAGTTACGCACGAATCCAACACCATCTGTAATGTTTCCAGTTAATTTTCCCCCATCATTTACGATAGTATTAACTGCCCCAACTAGACGCGCTGCTGGAGATAATTCATCCATATATTTAACAACTTCATTTTTGCATGGCATTGTTACGTTAGCGCCTTTTATATTTAATGTTCTAAAAGCTGCAATAGTATCCTTCACTTTTTCTATTGAAATATCAAAGGCTACATATGCTGAATCTATTCCTAACTTTTGAAAACTATAATTGTACATGGCCGGAGATCCTGAATGACCTATTGGTGTACCAATTAAACAATATAATGCTGTTGTTCCTGAAATTCTCTTTTCCATAAATATCCCCCACATTTTTAATATCTTATTTTAAGATATTAATTATAATTTCATTGCTACTTCCATTGCTTCAGCTGTAGCATCTAATGCTCTACGAGCTCTTACTGCATCTCCTACAACGTAAGTTTCTTTTACTATTTCTTTAACTTTTTCACTTAATGGGTCATAATTACGTGCCCCCATGGCAAGTACTACTGAATCAAAACCTTCAAGAGCATGTTCTGATCCATCTGGTAATGTGTAAGTAACACCACCTTCAAAGAATTTTGCAACCTTTGCATTAGTAACGCTCTTTATCTTATATTCTTCAAAGTCTTTCATTAAGAATTTACGGTGTTCAGAAATCACGTCTGCTCCTACTTTATCACGAAGTTCAATTACTGTAACATCATGTCCTTGTTCCCCTAAGAAATCAGCTGTTTCGCAGCCAACCATTCCTCCACCTACTACAAGCACTTTTTCACCACAAGACTCTTTTCCATCAAGAAGATCAACTGCATGTATTATACCAGAATCATTAATTCCCGGAATTGGAAGAACTAATGGTTTTGCACCAGTAGCAATAACCACTGCATCAGGTTTTTCTGCTTCTAAAACTTCAGTAGTTACTTCTGTATTCATACGAACTTTTACTCCGTATTCTTCACATTTAGCAATATAACTACGTACCATATTTGTAAGATCTCCCTTTCCAGGAGGATAAGCAGCTAAACGCATTTGTCCGCCAAGTGTATCTGTTGCTTCAAATAATGTTACATCATGACCTCTTTTAGCTGCTGCCCATCCTGCAAGCATACCACCAACTCCGCCACCTACAACAAATACTTTCTTTTTAGTTTCAGCTTCTTTCAATTCGCCTTCATAACCAAGGAATGGATTAACAAGACACTTAACAGGATTTCCTTGATACATATTGCAGACGCAGCCTTGTAAACAGGCAATACATGGATTCAACTGATCTAAACGTCCTTCTTTAGCTTTATTTGGTGTATGAGGATCAGCTAAACTTTGACGTCCAAATGCTACTAAATCGCAGCGTCCTTCACGAACTAGTAATTCTGCATAATGTGGTTCAGTAAAACGACCAACTATTATAACTGGAATATTTACAGCACGTTTGATTTCTGTAACAAGCTCTGCATTAAATCCGCCATGTACAACTGTTGGAGCCCACATGTATTCATCTTTAATATGTACAGCACGTGAAACATGAAGACCATCTACTCCACATTCTTCTAAGTAAGCAGCAATTGTTGCACTATCATGAACATCTAATCCGCCATCTACTTCATCAGAGCTATTAATACGACAAAGAATTGCCATAGATTGCCCAACTTTTTTACGTATATTCTCAATTATTAAACGTGGTAAACGCATTCTGTTTTCAAAGCAACCGCCAAATTCATCTACACGTTTATTAGTTCTTGGAGAAAGGAAACTATTAACTAAATATCCATGCGCACAGTGAACTTCTACTGCATCTGCCCCTGCTTCCTTTGCACGCACTGCTGCATCACCATAAGATTCAATAAGTTCATAAATTTCTTCTCTAGAAATAGCAATAGGTGTAGTTCTTCCTAAAGCTGATGGTATAGCCGAAGCTGCTTTAAGTGGATATCCAGCAACTTTTGCATTTCCTTCTGGGCCAGCATGCTGAAGTTGGATAGATACTTTTGAACCAGCTTCATGACAAGCATCGATAACACGTTTAAAACTTTCTACAGTGTTATCTTCAAATAAACATGGCTTACGTGGTCCACCCTTAGCTGTCTTATCTACAACAGTAGCTTCAAAAGTAATTAACCCAAAGCCTCCAATAGCACGTTCACGGTAATAAGCTAAAGATCTGTCGCTTAATGTTCCATCTGTATTTGCAAAATTGTTTCCCATTGGTGGAACCACAAAACGATTAGGAACTGTCATTGGTCCAATCTTTATTGGCGTAAACATTGACTTAAATTTCATAAAAACAATTCATCCTTTCATTATTAGTCTCATTTTAATTTTTTATCTTTGGTTTTTTTAAATTGTCTTTTGTTTCTTTAAATATCTTATATAATAATTCATTGTCAATTAGAATTTATATACTATTTATTTTTCAGGTAATACTTCTGGCCAAGCTTTTTCTAATACTTTTATAGTATTGTCATATGTATGTTTAGCAGCCTCTGCAACACCTTTTGCTAAAATGGCATCACTTATTACTTCAACACCTATACATGCTGGTTTTATACCCTTTTCTTTAATCATACGAACAAAACCTTCTGTTACATTTATTCCTGTACCTGGTGCAAGTCTGTCATGCATTGATTCATCTCTTAATATAGATTTTGCATAAGGTCTTTCATAAACATCATTGATTTGAATAGATACGATTTTGTCAGCTGGAATACCTTCTAACAATTTAATATCATTATCTTGGTTTGCTCTTGCCCAATGCCATGTATCTAAGATAAGTTTTGCATTGTCACAGCCTGCAGCTTTAACTACTGCCCATCCTTTTTTAATATCTGGAATACCACTATATGGCATTGGTTCAACACCAATTATATATTTGCCTGCTCTTTGACATAATTCTTTCAACTTTTGTGCAGTATGTTCTACACTATAGGTTTCCATTAAGCCAATATTTATATGTTGAACATTGAATAATTCACACATATGGAAACACATTTGTTCTTTGTATTTTTGTTCATAAGATCGGTTATCTTCAGCCCAAAGTGTAATGTATTCAACTTCTGTAACCTTCATGTCATATTTTTTAAGAATGTCAAGAATATCAGAATCAAATAGCCCTTCATTTAATGCATCTACATATGTTTCAGCACGAAGACCTATTCCTTTATATCCTGCTTCTTTAGCTGCTTTAACTCTTTCTTCAAATTTGCATTGATCTCCTAATGTCCATGAGCTAACTGTAAGTGGTGGACATTGATTTTGTTCCTCGCAAGTATTATTAATATTTTTATTATTCATGGTATATACTCCTTTCAATATAAAAAAACATTGATATCTAAATAACATTGATATCGATTTCTAACTTTTGTTTAAAACACTGTTCCTATAAAACATTAATCATTCTACCGGTAGATTGAAAGCTGAGTCCCATTTACTAATCAATATTATTGGAATCTTTATATATATTATATTATAGGCCTATTTAGAAAACAAATTGATAATATCCTAACAATCTATAGATTTTGTATATAGTTCATGTTATAATTTCACCATAAGGCACCCAAGAATTAAGTGCCAAGTACATACATATGAAAGCGAGGTGCAAAATTGAATTTATATCATCTACGTTATTTCATAACTCTAGCACATTTAGAACACTACACAAAAGCTGCTGAAAAGTTAAATATTACTCAGCCAAGCTTAAGCAGTGCAATTTCGTCATTAGAAAAAGAACTCGGTGTTTCACTTTTTGAAAGAGATGGAAGAAATGTTGTATTAACTAAAACTGGAAAAATGTTTTTTTCTGCTGTAGAAGAATCTTTAGAGATTCTGGATTCAAATGTAAAAACCTTGAAATCCATCAGTAATGGAGAAGGTACAATTGATTTGGCTTTTCTTCGAACATTAGGAAGTGATTTTGTCCCAGATGTTACAGCAGGCTTTCTAAAGGCAAATTCTGATAAGGAAATCAAATTTCACTTTTATACAGGTGTAACTGCTGATATTTTACAAGGACTTAAAGATAGGAAGTATGATATTGCATTTTGTTCCAAAATTAAAGAAGAACATGCTATTGAGTTTATTCCAGTTGCCAAACAAGAACTAGTATTAATAGTTCCTATTGATCATCCACTTGCAAGCAAAGATACCATAGATTTAATTGAAACGATTTCATATCCTCAAATTATTTTTACAAAGAAAAGCGGACTTAGACCAATAATAGATGATTTGTTTAAGCAAATTGGAAAAACCCCAAAAGTTGCATATGAAGTTGAAGAAGATCAGGTAATAGCTGGATTGGTTTCTAAAAATTTTGGCATTGCAGTTTGTCCTAATATGCCTATTCTAAATTCTATGAATTTAAAAATCATTCAGATTGAGAGTCCAAATTGGGAAAGAATTTTTTATTTAGCAGTTGTAAAAGACAGACCGTTAACACCAGTCGTTCAAAAATTCAAGAATTTTGTTATAGAATACTCAAAACACAATTTTATGAACATGAGCTCTGTAAAGAAATAAGAAATTATTTTTACTTCTGATTTATATTACACTTAATTATAAATTAGAATGCAAAAAGATGATAGATTTTATGGTTTTGTAATCTGGTTATTACATATTTTTGCTCTATATCTATCATCTTTTATATTTTATTATACTATTGCATCCCTGCACCATATAGCCCAATATTCATGACAACCTTGTTCTATTTCATGACATTTCATACAATCTTCAATTGTACATTTTCCTAAACATTTAGCGTATTTGTTAACCTCATTCTTTAAAATCTCCTCGTTTACCATTTCATTTTTTACTGTGTTATTTTTCATTTTTTATGCCCCCTTATATTTATATTATTAATTACTTTTTAAATCTAAATTAGGATTTTATAATTCTATATCTTTTTAATATAAAACTTCGCTTTTTCTTAATTATCTAGAGCTTTCTATTATATGAAGTATTTAATTGGTTAAATATTATATATATTATTTTTTATATAAAAAAAACGCCCTTTGAATTTTCAAAGGACGGTTTATTAACCGTGTTACCACCTAATTTTATCAACAACTCACGCTGTAGACCTCAATAAGTATCTAAATAAATACTCTACATTTTTAACGGATGTTACCGGCACCTCCTACTAAAAAACATTTCAAAGGGCAGCTCATAAGATGAATTCAGAAAAACTATTCTACGCACCTCTCATCAACCGGTTGCTTTCTGTGAAGAATTCTTGTTTTCGTACTACTTCTTAGTCATAGCTTTTGATTACTTTATTTTTATTATAATACCTCTTTTTTATGCTTTTGTCAATATAATCTATGCAAATTTTTCACTTTATTTATAGATTAAATTAATGAATAATTAATAGGGAATGATGAATGATTTCGGTTGAAATTATCAGAAAGAGTGAATATCCAGAAAGTAAATAAGTTCTTAATTGCAGAAAAGTTCCGCATTGCAGCATAGCTGCTCTTTTCATAAGTGTATGCTTTCCTACAAAAATCAAAAATGCCACCATCTATAAACAAATGGCGGCAATTTATTATTCTTTTTAATAAAGGGCATTATCTTTTATCTGAAAGCACCCATTACTTCTAAAGTTTTTAAGATATTTCTACCTTCTTCAGTACCGTTTATTATTCTTCTTGCTCTTACACTGTCTCCAATGTTAAGAAGTTTTACACCTTTTTCTTCAGCATATGCCTCAGCCATAGGTAAATCAGTTACTTCTGCTCTCATTCCAAGACATACAAATCCATAGTCAAAGTTTATATCTACAATAGCACCTTCAGGATTCTTTACTGTAAATGAACTTTCATTAACAGATTGAAGTGCAGTACTTGTAAGCTGCTTAACATTATTTTCTTTCATCATGTGATATGCATCAAGCTTAGTATTAGTATCAAGATCCTTTCCTATTACAGGAAGCATTTCAATATCTGCAACCTCTGCACCTTTTTCAGCAAAAAATTCTACAACATCTAGACCTACAGCTCCACCACCTACAACTACAACTTTCTTTCCTTTGCAGTCTTCTTTATCAAAAGCATCGATGTTTTCAATGAAACCAAATGTTGATTTAACTCTTCCACCTTCTTTATCTATATGTTCTTTTAAACCTGATATTGGAGGAAGAAGTGGCTTTGAGCCTGTTGCATTTACTATAATGTCTGGCTTTACTTCGTCTAATGCTTCCTTTGTAGCTCTTGTATTAAACTTTATAGTTAAGTTTGGAAGCTCTTTTGCTCTGTTTTCTAAATATTCTACAAAATAATGAATTTTCTTCTTGGCAGGAACTGTTCCTATCATCCAAGCTAATCCACCTAATCTATCCTTTTCTTCAAATAATGTTACATTACATCCAACTTCAGCAGCTGTACATGCAGCTTCTAATCCAGCGGTACCTCCACCTATAACTGCAACATTAATATTTTTCTTTACTTGTCTATCTTTATAAGCATCTTCAAATAAAAGATCTGGATTTACTGTACAACGAATTGGCTGAGATTTTGCCAAACGGTGATCAGCACATCCTATATTACAAGAAATACATCTTCTAAGAAGGTGTTCTTCTCCACTTGCAACCTTGTTAGCCCAATATGGTTCTGCTATTAAACCACGTCCCATAGCGATAAGATCTGCATCTCCTTTTGCTATTACTTCTTCGCAAACCTCTGGTGTACGGAAATTTCCTGAAGTTATTACTGGCTTGTCAAATTTTTCTCTTATAGCTTTAGCCATATAACTTCTCCATCCTTCTGGAAGGCTCATCTTATCATGCTGTAAATATAAAGTATCATTTTGTGCTATAGAAACGTTTATAAAATCAACTTTTTCTTGTAGATATTCCATTAATTCAAGTGTATCCTCAAGTGTATTTCCGCCTTTAATCATATCATCAGCACTTATTCTTATTGCAATTGGAAATCTAGGACCCACTGCTGCTCTTACTTCATCTATAACCATTCTAGGAAATCTTGCTCTGTTTTCAGGGCTTCCACCAAATTCATCTTTTCTGTCATTAAATAAAGGTGAAATAAATTGACTAAGTAAGTATGAATGACCACCATGAATTTCTACTGAATCGAATCCTGCTAATTGAGCTCTTGCTGCAGATTCTCCATATTTTTTTGCAATAGCTTTCATTTCATCTAAAGTTAAAGGTCTTGGAATAGTTCCACCTGTTTTTGATGGAATATTTGATGCTGAAACTGGCTGTGCTCCATTAAGTCTTGCTCCATAAGCTGATGCTCCTGCATGGTTAAGTTGAATAGATACCTTTGCGCCATAAGCATGAAGTCTTTCAACTAATGTATATAATCCAGGTACATATTGATTATCATCAATTCTGCACTGTTTTGTTCCATTAGTTCCCATTGGATAATCAACGCATGCATTCTCTACAATGATAAGTCCTGTACCTCCCTTAGCTCTCAATTCATAATATTTAATCATCTCTTCCGATACTTCTGCACTAACGGTTGCAAAGTTGCTTCCAATAGGTGGCATAACTGTTCTGTTTCTTAATGTCATTCCATTAATAGTGATTGGTGACAAAAGATTTGTATATTTACTTTTCATAATTTTTCCTCCTATTTATATGTACCAATATTTTGCTCATTTATTTTATGTTTGTTTAATATTTAACTTGATTGATTAAAATTTAACTTAATCTAGGTGACTTAATAGATATTTATCTTTATATTTATATTTTAATATCTCTTTATTCATTAATCTAATATCTTTTTCAAGCGTTATTTATAGATTTTATCTATTAGTCATGTTATACTTAATTTAAATATCAACAATAAAAAATTAGAGAGGATTGAATTTCCATGAACTTAAATCATCTACAATATTTCAGGGTTTTAGCTAAATTAGAACATTATACTCAAGCTTCTAAGGAATTATCAATTACCCAGCCAAGCTTAAGTCATGCTATATCAACTTTGGAAAAAGATTTAGGAACTTACTTATTTGAGAAGGAAGGCAGAAATGTAAAATTAACAAAATATGGACGCTTTTTTCTACAATATGTTGATAGTGCTCTTAATGAATTGGAAGTTGGAGAAAAAAAACTAAAAGCCTTAGCAGATTCTACCTCTGGTGTAATAGATTTAGGATTTATATACACCCTCGGTGCTTATGTTATGCCAAATCTCATTAAAGAATTTTTAGATAAGGAAAAATTTAAAAAAATATCTTTTTCTCTTTTTCAAGGTACTACTCATAATATTATTACAGGGTTAAAAAGTGAAAAGTTCGATTTAGGCTTCTGTTCTTTTGTAGAAAATGAGCCAGATATAGATTTTATACCTATTCTTGAAGAACAGCTAGTCTTAATTGTTTCAAAAGATCACGAATTAGCTGCACTTGATAGTATTGATTTAAAAGATGTAGCAGACTATCCTTTTGTGTACTTCAATAAAGAAAGTGGTATCCGTCCTCTTATAGATAGTTTGTTTAAAAAGGTTAATATAACTCCAAAAATTATATGTGAAGTAGAGGAAGATAGTGCCGTTTTAGGTTTAGTAGCTGTTGATTATGGTATTGCCATTATTCCTAATATAGCATTGATTAAGAGTTTCGATGTGAAAATTATACATATAAATAATCCTATTGTTAAAAGATACATTTATCTTGCTTCTGTAAAAAACAAATATATTTCTCCATCTGCAGATCAATTTCGAAATTATATTATAAAAAATCTAAGTGAAACTTTATAATTTACAGATACCGAAATAAGATACATATTTATTCCAGCGGACTTATGAAATTTTCACTGGATGAGTTCTAAGTGGAAGGTTGCACTCATTTCTGCGTGTTCCTAAAGTAAATTTATGACAAGCAGTAAATGAAACAACCTTCCACTAAGAACCATCACAGCTTAATTTCAAATGCCTCTTTCATATCATGACCTTTAGGTTACAAATATGTATCTTATTTCTATGTATTTATGTATATTTTAAAGTATAAATATAATTTATAAATTGGATTTCTAAACTAATAGTTATACTATTTTAACCTATTGATACGACGACATAAATTTTTTAACCTATAGACTTAACAAAGCTAGATAAATATAAAAAAGCTCTTCGATAAGAAGAGCGCAATTTAGCAATCATTTTCTTATCTTGTAGAAACTCTACAGGAATTGGC